>JAHFAI010000006.1 GCA_023250635.1 Deltaproteobacteria bacterium | reverse complement strand
TCTTTCACATAACATCCGGATATCACGTGACAGATCCTTCGTCGCTTTGCTCCTCAGGACACGTCGCGGCACGAAATATGCTATTTCGCGCCAGCGACTAACTAGATTTTGCTGAAAAAGGACACCGGGGGAGGCGCCCTTTTTCAGTAAAATCTAATTACCCACTGGGCAGCGGGTCAAAGCCATAAATTATAGAGAAAGCATTCAATAGCTGGGAGTGGAATGGTTGTCTCTATCGTGATTATCTTTGTTGTAGTCCCGGTAATTTCGGTAATCTTGGTGACCTGACCCATAGAGATTACTTCGTTTTATCTTGGCGTGATGCTTCTCGCTTTCTTTTTTCTCAGCTTTCTCAGCACTCTGACAGGAAACTATAACGAGTGAGAATAAAAGAATCTTCAGCATTTTTTAATCCTTTCTATTTGAGTTTGTTTATTCTAGTCTACCATGAGACGTCACCGCCGCATAATGGTTTTTTATGAAGATGAGATCATTAGATCAATTGATTTTATTTTTAGGTTTTTTTGTAATTCCACTTTCTTTTTCTTTTTACTTTAGGGACTTGTATATAAGCCCGAAATGGGCTGTTTTCTCTTTGCTCGCCCTGCTTGCCGGCCTGCGTTTGCTGGCGAGGAAGGAAATAATTCTTCCCCTTTTTCCCAAGCCTATGGTAATTGCTGGACTTGTCCTGGTGGGTGCACTGCTAGTCAATTTTTTTGTCCATCGCCATTTTATCCTCGAACAGGTACATAGCGAGCGGATTTTTTTTGTGGTGATGTTGATTTTTTTCTTCAATTACTGCAAAAAATTCCCTGATTCTCTAACAGAGATTGCCTATTACAGTGAACGAGGGGTGTTGCTCTTTCATGTTTTTGCTTATAGCGAATTGCTCTATGGTTCCCCACTTTTTTTAGCTTCGCCGCAAATCATGGCTGGGCCTTTTGGCAATATTAATATGAGCGCCGAGTATGTTGGAATTTGCTTTGTTTTTCAGCTTTATCTCCTGAGCTTGGCAAATCGAAGCCCCAGAGAACAAGCTATTTCAAGCATTGCCGCCGCGCTTTCCTTGGCCTATATCTATTTTTCGGTATGTAGATCAGTCAGTCTGGGTATTTTTTCGGCTCTCGTGCTACTTTTTCTTTGGAAACAAGCGCCCCCCATCAAAAAAATATGCTTTATAAGCATGGGCGCTCTCCTGCTGATTGCCAGTGCGACCTATTTCTTAGGCCCCCCGACGGGGGTGGGGTGGATGCATCGCGAGAATTCTGCCGCTCCGGGAGTGCTTGCTTCCGGAGCAAATTTGCTCGTTACCAGCAAGGCCCCTTCTTCATCCCAACGTCTACGTCTGCTGAGTGATGCTCTCGATTTATGGGTAGATCATCCCTTTGGAGTGGGAACCAGCAACTATGAATATGCTATTTTAGCCTACGATCAGCGTTCTGTTTTTCCAGCTTTTTGGGAACAGTGGACTCAATCAACGCCCCATTCAACTTTGCTACTGTGGGGCTGTGAAGAGGGAATTCAGGTTGTTATTCCGGGACTTTTGTTACTGCTGAGCATGCTGTGGTACGCGAGAAAAAATTTTTTTTCCCCAGGCAGCTCTGCGCTTGCTTATTGTTATGCAGCCTTGGTGGTGTTGATCGTACAAAATTTATTTCAGTTCCCCATGGCAATGGCATTTTCATATTTAAGCACCGCGATGGTAGGTGCATATATTTTGGCGAGTCATGTTCCTGCTTACTATGGGGCAACAACTATTTTTATTTTGCGAGGGCGAGAGAAGAGGCTTGCTCTCCTGGGTCTTGCTCTTCTGAGCCTCAGTAGCTTCGGGCTTACCTTGGCAAAAATCCTTGCTTTTGAGGCAGAAGAGAGCAAAAGCTGGTCGTTGCTTGCCTGTCGCCTCTCCCCTGCCAATCTTGATGCTTGCCGAAATTTAATTGGTCACTACTTCGACGACGGCCAAGTAGCTCGTGCACGTGAGGAGATCCTAAAAATAGCCAATGCTCGTCGGAATAATTTTTTGTTGGAAAAAGATCTCGCCTATTCGTATCACCTGGAAAACAAGCATGAAGAAGAATGTAATCTTCTTTTTCACTACGATGATATCTTCGTCCAGCAGAGCTCCATCCATCTCTTTTTACTTGGTCATTGCCAAGGGTAAACACAAAATCCTTGTCCAAGGACGGTTGCCTTCACCACCATGTCAATGAACACCTCGACGAGATTTCTTAGATGAGCTATGATGGGAGTTATCGTAACAGGCATATATACCCATCGGTTTTTGATGAGCAACACAGTTGCAGGCCAAAACACGATGGGTATAAACCTAAAAACTATGAAAGCATCTATATTTGGAGACGATTATCTTTTAGATCCTGCTGCCCTTAGCGAAAAAAATGCCGCGGCAACTCCTGAGAAACGTAAAAAAATTCTCTTGGATCTCCAGCATGAGCTGAGTGAAGAATTGGGGATTTGATGGCAACAGCGCCTATTTGAAGTGCATTGCCGTGAGGAGGTCGTATTCGATTGACAAGACACCAGCTTTCCTCCTAAGGCTCTCTCTAGAGATTTGGTGATTTGTCATACTACTCGAGGATCTCGTTCTCAGCGTTTGAGAAAAATCCTTGCCTAAGGATTATAACGTGCTAAAAACTATGATTTTAGTAGCTGCCCTCTGGGCTAAGCATCTTCTTGCGGCCGCCTCTTCCACCGGTCCTGTTAATAGCATGACTGCTCTACACCCAGTAACTACCCCGCTTCGCGAGGCATGGAGAGCGAAGCAATTTGCCTCTCCACAAAATAAATATGAAAAGAGGATAGGTTCAGTTTTGCTTCCCCAGCATAGCTCTTTTCATCATAGGGGGAATGAGCCTACTGTTTGGCAAGGTCTTTTAAAGCAGGGGAGAGTCTATGATCTTAATGGATTGCTAGAAACTAACTCACTACAACCCTGTTCCGTGGCTTTTGACGAGAGGGGTAATCTGGGTGTTATCACGAAAGATGATAAAGAAGCTCTCTGTTTCATTCTCGCTGGAGAGTCTTTGCCTAAGCAGCAGCTTCTTTACGCGGCTGCTATTATTGCTAAGCTGCCGAATTTGGAAATCAGGCAAGACAGCTCGATTAAACGACATTCTCGCCCATTTGTTCTTCTGCCGATAACGACCTTTGTCACAGGACTAGGCTTTGTGGTTTTGCTGAGCGATTCGCGCGATATCTTTGCGGTCAACATTGCCCTCGGTGAGGGGGATGAGCTGAATTTTTCCCTCATTTCTTGCTTTAATGGTGGGGCTTATGGGTCGCAGAATTTTGCCGAATGGCTTGATGTTAGAGTAGATATTTCGACTCCTCAATCTCTTAAAGAATTTACCATCAATGGTGGTATAGATCATGTGGCTATGCTGGGAAAGAATCCTGCTGAGGTTAAAAAGCTGAGTTTTTTTGAGGAAGATTGCGGCCAAAATTTTTCTCATTACAGCCAGGCCTCGCAAGGCACCTGGGTACTTCAGCTAATGCAGTTTTCAGCAGGAAGGCAGGTTGCAGATTGGGCGTTTCCCCTGGGTGAGCAACGTCCGCTTAAAGGGAGATTTTCACCTCAGGATCGAGCTTACGCACTGCTTAATGAAGATGGCAGTATCGATGTTTTTTGGAATAATGGTGGGCTTGATTATCCTTGTTGGGAGCATCGAGTACATTTCGTAAGTGAAAGTAGAATCACCGCCTTGGCCTTTTCTCCGCGAGCTTTAGAGTTGCTTCTCGTCAATGAAAGGCAGGAGTTTTCGCTGTTAAATATTCTCGAGCAAGAGGCCCGTCCCCTTAAGGTTGTTGCAAGAGAAAAGTCGGCACCAGTAGAGGATATCTTCTGGCGCGAAGATGGTTTGATTGTGATGAAATCGCTCTTTGAACACAGAGTTCCTTTTTTGGAGCCGTATCAAAAATTAGACGAGGAGCTCTATCCGCTTGCTGAGGGAAGGCTTAAATATGTTCTTAAATTAGACCTTAGAGGGAATCTCGGTGATGTCATTTGTTTTCCCCAGCACGCTCTCGGCGCGCTTTGGTTGGTAAATAAGACTAATGTGCTCAGAGTCATACTCCCCCAGGCCAAAAATGTATCGCTGCGACCTTGTCAAAGATATTTTTCTGCCGATGATGAACTACGCTAGCCGATATCCATTCCTTTAATGGGGGGCAAGTGTCTCACTCTTTCTGGCACAGAGGGCAGTGACTGACAGGTCCGAGTTCAATAGCGGGGGTTTCCACATCCGCTTCGATTTTGTATCGCTGTTTCGTGCTGCAATGCTTTTGAATTATGAGACAACTCTAGTCTTCAGCGGCTTGCCGGCGCCTAAAAAATAAGCTCTTCGTCATTTGCTCTCATCGCCTCTTGCAGATAAATTACTGTAAATTGGTAACTACTCAAGGCTTGGTGCAGTTTTGCTGCTTTCTTCGTTGCTGCGCATGCTCACAGCCAGACGGCTGCTCTGCTGCTCGCTCCTTGAAAGCAGCAAAACTGCACCAAGCCTTGAGTAGTTGAAAAAGTGCTGAGTAGTTAGGCGCTGGCGCGAAAGCGCCAGCGCCGTGTCCTGACGAACGCAGTGAGGAAGGATCTTTCACATAACATCCGGATATCACGTGACAGATCCTTCGTCGCTTTGCTCCTCAGGACACGGCCGTGGCGCTTTCGCGCCACGGCCTAGTTACGTAAATTGTAACTACAATATACGGCAAAGGCTTGATATATGCTGTTTTTGCTGAATTTTGCAGCCCTGGTGGCAACTCTTCTTATGCTTGTGCAGCTAGGTTTTGCTAGTGTGTCAGTGATAGAACGTTTACAAGAAAAATTAAAAGCAGAGGAACGCGCGCAATGGCTGGTTATGAAGTGCGCTTCTCACCTGGCAAATAAAAAAAACATCGAAGTAGCTTATTCCTATTTGCTCAAACACTATCCACAGAAAAAAGCGCTACTTTCTCAGCGGTTCCATCAGTACCTGCTCAAGAACCAATCCTGGCAAGAAACGCTCAATTGTTCAGGCAATCATTATTCACTCAAGGAGACCCTCCGACTTAATGACAATCCTCATCTGCACCCCCTATGGCCTAACTGGGTGCCCTCATTTCAGCAATTTGGTGAGAGTGGGGAGAACAGCTGATGAGTATAGTTGCTCCAGCTTTTTTCTTACTGATGCTAAGCTTGCTGATATTTACGCAGCAGTTTTTATTACTAAGGCAGCTTAGTTTTCTCTTTGCCCTCGATCACCGCTGTGCTAGCCAGCTTGAAGCTTACGAAGAAGTAGCCGCAAGCAAGTGTTTACCTCCGCGTAGCGATCATGCTTTTTGGCAGGGAGAGAGTGAGCGCGCAGCTGGTGCTATTTGTTGGTTCGTGCACCCGGGAGTGCTGCCTCAGGAATTTCGTTTCTATCCCAATCTTTCCCATCCGCAAAAGGCCTATCGATGCGACTTACCTTAGGCAACTGGCATCCACTGCTTAGTCACGGCGCTTGTTTGTTGTCAGGGCTGCTGATTAACAGTGGTTCTGGGGAGCTTGTCCCCGCAGCGCAGTCGCGTTTTAAACCCGCCCATTCCTACCTTACTGTGGGAAAAGTAGTTTTATCTGCGGAAGAAGCGGCAACTGCTAAGGTTGGCATTCCCATTGCTTTAACAAAGATCTGGGAGAGATCGTCAGCCTTGCGTTGTCGCTATCAACCAGATTTTGCCTTGTTAGTGCAAAAAAGTCCAGAAGCGGTGGTTGAATTAGCGAGCAAGGATCTGCTTTTTTGGGCAGAGTTTCTCGGAGCGAAGGATAAAAAACTTTTTCGCGTGGTCGCGCTTACCCAAGCAGCACGTTTGGCACTGTGCTCCCCGGCAGCTAAGGTGAGTTATGGTTCGCTTCTTTAAGTGGTGTTTTTTCTTTGTTCTTGCCGGCTCTTTGCTGAGCGGGCGGAGCGCTGAGCAGGTGGTTGGTTTGGAGATCGCTGAAAAACGAGAATTCGTGGTAGGTGATTTTTCTGAACTGAAGCTTTCGCGCAAGGGCTTGGTGGATGTGCGCATTCTGGCGCCAAATAAAATTCAATTAACTGGCCTGCGCGAAGGATTCTTGATTCTCTATGTGCTCTCAGGGGATGCAGCTGAGAGTATTGTCTCGTCCTTTCATATTACCGTTGCCAAAGCGTTTGCGTCAGCTCCTCGAGTCCGAGAACTGGCGATTCTGGCAGAGACAGCTGGTCTTCGCCTCCGCGATGGTAGTATTTCCGGCGTAACCAGCGACTTTCAGAGTTTTTTTCAGCTCAAAAAAACGTGTAGCGCAGACTTCGACTGTATTTTTTATGGGCAGCTTAGCTTGCTTGGCCAAGAAAAGTGGCGTTCGTACCTCTCCTCGTTACTGGGTGAGCAGCCTTCCCTTATGGTCAGTCCTGCCGGTCTGGCTCATCTCAGCATAGCTTGCACGGGCGATGAAGAGCGTGAATTGGTCTTGCAAAAAGGTTTATTTGATCAACTGAGCCATGGCCTGGTGAGCTCAAAAATGCTGCTTCTTCAGTGCCATTATCAGCAGCAGATTTATTCTTATTATTTGGCGGCAAAGGTGGTGCAGGTGGGCGAGACCACCATGAAAGAATGGGGTGCCGATGCGTTTTCGTTTCTTGGTGGGGTTCTTTCGTCGGAGACCTTGACGGGGAAGGCAAATCCCAGCTTGCGCTCTCTTGAGGTGGGTAATGGTATAAAGATTATTGGCGAGCCAATCGTTAAGTTGAGCGCTGGACGGAAGGTCCTGCTGAGCAGCGGGGGAGAGTTTGTCACCGCCAATAGTAGTGCCGGGCCTTCTCTACATGATGGAGTTATTATTCAAGCAAAGGAATTATGGAAGAGTTATGGCCTACAGCTGGAATTTACTCTCTACCCCCAAAAAGCAACGAGTGTCTTGCTCAGCTTTAAGCTCTCCTTTAAGCAGCCCACCAATGGCATGGATAGCCGCCTGCGTTCAAGTACCTTGGAAAGCAGCGTAACGTTGTTGCTTGATCAGGCCGAGATTGTCGGCAAGATAAGCCTGCAATCCCAGGAGCATCGTCAGCGGGGGTTGGGGATATTCCAGGAGATCCCTCTGGTCGGGCCAATTTTTAAGCTAAGCGCTGATGAGGAGGCCCAATCGCAGTTGTTTCTATGGTTGCGGATCAGTCGGGATCTCGGCAGTGGCTTGCCGTCGGGCATAAACTCGGTCGAATGGCGCTCCCTTCATCCTTAAACTCTTTTTTCTTTCCCGCCTACTCAAAAGTTTAATGACTTGAAATCATTATTGATAGGGGATAAAATCGCAGCCGCTGGATGCCTCGTGCCACAACAGGTATCCGTCGGGGATTAACAGAGTTATGATTAGGTATCCCGAAGAGATTTTTTACCGCATTCTTTGCGGTACAACGTAGGAGGATGTATGGGTGCGCTGTTTTTTAATTCCCTCGGACAACATCTTGGGTTCTTCACCTCGTGTTTGCTTATCGGGGGAACCATCCTGGGTCTCGGGTATTTTGGGGTATCCTTGTTGTTTTCGAGTCTGGCGATGGTGGGAGTCTTGTGGCTCCTCGGTTTGCCTAAGGTCTTGCTGCTGCTTGTGGCTCTTGTTTTCGTGGCGTTTAATCTGCCCCAATTTCGGCGTAATTATCTATCCAAAAAAATAATGCAAATCTTTCACAAGATGAAGCTCTTACCGGTGATTTCTTCAACTGAACGCATCGCCTTAGAAGCAGGGAGCGCTTGGATTGATGGCGAATTGTTTTCGGGCAAGCCCGATTTCGAGCGTATTTTGAACGAGCCCTACGGCAAGCTCACTTTACGTGAGCAACAGTTTTTGAAAAATCAATGTACTAAGATTTGCGAGATGACGGAGGATTACCGGGCCTATGAAGAAGGAGATCTCTCCCCGGAAGTATGGGAATATTTAAAGAAAGAGCGTTTTCTCGGTCTAATTATCCCCGAAGAATACGGCGGTTTGGGCTTTTCTGCCCTTGCCCATAGCTCGGTAGTAGGGATGCTCGGTTCGCGTTCCATACCCCTCTCTATTTCTTGTATGGTGCCTAACTCCCTTGGCCCGGCAGAATTGTTGATCCATTATGGAACTAAGCAACAAAAAGACTATTACCTGCCCCGTCTCGCTCGTGGTGAAGAAATTCCCTGCTTTGGCTTGACCGAGCCCCAAGCAGGCTCGGATGCAGGTTCGATGACTTCTACCGCGGTATTGTTTCGTAAAGAAGATGGCAAACTCTATCTCAAGCTTAATTGGGAAAAGCGCTATATTACCCTTGGCGCGGTTTCAACCGTTATTGGTTTGGCAGTTAAAATGCTCGATCCGAATAACTTTTTAGGCAAAGGGACCGACCTTGGTATTACCTGTGTTCTGGTGCCCAGTAATGCGCCAGGGGTAGTTCTCGGCAAGCGTCACGATCCCCTCGGCGTACCCTTCTACAACTGCCCAATTTACGGTAAAGACGTGGTTGTTTCGGTTGAGCAAATTATCGGTGGAGTCGAAGGTGCTGGGCACGGCTGGAAGATGCTTATGGAATGTCTCGCCGCTGGGCGTTCGATTTCCTTACCTGCTCAAGCCATCGTCGGGGCAAAATCTCTAACCCGTATTGTTGGTGCTTACGCCAGCGTTCGTCATCAGTTTGGGCTTTCTATTGGTAACTTCGAAGGGGTGGGGGAAGTGCTCGGTCGTATTGGCGGACTTACCTATCTTATGGAAGCCATGCGTATCTATACGGTAGGTGCAGTTGATCAGGGTATTAAGCCGTCGATTGTTTCTGCCATTGCTAAGTATCACTCCACCGAGCTGGGACGTAAGTTAATTAACGATGCGATGGACGTTAGTGGGGGCCAAGGAATCTCCCGCGGACCCCTTAATTTGCTTTCCCACGCCTATATTTGTGCTCCTATCGCCATTACCGTTGAGGGGGCAAACATTCTTACCCGGACCATGATCATCTTTGGCCAGGGGGCAATTCGTTGTCATCCTTACGCTTACAAAGAAGTACTGGCTTTAGAAAACGGCGATTTAGCTGGATTTGATCAGGCTTTCTGGGGACATATTGGTCACGGTTTGCGCAACTTCTCTCGGGCTTTGCTGCTTACTCTTACTCGTGGCGCCCTAGTGCGCACCCCAAAAAGTCCCATGGCCCAATACTATCGCAAGCTTTCCTGGGCCTCCGCATCTTTTGCATTTTTGGCTGATGTGGCTATGGCGAGCCTCGGTGGGGGGCTTAAATTCAAGGAGCAAATTACCGGGCGTTTGGCCGATATTCTTTCCTGGATGTATCTGATTGCTGCCACCTTGCGTCGCTACGAAGCTGAAGGGCAGCAGAAGGATCACGAAATTTTTGTCCACTACGCTGCCCAGTATGGTTTTGTGCAGATTCAACTCGCTTTTGATGGGCTCTTTGCTAACTTTGACGTTCCTGTGCTCGGCAAAATTATGCGCTATCCCATCGGTTTTTGGTCACGCCTCAATATGTTCTCTCGTCTACCGAGTGATGTCATAACTCAAAAAATTGCCAAGGCGATGATGACCCCCGGAGCCCAGCGCGATGCGCTTACTCTTCCCGGTATTTACATCCCCAAGGACCCTAAGGAGGCTTATGCTATCCTCGAGCATGCCTTCGAGCTAAATTATCAATCCCGTCAGGTGATGAAGAAAATCCGGGCGGCAATGCGCGAACGGATTATTCCCTTTGGCAAACCCCAGAACTTCGTCAAGCTCGCCCTTGAAAAAGGGGTTATTAGCAGCGAAGAAGCTGAGTCCGTGGCTGCAGCTCAGCTCGCCATGGTCGAAGCCACCAAGGTCGATGCCTTCAATCTCGATGAATACAAAAAAGGCGAGGTTAATGTGCATGGCAATGTGGAGAGTTTAGCTTCTCGGGCCTAATTTACTCAGTTTTCGGGGGATTTTTCCTGCGTTGCTTGAAGAAGGCTTTGAGTATCTGGGAACTTTCCTCTTCCAGGTAGCCAGGAAATACCTCGAAGCGATGATTGAGGCGCGGGTCGCTATTGATGGTGTAAAGACTGCCCAGTGCACCAAACTTTGGATCTTTACAGCCATAGTAGACCTGGGCAATTCTTGCCTGATAGAGTGCCCCAGAGCACATCAAGCAAGGCTCGAGGGTTACATAGAGGCTGCATGCAACTAAGCGCCATTGTCCCAAGATGCGGCAGGCCTCTTCGAGGGCAATAAGTTCGGCGTGACGAGTTACGCACTTACTGGTTTCCCGCTGGTTGAAACCTTCGGCAATTATCCTTCCCTTATGCACCACCACCGCTCCTACGGGCACCTCACCGAGGCTGGCAGCATGCTCGGCCAAAGCAAGGGCGCGCTGCATATACATCTCAATCATGGGCTGTTCCTTTATAGATATTTAGCGATATTTCCTAGACGCCGCAGACCAAAATGGATCATAACCTGCTCGCTTGATAGGCCTTGGGAAAGAAGAAAATTAATAGCAAAGTGGCGGAGATGTTCGGTGCTTAAATGGGGAAGCGATTCCTTTGCCCCCAGTTCGTAGAGCATAAATTTAAGCCCGTGGCGAGTCAGATGAGGAAGCGGACTGAGGTGGTGGCGTCCTTTAAAACCAATAAACATCATATTTTTATTGTGCTCTGAATGCCAAAAGGGGTGTTCCCATTCCCGCAGAGCCTTGCTATAGCGATTGAGATAGAGGGAAGTTTCGGCTTGCAACATCAGCAAACGGGGACTGCGTTGAGGGCTGGCTGGGTCTATGCGTAAGGTGGGCAGCACATCGTTGGCAAAATAATCGCTCCATTTCAGGCGGACCAACTCGCTCGCCTTAAGCCCCTCAAAGGCTAGCAGGCAACAGATTGCTGCATCTCGTTCCGCTTTTG
Organism: Deltaproteobacteria bacterium; assembly: GCA_023250635.1. GTDB lineage: Bacteria > Bdellovibrionota_B > Oligoflexia > Oligoflexales > Bog-1112 > JAHFAI01. Next base: position 46,628 of record JAHFAI010000006.1, on the reverse strand, counting down.
GAGGAGGATTTTTGCTGAGCGAAGTCCTGATCAAGTTCGCGACGCTTTGGGGATCAAGAGCAGCAGGTAGGTCTTCTATTCGTGGCGGTAGTGGTAGCTGATCGAAGGGAGAGGAGGCAATGAACCTAATGGCTTCTAGATAGCGGAAAAATTGCCTAATTCCAATGATACTGCGGCGAATCGAATTAGGTTTATCATGACAGGTAACAGCTAAATACCCTTGATAGTAGCTGAGAATTTGCGCTTCGATCTCAGTTAAGGCTATGCGGTGCGTCTCCAAATAGCGGCAAAAATTCTCGGCATCCCGTCCATAGGATTCGATGGTGGCTGGTTGTTTGCCCTGATCAGCGAGGTAGCGGGCGAAGGATTCAATCAGGGTAGCATTGGTGATTTTCATAGTGGTCTCGCCGTTAAAACCAGTTAGGGGGCAAAGATGCTAATGGGTAAACAAATTTGGTTTCTGGTTGTGCTCTGGGGAGCTCGTGGTGAAGCTGGCCAAGGCAACTTTCCTAGCGTAGCACAGGAATACCGCTCTTATAAAGAAGCGCAGCTGCCCGCCGAGTGCCTCAGCTCGATAATTATCGCCGTAAATGGGCAGCCACGGCTCGTCGCCAGTGGTGGAACCTTGGACTTTATGCGTGGCGATAAGCTGGAAATACAGGAAGCAAGCTTAAGCAATAGAAAAAAAGATATCGCGATGGTGAGCATAGTAGGCTACCAGCCGGTAAATACCCCTTATTTTAAAGATCTGCGTGGCTATACCATTGATACGGCAAGCGAGTTGCTGGAGGCGAATGAGCAAAAATCGGGGGAAGCAAAGCGCTATATGATCATGGCTTCCACCAAAAACCTGATCCATGGTAAGGTTTTTCTCGAAGCTCGTGAACCGAAGCTTGCTTATGTGGAAGTTAGGGTGAATGGAGAGCCGCGGGTGGTGCGTCCGGGAGAGCGTTTGGTGGTTAAGGGCGATGATCTTTTTAAGGTCACCCGGGTTGCCACCTCGATTCATGACCCTAGAGCAGTAGGTTTTGCCGTTGCTTTCTTAGGGGATGGGGCCCTAGAGAAGCAGAACCTGCCTGCAGCAGCCAGCTCCCATGCTATCGTTGTCAGTAATGGCGCCTATGAATTTGGCTCCATTCCCCTCTATATTGAGAAGTAATGAAGTTAATCCCTTCCTTCGGTCTTGAAGAAAAGAAACGTCGTCACGAGCTTATCCTTATTGGCATAGTTACTCTGTTGCTGGTAGTTTTATCCCGTTATGAAAGTAAGAACTTTTTTCTTAACGAAAGCCTCTCAGAAAATCGCGAGTTGTTTTCTACCATCTCCTATTTTTCGCTAATAAATATCAATGTCATTCTTATTCTCTTCTTAAGTTTCCTCATCTTTCGTAATGTGACTAAATTAATTATTGAACGTCGTCACGGAGTTTTGGGTGCAAAGCTTAAAACAAAGCTTATTTGTGCTCTGGCCTTTTTTGCCATTGCTCCGACGGTATTGCTGTTCTATATCTCCATGCAGTTTATCACCTCGAGTTTTAAAACCTGGTTTTCCGAAAAAGTGCGCATTACCATGCAGCAAACCCGTGAAGCGGGATCGCAAATCTACAAACAGGATCAAAAACGTCTGCAGAGTTTAGCTAAAATTGCCATGCAACGTCTGGATATTCTGGGGCCTGCGGATATTTTTTCGAGCGAAAGTGCCGGGGTGGAAGCAAGTCGCCTCGAGGGCTTTGCCCACGAGTATGGGATAAGCGCCATTAAGGTCTTTGATACGGCAGGACAACATATTGGTGGTAATCCTGCTGGTGTGGGCTTTGAACGTCATTCTCTAAAAGTTGATCCCTACGTTCGCGAATGTATCAAAATATTTTTAGAAAACCCCAAGATTGGCGAATACAGCTTTGTTGTTGACGATGATCAGCAGGATGTAGTTAAGGGGGTCGCGCCAATTCGTGATCCCTACAATCAACGGCTCCTCGGGGTGGTGGTAACCGAGATGCGTTTTGAAACTCAGTTGCTGAAAAGCATCGAAACCATTATGGAAGAATTCGCCGATATTAAACCGGGAGCGCAGCTGATCCGCGGTAGCTATATGGTTTTGATGATTGTGGTTACTCTGATGATTATTTTTTCGGCGACCTGGATGGGTTTTTATGTGGCGCGCAAAATCACCGGTCCCTTGCAGAGCTTAGCTATAGCCACTAAAGATATAGCCCTTGGTAATTATGCGGTTGCCCTTCCCAAAGCCACCAATGATGAAATCGGCCAATTGGTTGCGGCGTTTAGTTTGATGACCGCAGACTTGCGCGAGCATCAACGGCAGACCGAAGAGGCCCAAGCCCATTTGCAGCGTAGCAACGAAGAGTTAGAGCAGCGGCGCCAGTATATGGAGATCGTGCTTAAAAACATCAGCACTGGGGTTATTGCCCTCGATGCTCACGATCATATTATCTCGGTTAATTCAGCTGCAGAACGTCTCTTGGGCATTCATAGTAGTATGGTGCGGGGTAATTCGATGGATAAGGCTCTTTCTCGAGATGCCTACGAAGCCTTTTGGCAGCCGATAGCTATGGCTTTGCACCAAAATGCGAATTTTCAGGGGCAATTGGGCTTGCGTAATGACGGCCTTGAGCTGGTGCTTATTGCCAGCGGCACAAAAATTTATGATGAAAGCAATATCGAGATTGGGGTGGTGGTGGTTTTTGATGATGCCAGCTTGCAGCTGCGTGCGCAAAAAGTAGCAGCCTGGAGAGAAGTAGCCCGGCGCATTGCCCACGAGATTAAAAACCCGATTACCCCGATTAAGCTCAGTGCTCAACGCTTACTGCGACGCTTTCATAACAATTTTGCTGAAGATGACCGCGAAGTATTCGAGACCTGTATCGAAACGATTATTACTCAGGTTGATTCGCTGCGCGATTTAGTCAATGAGTTTTCCAAATTTTCTCGTTTGCCCAGCATCAAACCGCAAAACGCTAACCTTAAAGAGCTCTTGCTAGAGGTGAGCAAGCTTTTCTGGATCAGTTATCCAGAGGTAACTTTTGAGATGGAGCGACTGGCTGAGGTGCCGAGTTTTCCCATAGACAAAGAGCAGCTCAAGCGAGTTTTCGTTAATATTTTGACCAACGCGCTTGCCGCCTTAGAAAACGGTCGCCTCGGGATTATCTCTATTGGCTGTACCTACTTGCAAGAGCTGCGTCTGGTGCGCATCGAGATTGCTGATAATGGCTGCGGTATTCCCAAGGAGCTGCGTGATCGGGTCTTAGAGCCGTATTTTTCCACCAAAGATCAAGGTACTGGTTTAGGACTCGCCATCGTCAATCAAATTATCTCCGATCACGGAGGCTATCTACGCCTCTCGGCCCACGAGCCGCGAGGGACCTTGGTTATTATCGAGCTTCCCTTAGCTGGTGCTTGAAATTACCAATAAAATTAAGAAGTTATTTTTTTTAAGATAGTTTCTTTGTCGCCGATAAGTCCCCTCAAGAAACAAAGAAACAAAAGGGTATCAAGATGAATACTTCAATTGTTCTGCTTGCTATCAGCCTGGTACTCAGCTGTAAGACACGTTCTAAAATTTCAGAGAGTGATTCTTTTTTGGACAGCTCCGCTAAAGCTTCTACCAAAGAGGAAGTTTTAAGCCTCGTCAGTGCCGTGAATGATGATTTAGCCAAACATTCAACTTCAGTGCTCAGAGATTTTTGTACCCATCTCCAGGACAATCGTCAGCAGCTATCTAGGCGCTGGCGCGAAAAGGTAAGCCCTCAGAGGGCTTACCTTTTCGATGCCAGAGCCGTGTCCTGAGCCGCATCGGCGAATGATCTGTCGTGTGATATCAGGATGTTATCTGAAAGATCCTTCCTCACTGCGTTCGTCAGGACACGGCCGTGGCGCTTTCGCACCACGGCCTAACGAGCAATAGTTCAGTAGGCTGCCGCAGCAAAACAACTTGCCGACAACAAAGAAAATATATTAACCTTCTTCAGTAACTACTCAGCATATTATTAACGACTCAAGGCTTGGTGCAGTTTTGCTGTTTTCAAGGCAAGACCAGGAGCAGCTGTCTGACTGTGAGCACGCGCAGCAACGAAGAAAGCCGCAAAGAGTCTTCTAAATCTGAATAGCTTCGAGGTTGGCATGAATTCTTTGGTAGCGAATCAAGTCCTTGGTCATCTGCAAGGTGAGCAAGGATATTATTTAGGGCTGAGCTTTCATCCCGATGAATTACAGGCTATACGCTTGCTGATTGAAAAACAATGGATTGAAAATATTATTAAAAATGCCCCCGACGCTTGTGAAAAATTCAGGGAATATGGTATCGAAAAATATCATGAATTATCTGCTTTATTAAAGCATCATACTGCCTGGCCAAAAATAAAGCGTGTACTACCACAAAATGCCGTTGATTATATTCGTTCAACATCATTGCTTAAAGCTCTTGAAGAGATTTACGGAAAGTTTGCCATTTCAGATGAAGAAAATTTAGGACGAGAGGAATTTTATTGGCGATTGGTTCGGCCGAATCAATCTTCTGACGTGGGACCACTGCATGCGGATGCCTGGTTTTGGGAATTGGATCATGGTATAACGCCGCCTGGCGTTACCCGAGTCAAAGTATGGGCGGCAATTTATTGTGAACCCGGTTTAAATGGCTTGCGGGTTGTGCCAGGGTCACATAAAAAAAATTGGACCTATCATGGTGAATATCGCGATGGTTTTTCAAAGCCGAAAATTGATGTTGAAGAAGCTGATTTGAATATTATATTGGCAGAGACAAAACCAGGAGATGCTATCATATTTAATGATCGCATGTTGCATGGTGGAGCAGTGAATCATGGAAAAAATACACGTGTAAGTATAGAGTTTACGATGTTTGTTAAAAAAATGCTCTTACCACCCCCTGGCTAAAGGAGATATAGCCATATTTGGTGTTGGTCAGATTTAAAAGATTTTTCTTGCTGAGGTGCGGTGAGAAAGAGCGTAACCTAGCCGACATCAAATATGGTCATATTTCGAACCCGGGGTATTTTGGACGAGAATGAATTAACTGCTTAGCAATGAAGAAAGCAGCGAAGATGCACCAAGATCTTAATAGTTACCAGTTACCCGTATAGTTGAAGGAATCCCGATGCACCAAACGGACGAACGCCATTGGCATAATCACCAGGGGCACTGCATAGATCAGGTGGGAAGTTTTACCGTTATTGCTTGCGAAACGTGCCAGTTTAAACATGTAATTCCTCTACCAAGCGACGAAGAACTTACCCGAATATATCAGCACGAATATTATTCCCAGGAAAAACCACTGTATCTAGAGCGCTACCAAGAAGATCTCCCTTGGTGGAATGGGGTGTATCAGGAGCGTTACGAACAGTTTGAACAACAGCTTCCCGTGGGGTGTCGACGTATACTTGATGTGGGTTCGGGCCCCGGGTATTTTCTCCTCCTTGGTAAACAACGGGGCTGGGACGCCGTAGGCATAGAACCGTCCCAACGGGCAGCCGAACATAGTCGTAATTTAGGCCTGACTATTATCGAGCAATTTTTAACGGCATCTTTGGCAGAGACTCTGGGGAAATTCGACGTAATCAATCTGGGTGAAGTGCTCGAACATATTCCCCACCCCGATGCTCTGCTCAAAACCATCGCGAGCTTGCTTGTGCCGGGTGGGCTTATTTGTGTGATTGTACCGAATGACTATAATCCTTTTCAAATGGCCGTTGCAAAAACCACCACCTTACCGCGGTGGTGGATCGCGCCGCCCCATCATCTTAACTACTTCAACTTTGACTCACTGAGTGCTTTGCTCGCTCGTCATGGCCTTAACGAACTTTCGCGTCAAGCGACCTTTCCGATCGATATATTTTTGCTGATGGGGGATCACTATATAGGTGATGATACTCTCGGGCGCAGCTGTCATCGGCGTCGGATGCAATTAGAAAAAAGCCTAGATAAGGCGGGAAGCAACGTGCTTAAACAAAAACTATATCAATCTTTTGCTGCTCTCGACATCGGTCGAGAAGTTCAGATAATTGCCCAAAAGCCCCTGCACTAGGAGCAGATTGTGAGCAATAAGCAAGATCAGCAAAAAGTCTTGGTACTTTTGGGAGCAGGTGCGGATCAGCTCTTTGCCATTAAGACCGGCAAGGCCCTCGGCTATTTTGTTTTGGTGTTCGATAGCAATCCCGCCTCACCTGGTTTTGACCTTGCTGATGATAGCGCTGTGGTCAGTACTCGCGATGTGCTGGGGATAATTTCCTATTTAAAAACCTATCGTTACTTTTCGGACATTGCTGGAATAACCGTAATGGGCTCGGATATTCCTGAAATAGTGGCTGAGGTTGCTCAGTTTTTGAAAACACCTGCTTTGTCTTTGACGGCAGCAATCAAGGCCTGCCATAAATATAAAATGAAGCAGTGTTTTGCTGAACAGGGGGTGCCAATCCCCGCTTTTCGTTTATTAGCTGATGAAAACGATCTTGCGGTTTTTATTGAGCAACAAGGTCTGCCGGTGGTGATTAAACCGGTGGATCGCAGTGGTGCACGAGGGGTGTTTCTTCTTGATGGTCGCGGAGATTGGCGAAGCTTGTATCAGCGCAGCCTAGCGGAGAGCTTTTGTGGGCAGGTGTTAGCCGAGGAGTATCTTCTCGGGCTTCAGTTGAGCACGGAAAGTATAATCAAAAACAGCGCGGTAATTACTGCGGGGATTGCTGATCGCAATTACGAAAAACTTGCAGCGTTTGCTCCCCATATTATCGAAAATGGAGGTTGGGTTCCCAGTGTCCTTTCCTCCGAGCAGCTTAGCCAAGTGGATAGTTTGATCAGTAAAGCGAGCAAAGCCCTCGGCATCCGTGATGGCATTATTAAAGGTGATCTGGTGCTTACGGCTGAAGGACCGAAAATAATCGAAGTGGCAGCACGGCTGAGCGGGGGTGATTTTTCGGAAAGTCTAATTCCTCTCGGTTATGGCGTAAATATCGTCGAAGCGGGCATTCGTTTGGCTACGGGGGAGGAGTTTGAGCTGAGCTCCTATACGCCCGAGCCCCAGTTGTGTGTGGCTAACCGCTATTTTTTCCCTCCTCCTGGTCGCCTGCTGGCTATCCATGGGGTAGAACTGGTTCGTCAACAAAGCTGGGTGCAAAAGCTCGCATTTTCTTATGAAGTGGGCTGCACCATACCACCGCTTCGCAGCCATGCTGATCGCTTTGGGATGTTTATCGTCCAGGGGAAAAATCGCAGCCAGGTCGAAGAGCGTATTCAATGGGTGTATGAAACGATCAGAATTGAAATTGCTTAATCCCGCAGGTGAAGGGTAGTGATGATGATTGGTGCTGATCTTATTGCCGATAGTTTTGTTCGCCATGGAATCAAAAAACTCTATCTCTATCCCGGTGGCACCATTGCGCCGACCCTTGATTCGTCGCTTAAGCGAGGCCTTACCTATTTCTGCGCTCGCCATGAGCAAGGTGCAGGTTATGCAGCTCTTGCTGAAGCACGCCTGAGTGGCCAGCCCCAGGTGGTGATGGTGACCAGTGGCCCGGGAGCAACGAATATTGTTACCCCGGTAGCCGATGCATATTTCGATTCTACACCCTTGGTGGTGGTCACCGGTCAAGTAGGTCGTGGGGATATGCGCGGTGATCGTCCAGTGCGTCAACGCGGCTTCCAGGAAATCGACTGCGTTGCCATGATGCGTCCCATTGCTAAAGCAGTGTTTCTGGCTACCGATACCGATAGCGTTGGTGAACTTTTTGATCGAGCCTTTGCTTTAGCAAAGGAAGGCCGAGCTGGGCCGGTGGTGGTCGATCTACCCATGGACGTGCAACGAAGTTTGGTTATCAAGGCCCCTGAGCGGGTGAAACAAGCGGATGCTCCCCTTCTTGGGTCCTCGTTAAACGAGGAGCTTACCCAGCAGCTGGCCAAAACTGCCTTACTGCTCAGTCAAGCAGAACGTCCCGTGCTGTTAGTGGGACAGGGGGTCTTAGCTGCTAAAGCCAGTGGTCTATTACGCCAATTAGTTGAACAGCAGCAGGTTCCCGTGGTGATGAGCTTACTGGGCTTAAGTGCCTTTCCCAGCGAGCATTCGTTGAGCCTTGGCTTTTTGGGACATACTGGCACCCAATATGCCAATAAGGCGATTCACCATAGCGATTTGGTTATCGTGCTCGGCGCTCGTTTGGATATTCGCCAAACCGGGAATCGTTGTCAGGATTTTGCTCCCCAGGCAAAAATCGTGCGCATCGACATCGATCCTACAGAAATTTCGTATAGTCGCATTCGTCAGGATCTTACCCTTTGCGTCGATGCCGGGCTAGCCCTTGGGGAGATCCTTAGTCAAAGTGCCTTGCTGACCACGGCAGCTAAACCTGCGCGTCAGGAATGGCTCGCCCAGCTCGCAGGCTGGAAGGAAGAATTTAGCCTTGCTTATCCTAAAAATGACGGGCTTTTTCACCCCCAAGAGGTGATCGAATTTGTTAGCGAGCGCTATCTTAAAAATAACCGTGATTGTGTGGTGGTAACCGGGGTTGGTTCTCACCAGCAATGGGTGGCTCGGCATTTTGCTTTGGCTACACCCCATCGACGCTGGTTGACCTCCGGTGGCCATGGCTCCATGGGCTATGATTTACCATCGGCTATCGGTGCCGCCATGGCAAATCCAGGGGTCGATGTACTGTGCTTTGTGGGGGATGGGTCCTTGCAAATCAATATCCAAGAATTTGCTGCGATTATTGAATACCAAGTTTCGTTGAAAATTATCGTCCTTGATAACAATCGCCTAGGAATTGTTTCGCAGTTTCAAAACTTTAATTGGTCCGAAGATCCTTCGACGGGGGGGAAGTGGAACCCTGATTTTGATGCTATCGCACGCGCCTACGGTATAAAAGCCTATAAAATAAACTCGTCGGCAGAAATGCGTGCAACGGTTCCCGAGTTTCTTGAACAGACCGGCCCGGCCTTAGTGCATTGCCATATTCATCGCCAAGAAGATGTGGTGCCTATGCTCCTTGCTGGTCAAACCATGGATAAAATGTGGCCCTATGCTTAAGCAGGTATTAATCACCGGTGGTAGTCGTGGTATTGGTAAAAGCATAGTTGAGCATTTTGTCACTCAGGGTGCGCAGGTACTGTTTACCTATCATTGTCAACGCGAACTTGCCGAACAATTGGTGGCTTACCATAGTCAAAAAGGTGCGAACATAAGCTGTGCTTTGCTTGATCAAGCAGAGCCATCTTCCATAGATGCCCTGCAGGCTCACCTGGCAGCGATTGATTTCTTGCCTGATGCCTTGATCAACAACGCAGCTTATTTGCAGCAAAAACCCTTCGCTGAAATCAGCCTCGATGATTGGGATTTGGCAATGAACACTAATATTCGCGGGGTTTTTTATTTGAGTCAGCAGATAGCTGAGCGCTGGCGCGTTCTGGGGCGAAGGGGTAGTATGGTCAATCTTTCCTCTATTGGTGGTCAGTGGGGCGGCAATCTTGCGGTGCATTATGCAGTCTCAAAGGCTGCCTTGATTGGTCTAACCCGTTCGATGGCAAAGGTCTACGGTTTTGCTGGCATTACCGTCAACGCTATCGCCCCCGGGTTGATCGCTACCGATATGCTGCAACAAGAAATAGGTACGCTGGATTTTATTAAAAAGCTCCAAGCAGTGCCCCTTGGTCGGATCGGTCTGCCTGAGGAAGTAGCAGCTGCTGCTTGGTTTCTGTGTTCCCCGGCTGCTGCTTATATTACCGGTCAGACGATTAATATCAATGGTGGGCAGTATTTTACCTAACAAACCCCGTCGTTGGTGGTTTTCCCTTGCGGGAACGGTCCTGCCTCTTTTTTTTCGTTTTTCGCTCCGCCTGCTTTGAGCTTTGATTTTTATGGTGTAATTAGGCCGTGGCGCTTTCGCGCCACGGCCTAATTAAATCCCTTTAAATTCGGGGCTGTACAGAAATTCTTTAATAAGCCTAAAAAAAACTTGACCCGCCAGGAGTATAGTTTAGCATCGGCGTAAAATGCTCTTAAAAGGAATTTTTAATGAAAGTCGCTTTTTGCTTTATTTTCATGCTCTTGTTGAGTTGGTCTGCTCATTTGCAGGCAAGCACAAGCATTGGTACCGGCAGTTTCGATGGCGTTCTTATAGATAAGACGGCATTATTCCTGCAAAAATTAAGTGAAAAAGGGCGTTTCCCTAAACATAAGACCTTAAGCTTATTGCAGCTTACCCAGGAAGATCGTCAATACGCTTCGTTATTTCCGTGTCAAGCCCATGAGGAGGCTGAGGATTACGTCCTGCGTGTTCTGGAGCGAAATGAACTGGGCAGTAGGTTGTCAGGGCTATGGATTTTATCCTATGGTTCAGGAGGCGATTCGTATATTTCTCATGAGCCACTTCTTCCAGAGAGAGTAAGAATCCTCGATGTTCTTGAAGATCTTGCTTATAATTCGAGCCAACTTATTCTTGACTGCACTTTAGCACGGGGTTTAGCCCAGACTTATATGTTCGCACTGTATTGCCAGCTAAAAGGCATAGATCTCGAAGCGCTAAGTGCCCTTGATCGTCGCCTTGCTTTATCAGAAGGAGATTCACGACCGCTGGTGATTAGTTCCTTTATTGGGAATTATTTTGTGGGCATTCCTTGCGAGCAGTTACGCCCAGGAGATTTTTGTTACCTGCGGGGAGTTAAAAATTATTTGGAATTATTTCCCGAGGGCAATGCTCAGGGCGAAAACCTTTTAATGGTACGCAGAGACGATGTCGAAAGCTTTATTGGCTTCGGTGAGAATTTTATGGATGGCGCACTCAGTAAAGCGGAGATTCAGAAAGGTCTCCTTGACGCTTACTTTGTTTCGCTAACCACCTTGACGCACCGTTCTGCTGATGAAGTGACCAATGAAGTTCTTACCACCCCCTATAGCAGTGCTTGTCGGTTACAGCCTCAAGAGATGCTGATTCAAGAGTGCCTGGATAAGGCAAAGTCCCTGCTTGCCAAGGGGTATCGCACATCAGCAAATCTTTGGGCTCGTAAAGGCTTGCTGATTCTTGGGGATGAGGAGCAGCTCTTTTCCTCTCAGGCTGCGGAATTAAGCGTGATTTTGGGGAAAGCTGCCGGAACCTTTATGGGTAATTTTCCGTTGGAAAAACCATCAGTTTCGATTACGGTGAGTGTCCCTGAAATGCTGCCTGAGAAAAAATAGCTTAAGTTATAGCTGGCTGATCCCGATGAAAAAATATAATAATTTTCCAGTTTTTCACACCTTAAGAAAAACTCGGGGGTAGTCATGCTAAAAAAAACCAGTACTCTGATCTTAGCATGGGGAATGGTAAGCGCTTTACTCTCCACAAGGGTGTGGGCAGAAGAGGTTAAAATTAGAATCATTCATACTAATGACCTCCATTCATCCCGACGGCTTCCCGAATTAGCTAAGGCGATTAGTGCTGAAAGCATCGAAGGAGAGCGTCAAGAAAGAGTGGTGTTAAAATTTGATGCGGGCGATTGGTTTTCGGGAACTCTTGATGCCTTGCCTGCCATTAGTGAAGATGACGATCTCCCGGTAGAGTTAGCTTTTTTTGAAGCATTAAAATACGACGCGGTGACCATTGGAAATCATGAATTTGACCCTGGTCTCTTTGGTTTTAATCGGATTTTGCATAAGGCCTTCAATGCAAAAACACGCAAGCAATTTAGCATTCCCCTGGTAGGCACCACCGTGCCCCACCATCTCCTTCTAGGCTATCCTGATTTAATTGTTTCCCATGTGGTTTTAACTCGTCGCTTACCCTCAAGCGGTAAAACAATTAAAATTGCGGTGGTCGGTGCAATGGGGGTTACGGCGCTAAAAGGGAGCAAGAGTACCCGCCAAAATAAATTTTCCGAGAATATCGCCATGGGCCTTCATGGGTTTGAAATAAAACCTTTGGAGACTCTTGAATTTATTGGCGGCGAAAAGGCGTATGCCGAAAAATTGCAGCAAGAGATCAATATAATTCGGCGTGGCGTCGATTTAGTAGTGCTGCTGTTTCACGGTGGTAGTCAAGATCTTCTGGTTAAGGAAGACGAAGAGTTGCTTGGCAAATTACATGGTGTTGATATTTTAATAGCAGGTCATACTCATCAAGAATATTTTAAACAGACTGCTACTTTAAAAATTCCATTCATGCAGGCTGGGCACGGTGGCCGGGAATTTGGAGTATTTGACTTTACTTATAATACACGCCCAGGTGATTTTGAAGGCCAGCGTCTTTCTGCACTCAGTCATTCTCTCCATCCAATTGTTCAGGATTCGATCAGTCAGGGCCACGTCAAGGAGAGCGAGGGGTGGTTTTTTTCAAAATGGTTCGAAAATAAAACCACTCTCAATTCAATGCTTGAGGCTGAACCCTGCAAGCCTCATTTAGGCGATAACACCCCTATGGGTAGGTTTGACCAAGACTATAACCATAAGCTCACTATTAATGACGAATTTTCGTGGAAAGTAATGACCACTATTTTGAGAGGACTAAATACCGACAAACGATTTTTAGAAGTTTCGGCTCAAAAACCTCTGGATTTGTATTTTTCCGCAATTGATCTTTCTATGCGTGGAGGGGTTAAGGGTAACCAAGACTATACTTACGGTGAAATCGTCGAAGCTATAGCGGGAGAAGGGTTTTTCACCTGGATGGATAAGGGGAAATTCCACTTTCGTCATGGCTTTCCTGTGGTGACTTTTTACCTGACTGGGTATGAGATATCAACCTTGATCAGTGCCTTGGTTGGTACCAGTAGAGATATGATGGAGGCTACCCCAACTTTTTCGCGCAATGTGAGTTTTCAAGTGCGTGCTCGCGGAATTATCAGTGGGAGGTTAATGATTGCGGGAGAAATTAAAGATCTTAAAATCGATGGGAAGGCAATTGAGTATCGCAAGCTCTATCATGTGGGTACCAGCATTTTTCTTGCAGAATCTATCTTTTATGAGTGGGCGCGGCTGACCTCCATTCGTATGCTGGGCGTCTTAGTCAAAGCCCTTGTTGGCTTGGATCCCAAGAATGCCGAGGGAAAAAAATATGATCTTCGTGATCTGAGGGTTTTGCATAACCTCGCGCGAGAGCAATATCTGCCCACTGAGTATCAAGCTTTTGGGGAGCGTTTTGCTGATAAGTGCGGGGTTATGGATGATCACTAGAAGTTTCGATTACGGTGAGTGTCCCCAAAACCGAACCGCATGCCCGTGGATCTTGTGTTGCTTTTACGCTCTAATGGTAAAAAATGCCTAAGAGCGGGAAATATATGCAGACCAAGAATTCATTGCCCTTGCAGTCCCTGTGGGAAGCCACGGGAGGCGCCGCCCAGAGTTTTCCTCAGCTACAAGGCAGTGAAAGCACCGAGGTGATCATCATTGGCGGTGGAATAAGCGGACTTACTACCGCATATCTTTTGGGTAAGGCAGGTATTGCGGTTGCCGTGATTGAAGCTCGAAAAATCGGCATGGGGACAACCGCCTGCTCCACCGGCAATCTCTATGAACTCACCAGTACGCCTCTTAGCGCAATTCTTTCGTCCTATGGAAGCACCACTGCCAAACGAGTGTATCAATCTCGTGCTCGGGCCATAGACTTTATGGAAGAGCTGGTTTTTACCAATGGCATCGACTGCGATTTCAAGCGAGTGCCGTTTCACTACTATTTAGAAAAATCATCGACCAAAGGTGAGAGCTTTCTTGCCCGAGAGCTAGCGGCAGCTCGAGTCTGTCAGTTCGCGGTAAAGAAGCTCAAAGCTAGTCAAAATCCCTTGCCCTTTGCCGTCGATAGGCTCCTACGTATCGCCAATCAAGGGCAGATCAATCCCCTCGCTTATGTTCGGGGCCTAGCGAAACAGTTGCCCCCCTCGGTAAAGGTGTACGAGCAGTCACCAGTGCTACGAATCGATGCCCAGGGAGCAAGGGTCTTTACAGGGGAAGGAGAGCTCAGTGGCAAAATTGTAGTAATGGCAACCCATATTCCTAAAGGTTTTTTGACCATGCAAATCAAACTTGCGGGGATACGGGAAATAGCCTTGGCGGTCGACACCATTGACGAGGCGATGCCTCCGGGTATTTTCTGGGGCATTGACCACGAGGAATATTCCTTACGGCGCTATAGTAATAAAGAGAAAAAGCATTATTTAGTATTGATCGGTGACCTTCATAAAACCGGACATCGGACCGCTAGCGAAACCCCCTTTGCAACCTTCGAGCGATACCTCGGAGAACGTTTTGTTCTCGGTAATGAACGCTACGGATGGGCGGCACAGTCCTATTATTCTGCCGATGCTCTTCCCTATATAGGTAAGGATTCGGAAAAACTTTACTACATGACGGGATTTTCTGCCGACGGTCTGGTTTTTGGTAGTCTAGCAGGCATGATTGTCAGTGATTCGATTCTTAAACGCAAAAACCCTTGGGCAGATCTCTATCAATCCGAACGCTGCGCAATGATTCGCTCTTTACGAGCGGTAATCCAAGAGGGTTTTGAGGTGAGTTGCCACTTTCTCGCCGGAAGGTATCTTCCCTCTAAGGAAGCGCTCGCTGACATTGAAGTGGGTGAGGGGGGGGTTATCAACCATGGCTGCAAAAAATTAGCTGTGTATCGCCAGGGTGCCGATGCTTATCAATGTGTTTCTGCTGTCTGTACCCATCTCGGCTGTATCGTTAGATATAATCCCTTGGAAAAGTCCTGGGATTGCCCCTGTCACTCCTCTCGCTTTGACCTGGAGGGGCGGGTGATCGAAGGGCCAGCTCTTGAGAATTTGGAGAAGCGGAGCTTGGAGAGGAAGTAAGCTGGCCGTGGCGCTGAAGCCCCCAGCGCTTAAGAGCCTATGGTTTCGTCAACAATACTCTTATACTATAATCAGGATAAGGGACTATCGAGGGAGCTACATGAAAGATAAGCACAAAAAATCACCGTTGCAGGTGCTGATCGTCGATGACGAGCCCAGCATTTGTTCAACCCTTGCGGGGATTTTCTCTGACGAAAAATGGAATAGTGTAACTGCGGCAAATGGTACGCGCGGTTTTGAGCTTTTTAAGAGACAGGGCGTAGACCTGGTGCTTCTCGATGTATGGATGGAAGGCATCGACGGTATTCAAACCCTGCAAAAAATGAAGGAATTTAAGGATACGGTGCCCATAGTTATCATGAGTGGGCACGGGAATATTGAAACTGCGGTTAAGGCGACCAAGTTGGGAGCCTGTGATTTTCTTGAAAAACCCCTTTCCCTTGAAAAAATTTTACCCTTGATCAAACAAATTGAAACCAAAAAACACGCTCAAGAACATAGTGAAGCCCGCAAGGCTAGCTACGATCTTATCGGTGAATCTGAGCAAATTAGGGCGATTCATCGGCAAATCGTCAAAGTGGCACCACGCAACAGCTGGGTGTTGATTACTGGTGAGAATGGTACGGGCAAGGAGGTGGTGGCGCATAATATTCATGGGCAGAGCAGTCGTTCTACTTCCGCCTTTGTCGCGGTTAACTGTGCTGCTATTCCCGAGGAACTGATTGAAAGCGAGCTCTTTGGTCATGCCAAGGGGGCGTTTACCAGTGCGGTGGCTGCCAAAATGGGAAAATTCGAACTGGCCCACCAAGGCACCCTGTTTTTGGATGAAATCGGCGATATGTCGCTTAAAACTCAGGCGAAAATTCTCCGTATTTTACAGGAACAGACCTTTGAGCGTCTCGGTGATACTCAGGTAATTTCGGTGGATGTGCGGGTAATAGCCGCTACTAATAAAAATCTCCATAGCGAAATTAAAAAAGGGAATTTTCGTGAAGATCTGTTTTATCGTCTCAACGTAATCCCCATTCACATGCCACCTTTGCGCGAGCATCCTGAAGATATTCTGCTGTTAGCGGAGCATTTTCTTACGGTCATTTCCCGGGAGTTGCGCGAGGACAAGAAGATCCTCCCCAAAGACTCTTTGGCAATTTTGGCAACCTATGAATGGCCCGGTAACGTGCGCGAGCTGCGCAATCTAATCGAGCGTCTCTGTATCTTGGTGCCCGGGGAAATCATCAGACCCGCTGATCTTCATAAGCATCTGCCGCTTGCCAGTGAGCAGGAGCGTAATGATAATGGTCAAGCGCCCGATGGTACTACTCTCAAAGAAGCGCGTAATAATTTTGAAAAGCTTTTCATAATAGAAAAATTAGAGGAATTTAATTGGAATATTTCAAAAACAGCTGAAGAAATCGGTATCGAACGTTCCAATCTTCATCGCAAACTACGCACCTACGATATTGATTCGAAGCGACTTAAACCCTAAAACTATATTTTTCTGGTGAGGAGGCTCAGTGGCTACTAATTCTCCCCTAAGGGTCAAGCAGGGTAGCAAGCAACTTATTATCGAGGGGGTGGACAGTCTAGGTGAAGCAACGGGTTCGTGGCAGGCGGTTCCCCTGGGAACCAGGCGCTTGCTCCTCCAGAGGGAGGGAGGGCTCGTCACTTCTCTTGCACCTCCACCGGCACCTGCAGAATTTAGCCAGGTCTCTCGTAGCACTCTCCACAGCCTCCTCCAGCAGTTTTGCCGAGAAGGGTGGAGCGGTACTCTTGCCCTTGATTGTGGCATAGCAGCCAAAACCCTGGAACTTCGTCAGGGGGAAATCGCCTTTGCAGGCTCGTCCCTGCTTGCTGACCGCCTCGGTGAAGTCTTGTATCGTCAGGGTTCAATTTCTCTCGAGAGCTTGCATCATTATGGAAGCCTGGTGGGCGAAAATACCAAATTCGGACAAGTCCTTCTTAATTTACATTCTTTCTCTCCGCGGCAACTGTGGGAGGCTCTGTGCTTGCAGGTACGCCACGTCGTAAAATCACTTTTTTACCCCGAGAGCTGTTACCTGGAAATCTACCCCCAAACTTTTAGCCAGGCCAATGTGATTTCCCTCGACGGTTCGAACTCGCAGTTTTTAGCAGCTTGCTATGCTTTTGGCTCGCTGCTTGAGTCCTTTCAGCAGCGACTTACCCCCCATACGAAGTTACGGCTCAATGGTGAATTCGCCACCGCTACTTCCAACGTTAATGAGGACGACACTTTTTGGCAGGAGTTTTTGCGGATTCTCAAGGCCAATCCCCAGGCCGATACGGTGAGTAGCCAGGTGAGGCTGCCCCCCTCCTATACCTACGCTCAGATTTTAGATTATTGGCAACAGGAAAAGCTGAGCATCGAAGGGCTGCGCCCTCCCCTTGCTACGGTAAAGCCGGAGCTGATCCCTCTCAAACAACAAATTCAGGCCTATAATTTGCTTGTCCAGGCAGTCCAGCACCATGCTGGCAACGAAAATAAGGCCCTTCCCCTCGAAGTTCTCAGTGGGCTGATTGGTGGTATCGATCAGCCAGGGGTCTCCTTCCGCTGTCTCAGCCCCTCTGGGCAGATAGATACGGAAGCAGCTGTAAATCTGTATTGCCTCGCCGAGGCCTCTCGAGCTACTCTCCCGGCAATGTTAAAAGCGGTTAAAAAACTGCAGTGCTTCGTTGTGCAGCTCGCCTATGACCTGCTGAGCCCGGCCGCGCACCAGAAGGTTCGCGAGGTTTTTGACCAGTATTCCCAGCGTTAATCTCCCTATGAAGGACCCCCCGTGAAGAAACCGAGCAGAGCCCCCTTCAAACCACGCTTTAAAGATAAGAGCAAGGCTGGCGATGAGCCGGAGCCTTTTATTGTGGATAGCCTTGCTGCTATAGAGGTCTATTTACGTTTTCGCCCCCGCTCGATTAAAAAAATTATGGCCACCAGTGGGGGCTTACAAAAGATCGCTCACTATCCCTCCCTCCAGGGTATCCCCGTCGAGATGATCCCTTCGGTCAGCAGTAAGCATCTCAGCGCCGTGGTCGAGCATAGTACCATGGACGAGGATACGTTTTGCCGACGTATCAAGGGACGTCAGCACGACCGTATTCTTGCCCTTGACCATATCACTGACCCACGAAATTTAGGGGCCATCGCTCGCAGTGCCTGTTATTTTGGAATCAAAGAAATAATCGTCCCAGCTCGCCGCCAGGTCCTGCTTACCCCGGCCTCGGTAGCCACCGCCCAGGGGGCCTTTGCTTTTGTGGACCTCGTCGAAGTAACCAATCTAAGCCGGGTGCTTCGAAAACTTAAAGACATGGAGTATTGGATACTTACTGCAGATATGGCGGGAGAGTCCTTTGCTGAGTTTCGCAATATCTATGAGCGCAGTGTCTTAGTAATGGGAGCTGAAGACAGGGGCATCTCCCCTGTAATAAAAAAACTCAGCGATAGAGCCGTCACCATTCACGGGGCTGAAGCAGGGCTTGGTTCCTTGAATGTCTCAGTCGCAGCAGGAATTCTGCTGCGCGGTCTTTTTGATCAGGAAAAAACATAGGTTTTACTGTTCTAGGCTTGACGATCTCTCGAACCTGCGATACTTACTGTCTCCGTATTGCTGAAATATTACTTGAAAAAGTAGGCTTCGGTTGATACAGCATGCTGGCTTAGCTCAGTTGGTAGAGCAGCTGATTTGTAATCAGCAGGTCGTAGGTTCGAAGCCTATAGCCAGCTCCAGAGAAAGCAGCATTTTGGAGGGGTGCCCGAGCGGTCAAAGGGGGCGGGCTGTAAACCCGCTGACTTCGGTCTACATAGGTTCGAAACCTATCCCCTCCACCATTTTGCCCATAGTGTTCCGCCAAATTACGTGCGGGAGTAGCTCAGCTGGCTAGAGCATTAGCCTTCCAAGCTAAGGGTCGCGGGTTCGAATCCCGTCTCCCGCTCCATTTGGCCCTTGCCATGGGTGTTCTTTCGACGCACAATAGTCCCTTTACCAGGGTCTAGTGGGTCGCCAGACCGCCCCGAAAAGATGGGCAAGCCTTAGAAAAAGGGACCATGCTTGGATGGGACCTTGAATCCCCAAATGAAAGCCCGGGTAGCTCAGGGGTAGAGCGCGTCCTTGGTAAGGACGAGGTCTCCGGTTCAATTCCGGATTCGGGCTCCAGATATTGTATAGGTAGTGCCTTAGAATAATTATGTAAGCGCAAGGAATGCGTCTTACAACCAGCCGTGGCGATAGTACAAGAAATCGCCGTTCATTTTGGAGGATGAGATGGCAAAAGAGAAATTTGAACGGACCAAACCACATGTTAATATTGGTACTATTGGTCACGTCGATCATGGCAAAACGACTTTAACTGCGGCTATTACCTCAGTTATGTCCCAGCTTCATGGTGGCGAGAAAAAAGCCTTTGACGAAATCGACAAGGCTCCTGAAGAAAAAGCCCGTGGGATTACCATCTCCACCTCTCACGTGGAATATCAGTCGACTGCGCGTCACTACGCTCACGTAGACTGTCCTGGTCACGCTGACTATGTTAAGAACATGATCACCGGCGCTGCCCAGATGGACGGCGCTATTCTGGTGGTAAGCGCTTCTGACGGTCCGATGCCCCAAACGCGCGAGCACATTCTTTTGGCTCGTCAGGTCGGGGTGCCAAAGATCGTTGTTTTCTTAAACAAGTGCGACATGGTTGACGATGAAGAGCTTCTTGATCTCGTCGAGATGGAAGTTCGTGAGCTACTCACCCAATATCAGTTCGCTGGAGATGATATACCAATCATCCGTGGATCAGCGCTTAACGCTCTTAATGCTTCTGATATCAAAGACCCATGGGCACAAAAGATTATTGAATTGATCGACGCTTGCGACACGACGATTCCTGTTCCTGAGCGCGCTCTCGACAAGCCTTTCATTATGCCGATCGAAGATGTGTTCTCGATCTCTGGTCGTGGAACCGTCGTAACCGGTCGTATTGAAGCTGGTATCGTCAAAGTTGGTGAAGAAATTGAGATCGTTGGTATTAAGCCAACCATCAAGACCACCTGTACGGGTGTAGAGATGTTCCGCAAGCTGCTTGACCAAGGTCAAGCAGGTGATAACGTCGGTATCCTCTTGCGCGGCACTAAACGCGAAGAAGTGTTGCGTGGACAAGTGTTGGCCGCTCCTGGTTCGATTTTGCCCCACACCAAGTTCAAAGCTAAGGTATATATTTTGACCAAAGAAGAAGGCGGACGTCATACTCCATTCTTTAAAGGTTATCGCCCGCAGTTCTACTTCCGTACTACGGATGTAACTGGTGCTTGTACCTTGCCTGAGAACGTTGAGATGGTTATGCCTGGCGATAACATCGATATGGATGTTGAATTGATCAACCCAATTGCGATGACTGCTGAATTGCGCTTTGCAATTCGTGAGGGTGGTCGTACCGTAGGCTCTGGGGTCGTAGTAGAAGTTCTTGCGTAAGACAGTGTTATAGGCGAGTAGTTCCAATGGTAGAACAGCGGATTCCAAATCCGCTTGCTGGGGGTTCGAGTCCCTCCTCGCCTGCACTGTTTTATCTGTCACTACTCCTGGAAACAGAGGGAGCAAGGAAAAATGGGAAAAGACGACGCTACCTGGTTGAGCATTTGCCACGGTGCTTTTGCGCTGTTTTCAGCGTACATCACCCTGTTGGCACTTGAAACCCTTGGCTCGATTGCTGGTTGGAGCGAGCGCTATGACAGCTGGTATCCGCTGTTGAGTCGTTTAGTGGCGCTGGCTTGTGGATTTGCCGCTGTTTATTATCTGCGCGTTTCTACTGAGCGGCGCGAGTTTCACCTGGCAACCATCGGTGAGATTCGCAAAGTGACTTGGCCGAGTATGCCGGATACAAAAAAGATGACAATTATTGTTGCGGTGGTGGTAGCAATATTTGCGGTTATACTCAGTGTCTTTGATTTATTATGGGCTAAGATTTTACAGCTTATTCTCCCTTAATTCACCACTTCAAATCGCGTATTTATTCGTAAGCTACCCAGCCTGGTGAGGGGTTAGTTTACTCAGGCTCCACCGCGGGGTGGGGCTCTTACTTTAGTTTATTATCGAGGTACGGGGTAATGGAGCCGCTTGATAACAATCGCTCGGACGATGTTAATGACGATGGGTACAGTGCTCGTAACGAGCACGCTGCCGCTGATAAAGCGGGATCTCCAGGAGCGCCTGGTGCTCATGAAGATGATCAGCTTAGTGATGAGGAACGTCGTCAGATTACGGATCCTCGTTTTAAGTGGTTTATCGTCAATACCTACTCAGGTTCTGAAGATTCTGTAAAACTCAATCTCCGGGAACGCATCACAAAAGCGGGGCTTGAGGAGAGTTTTGGGGATGTTTTCATTCCTAAAGTGGTGACTGAGAAGATTTTGAAAAGCGGCAAAAAGAAGCTTGTCGATAAGACTTCTTTTCCTGGCTATATTATTGTACAGATGGCCCTTAACGACCAAACCATGGCCTGCGTAGCGGCGACCCCTAAAGTCACCGGTTTCGTCGGTAATCGTAAAAGTCCCCGTCCTTTGCCGGATCGAGATGTCTTACGCTTGTTAAATCCCAAAGCATATAGTGCAAAAATGCGCGCTGTGGCGAGCAAGTTGCAATTTAGCAAGGGTGAACACGTTAAAGTGGTTGATGGACCATTTACCAACTTTGATGGGGTGGTGGATGAAGTTCGTCCCGACAAGATGAAGTTGAAGGTGCTCGTCAGTATCTTCGGCCGCGAGACCCCGGTGGAGTTGTCTTACAATCAGGTCGAGAAGATCGCCTAAGACAAGTTCTCAGGAAGCTTTTTAGTTTGACAAATTGTGGTAATGGGCATAAAGAACCCATTTATGTTTCAGGAACAGCACTAGCTTGATATAGCTAGCGTAGGGTGATAACGGAGGCAGGCTAGTGGCCAAGAAAGTTGCGGCACTTGTAAAACTACATATTCATGCTGGCAAAGCAAACCCAGCACCCCCAATTGGTACCGCTCTCGGTCCAAAGGGCGTCAATATTATGGGCTTTTGCAAGGAATTTAACGCTCGGACTCAGAAGCAAGCTGGTGATATTCTCCCAACGATTATCACCATCTATAGCGACAAGTCTTTCACGTTTATTACCAAGACCCCGCCGGTTTCTCAGTTGATTAAGCGCGCCGCTGGCGTGCCTAAAGGCTCAAAGACCCCCGGTAAGGACAGTGCAGGGTCTATCAGCATGGCGCAAGTAAAAGAAATCGCCAAAACCAAGATGGTTGATCTCAACGCTTACGATTCCGAAGCGGCTGAGAAAATCGTTATGGGTTCGGCTCGTAGTATGGGCATTGCGGTTTCTTAAAAACCCTCTGTTCGCAAGCATAAGTCACCTGGTAGGAGAGCAGTACTGAGAGACTGCTCGTTTGGACTGCCTTGGGAGGTTCGATGTCAAAAAAAGGTAAAAAGTTTAAGAAGGTTGCGGCGCTGGTCGACCGCACGAAGCTCTATTCCCTGGCCGAAGGGGTGAGCCTTGTTCAACAGACTTCCTATGCAAAATTTCCTGCTACTGTTGATATAGCAATCAATCTCAATCTTGATCCCCGTCAGGCAGATCAGAATATCCGTGGTGCTACTCCTCTACCCCATGGTTTGGGCAAGCAAGTGCGGATTGTGGTATTTGCCAAAGGTGAAAAAGTAGCTGAAGCCCAAGCTGCCGGTGTTGAATTCGTTGGTGGTGACGATTTGGCTGAGAAAATCAGCGGCGGCTGGCTTGATTTTGATCAAGTGGTAGCGACCCCTGATATGATGGCCGTTGTCGGTCGTCTAGGCCGAGTATTGGGGCCACGAGGCTTGATGCCGAACCCCAAGTTAGGCACGGTAACCTTCGATGTTGGCACAGCGATTCGTGAGTTAAAAGCTGGTCGGGCGCAATTCCGCATCGACAAAGCAGGCATTGTGCATACTACCGTTGGTAAGGTAAGCATGGCGGCAAATGAGCTGCACGACAACATCAGTACGGTAATCGATGCCATTAATAAGGCAAAACCTGGTACGGCAAAAGGCACCTATCTCAAACGGATAGCTCTATCGGCAACTATGGGACCGGGAATTAAAATCGACCCAACCCCTTACCGATAAGTGTGGCTGGGGGAGAGGCAATACTCCCCACGAGAACTGGTTGCTAAGGATCCTTACCGAGTTAAAGGAAGAAGAAAATGGCTAAGACTAAAGCTGATAAGATGGCGCTGCGCGACGACTTTTCCGCGCGTTTTGATAAGACGGCTGCCTGTCTTCTCGCGGAATTTCGCGGGACAACGGCGTCGGATATGGCTGAGCTTCGGGTAAAATTACGTCAAGTCAATGCCGAGTTGAAAGTACTCAACAACCGCATTGTTAAGAAAGCTATTGTTAACAACGACGACGTGGTGTTGTTGACCGATCGTTTGAAAGGCCCTCTGGCTGGGATTTTTGTTTACGGTGATGCTGCAGCGGCAGCAAAATCGTTGCTGGCCTATGCTAAAGATCACGAACTGATCAAGGTCAAGAGCGGGGTAATGACGGGGGATGTTCTCGAGTATAGTGATCTCGAGGCCCTGTCACAGTTGCCGAGCAAGGAAGTCTTGCTGGCTAAGATTTTGGGTAGTATCGTGGCGCCCCACCAAGGGTTGTTGCGTGTTATCGGTGGTGTTAGTGGGAACCTGGTTCGGGTGATCAACGCGATTAAAGAAGCGAAGTCATAATCGGGTAACGTTTAATAGCAACTGGCCTTACACAGAGGTAGTTGAGAAAGTCTCGGAGGAAAGAGAATGTCTAGTTTAACTAAAGAACAAGTGGTCGAATATCTAGGAAACTTAACCCTGTTGGACGCAGCTGCGTTGGTAAAGGAATTGGAAGGCGTTTTCGGCGTTAGTGCTGCTGCTCCAGTTGCTGTTGCTCACGTTGCTGGCGCTGATGCCGGTGCTGCGAAAGAAGAGCAGACCGAATTTACCGTAGTCTTGAAGGCCTTTGGCGATAAGAAAATTAACGTCATTAAGGAAGTTCGTGGATTTACAGGTTTGGGCCTGAAAGAAGCAAAAGACTTGGTCGAAGGCGCTCCTAAGAACCTCAAAGAAGGGGTTAGCAAGGAAGAAGCTGAGAAGATGAAAGCTGCGCTTGAAAAAGAAGGCGCGACCATTGAAATCAAATAGTCGTTAGTCGATTTGATACGCCTTTCATTAAGTACTATGCTATAAAACATTGAGAATAAAACCCAGAAAACATGGAAGTTCCCCTAAGCTAAGTTAGCTTAGGGGAATATTTATTGTCTCTTTTTTAATCTCGGAGTCAAAATATGTCGTCTTTGGGCGCCTCCTATACGCGGCTTCGCAAGAGCTACCAAAAAATTACTCCGGCCATAGCTCACCCCTATTTGATCGAAATTCAGAAGACTAGTTATAATCTCTTTTTGCAAGATGGGGTAGATGCCGAGAAGCGGGAGCAGGTAGGGCTGCAGGCGGTTTTTAACTCCGTATTCCCGATTTGCGATTTTGCAGAAACGGCGACCGTTGAGTTTGTCAGTTATTCCTTCGAGAAACCCAAGTACACGGTTGACGAATGCCGCCAACGGGGGATGAGCTATGCTGCCCCGTTGAAGGTGGTAATTCGCTTAGTTATTTGGGATGTGGACAAGGAAAGTAATGTTCGCAATATCCGGGATGTAAAAGAGCAGGAAGTCTACTTCGGCGAGATGCCGCTGATGACCGAGAACGGTACCTTTGTGATCAACGGTACTGAACGGGTCGTGGTTTCGCAGTTACATCGTTCTTCTGGGGTATTCTTTGATAATGATAAGAGCAAAAGCTCCAGCGTGGGCAAATTGCTCTATACCGCTCGGGTTATCCCGTATCGGGGTAGTTGGCTCGATTTTGAGTTTGACTCCCGGGATATTCTCTTTGTGCGCATTGACCGCCGCCGGAAAATGCATGCGACTATTCTTTTGAAGGCGCTCGGCTATTCCGAAGAGGAATTGCTCGGACTCTTCTACAAAAAAGAAGTTATCGTCCGCGATGAGAACAATATCTATCATCGCCAGCTCGATTTTGAACTGCTGCGTGGGCAACGGGCCAGTGCGGATATTATTGAGCCTGAGACCGGCAAGGTCTTCGTCAAGAAGGGCCGGCGTATTTCCGTGGGCGCTATTCGCCAGATGAAAGATGCCGGCTTAAAACACGAGGCGATCTCCTACGACGATCTCCTCGGTAAGGTTGTGGCCTCCGATGTGGTAACCAGCGATGGTGAGGTGTTGGTACCCGTTAATACGGAAATTACTCAACACGAACTCGAGACCCTCACCAAAAATGGCATAAAAGTATTCGATATCCTCTTTATCGACGGTATTAACGTTGATTATACCCTGCGCCAAACGCTCTTGGGTGATAAGGTCTCGAGTCGCGAAGAGGCGCTGCTCGAAATCTATAAACGTCTTCGTCCTGGTGATCCACCCACGGTAGATCACGCCGAAACCTTGTTTACCAATTTATTTTTCAATCCTGATCGTTATGATTTAAGCGCTGTCGGTCGGCTTAAGCTTAATGAACGTTTGGGACTCAATGAACCTATTGAGCAACGCACGCTCACCAAAGACGATATTCTCCAGACGATCGCCTTCCTCTTAAAGTTGAAAACAGGCCAAGGCGAGGTAGACGATATCGATCACTTGGGTAATCGTCGGGTACGAGCCGTTGGTGAGCTTCTCGAGAACCAATATCGCATTGGTCTTCTCCGCATTGAACGGGCTATTCGTGAACGTCTGCAATTGCAGGACGTTGATACCCTTTTACCCCATGATTTTATCAATAATAAGCCGGCCTCAGCGGTGGTCAAAGAATTCTTTGGTTCTTCCCAGCTAAGCCAGTTTATGGATCAAACCAATCCACTTTCGGAGATCACCCACAAGCGTCGTCTGTCGGCTCTTGGACCAGGTGGTTTGAGCAGAGAGCGGGCTGGTTTCGAAGTGCGCGATGTGCATCCTACCCATTATGGGCGAATTTGCCCGATTGAGACGCCGGAAGGTCCAAACATTGGTTTGATTTCGTCACTGGCTTCTTACGCTCGGGTAAACCCCTACGGCTTTATTGAAACTCCCTATCAGGATTTTAATGAAAAAGCCGGGGTAAAATATTACACCGCAACGGAAGAGCATTTGGGCCATGTAATTGCTCAAGCAAGCCGTGATGTGCCGACTAATCCCGATGAGTACGTTGCCGCTCGACGCCGCGGAGAAGCGGAGATGGTCCGTTTTGAAGAAGCGGATATTAAAGATGTGGCCACCAGCCAGCTGGTTTCGGTTGCTGCAAGTCTTATTCCCTTCCTCCAAAACGATGATGCGAACCGCGCTTTGATGGGTTCGAACATGATGCGTCAAGCCGTGCCTCTTACCAAGACCAGCGCCCCGCTGATTGGTACGGGTATGGAAAAAATCGTTGCTCGCGACTCTGGTGCTTCGGTGGTTTGTAAGCGCAGTGGCGAGGTAGTTAGTGTCGACGCTGAGCGTATTCTCGTTAAGGTTGTCAATGTTGAAGACAGCGTTGAAGACCGTTCTTCTGAAGTTGGGGCTGACGTAGATATCTATAAGCTGAAGAAATATCGCCGCTCTAACCTTGATACCTGTATCAATCAGAAACCCATCGTTATGGTTGGGGAGAAGGTTATTCAGGGCGATGTAATCGCCGATGGTTTTGCCACCGAAAAAGGCGAGCTAGCTCTTGGGCAAAACGTCACCGTGGCCTTCATGGCTTGGAATGGTTACAATTTTGAGGATTCCATCTTGATCTCCGAACGGGTGGTCAAGGAGGATCTCTATACCTCAATTCATATTCAAGAATTTGAGTGTATCTCCCGAGATACGAAACTGGGTCAGGAAGAAATCACCGCCGATATTCCCAATGTTGGCGAAGAAGCTCTTGGTCAATTGGATAGCGCCGGCATAATCCGCATCGGTGCTGAAGTAGCCCCCGGAGATATTCTCGTCGGCAAGATTACTCCCAAGGGTGAGACTCAGTTAACTCCTGAAGAGAAGCTCTTGCGGGCTATCTTTGGCGAAAAGGCTGGTGATGTACGCGATACCTCCTTGCGGGTACCACCCGGGGTAACCGGTACGGTGATCGGCTGCAAAGTCTTCTCCCGTGAAGGCTCAGATAAAGACGTTCGCAGTCTGCAGATTGAGGAAGAAGACTCTGCTCGTTTGCGTAAAGACGAAGCAGATCGTATTGGTATCGTCAAAGAATCGGCCATGCGTAAGATTCTAAAGATCTCGGCAGGGGCCAAAACGGCTAACGATATCAGCAATAAAAAAGGCGAGAAAGTTCTGGCTAAGGGCACGAAAATCGATGCCGAGACCCTCGAGAAAATTGGCTATATCAACTGGCCACAGTTGGCGATTAGCGACGCGGGTAAGACCAATGAACTTTCCTTGGTGCTACAGAACCTCCAGGAGAAGATTAACCAGATTAGGTACATCTCCGAAGAGCAGATGGCTAAGATCGTCAAGGGCGATGAATTGCCTCCTGGGGTGGTCAAAATGGTGAAAGTTTACGTCGCCATTAAGCGTAAGCTCCGAGTTGGTGATAAAATGGCAGGACGTCATGGTAACAAAGGTGTCGTCTCGCGTATTTTACCTGAGCAGGATATGCCCTTTACTGAAGATGGAACTCCCGTCGACGTGGTGCTTAACCCCTTGGGTGTACCGAGCCGGATGAACGTCGGACAGATTTTGGAGACCCACTTAGGGTGGGCGGCTCGCAACCTTGGTAAGAAACTCAACCAAATGGTTGAAGAGAGCTTTGATCGTCCAGCGATCGAAAAATATTGCTTAAGCATTTGGGATACGGATGATGTTAAAGCTGACGTCGCCGAATTTGTAACCACTTGTAGCGATGAGCAGTTAAAAGACTTTGTCCGCAAATATCGTGAAGGGGTGCATTTGGCTAACCCTGTATTCGATGGTGCCAACGAAGGCGAAATTGAAGCGTTACTTGAGCTGGCAGGCTGCGTAAAAACCGGGCAGACCCGTCTCTTTGACGGTCTAACCGGGGAAGCCTTCCACAGTAAAGTGACGGTTGGGGTTATGTACATGCTCAAGCTCCATCACTTGGTTGATGAGAAGATACATGCTCGTTCGATTGGTCCGTACTCGTTGGTAACCCAGCAGCCCCTTGGTGGTAAGGCGCAATTCGGAGGTCAACGTCTTGGTGAGATGGAAGTATGGGCAATGGAAGCCTATGGCGCCGCCTATACTCTGCAAGAGATGTTAACGGTGAAATCTGATGACGTGTCAGGAAGAACCCGTATGTATGAGTCCATTGTCAAAGGACTTAACGCTGCAACTCCAGGCTTGCCTGAGAGCTTCAATGTTCTCGTTAAAGAACTACAGAGCTTAGCGTTAGACGTCAATTTGATCAAATCGGACGGTAAAGAAGTAAACTTGGAATTGATCTAACCACCACGGTTTGTTTGGGGCATAGGAGTTCGCTTTGAAAGATTTATTAAACTTTTTTGATAAGCCGGCAGACACTCTGAGTTTTAAGGCTATCAAAATATCTCTAGCTTCTCCTGAAAAGATCAGAAGCTGGTCCTATGGCGAAGTGCGTAAGCCTGAAACCATCAACTATCGTACGTTCAAACCGGAGCGCGATGGCTTGTTCTGTGCCAAGATCTTTGGGCCGGTTCGAGACTTTGAGTGTATTTGCGGCAAATATAAGCGAATGAAGCATCGCGGTATTGTTTGCGACAAATGCGGGGTGGAAGTAATTCATTCCAAGGTTCGCCGCGAGCGGATGGGGCATATTAACCTCGCCTGCCCGGTGGGACATATTTGGTTTTTAAAATCCCTGCCCTCGCGCATTGGTACCATTTTGGATATCACCCTGCGTGACCTTGAGCGGGTCTTGTACAGTGAGTCCTATATCGTCCTCAATCCCGGAGATGAAGGGGTCACCAAGCTGCGTCGCGGGATGGTGATTGCCGAAGAAGAATACGAAGATCTGCTTGAGCAGTTCGGTAACAACACCTTCGAAGTAGGGGTGGGGGCCGAGGCTATTCTAAACCTGCTGCAGGGTTTGCGTATTGAAGATTTGGTCGATGATCTTCGCCGAGATTTAGGTGAGGCAACGAGTGAAGCTGCCCGTAAAAAGCTGCAAAAACGCCTTAAAGTAGTTGAAGCTTTTAATACTCGCGATGAAAATGGCGAGTTTGCGGCGAAGCCTGAGTGGATGATGCTGAACGTCATTCCGGTGCAGCCCCCCGACCTACGTCCGTTAGTGCCTCTTGACGGTGGACGTTTTGCGACTTCTGACCTTAACGATCTCTATCGTCGGGTTATCAATCGTAACAACCGCTTGCTGCGTTTGATCGAGCTTAATGCTCCTGATATTATTATTCGCAACGAAAAACGCATGTTGCAAGAAGCTGTGGATGCGCTCTTTGATAACGGCCGCCGCGGTAAGGTCTTTACTGGACCGAACAAGCGTCCTTTGCGCTCGCTTTCTGATTTCCTCAAAGGCAAGCAGGGGCGTTTCCGTCAAAACCTTCTTGGTAAGCGGGTCGATTACTCCGGTCGTTCGGTAATCGTGGTTGGTCCTGATCTGCGCTTGCATCAGTGCGGTTTGCCAAAAAAGATGGCCATCGAGCTCTTTAAGCCCTTCTTGTATTGTAAGCTTGAAGAACATGGCATCGTTTCAACCATTAAAAGTGCAAAGAAGCTGGTTGAAAAAGAGCACCCTGAGGTTTGGGACATTCTTGAAGAAGTAACCAAAGAACATCCCATTCTCTTAAACCGTGCGCCGACTCTTCACCGTCTCGGTATTCAAGCGTTTGAGCCCCTCCTGATCGAGGGTAAGGCGATTCGCTTGCATCCTCTGGTGTGTTTTGCCTTCAACGCCGACTTTGACGGTGACCAGATGGCTGTGCATTTGCCCCTCTCAGTAGAGGCGCAGATGGAAGCTCGGGTGTTGATGATGTCGACCAATAACATCTTGAGTCCGGCCTCCGGAACTCCGGTTATCGTACCTTCTCAGGATATCGTCTTGGGGATTTACTATCTAACCGTAAAGGATTTGACCGCGCGCGGCGCCGGTTCTGTCTTTTCCAGCCTGGAAGAAGTACGGGTAGCCTACGATCATGGCGCGGCGCTACTCCAGGCACCGATTCAAGTGCGTTTCCGCCAAAAACTGGTGGAAACCACGGTTGGTCGGGCCCTGTTATCCGAGGTGGTTCCTGAGGAGATTCCTTATAGCCGCTACAATCGGGTAATGGGTAAGAAAGAGCTAGCGGCTCTGGTAGAAGAGACCTTCCGCAAATGCGGAGCCAAGAAAACCGTATTGATGGCCGATGCTATTAGGACCCTTGGTTATAAGTATTCTACTGAGTCTGGTCTTTCAATCTCGATTAGCGATATGATTATTCCTGACGAAAAAGGAGTGTATCTAAGCGAGGCCGAAAACGAAGTTAAAAAAATTAAAGAGCAATACTCCGAAGGGCTTTTGACCGAGGGTGAGCGCTATAACAAGGTGGTCGATATCTGGGCCAATGTTACCGAGCGTATTGCCGAGAGTATGTTCAATAATATCGCTGAAATGGAAGTTACCGATAAGCACGGGGTTAAACACACCGTGCCGAGTACCAACAGTATTTTTATGATGGCGGATTCGGGAGCTCGGGGTTCTGCCCAGCAGATTCGTCAGCTGGCTGGTATGCGGGGTTTGATGTCTAAGCCATCGGGTGAGATTATCGAAACACCGATTACGGCTAACTTCCGTGAAGGTTTAACGGTGCTTCAGTACTTTACCAGTACCCACGGGGCGCGTAAAGGTCTGGCCGATACCGCTTTGAAAACCGCAAGCTCGGGCTATTTGACTCGCCGGCTTGTGGATGTGGCTCAAGATTGTATTATCGGTGAAATCGATTGTGGTGCCGATAAAGGTATTAAGCTTACTTCGGTCCGTGATGGTTCTGATGTTATGGTGAGCTTGAAAGAGCGTCTCCTCGGTCGGACCCTTATTGGTGGTGATATCATCGATGTGGGTTCTGGTGAGCTGATTGCCCGCAATAACCAAATTTTGAACGAAGAAGAATGCCTGAAGATCGAAAGTGCTGGTATCGAAGAAGTAGAGATTCGCTCGCTGCTTACCTGCCAGTCTCGTCGTGGTGGCTGTTCCCTTTGCTATGGTCGCGATTTGTCCTCGGGTCATTTAGTTGACGTGGGTGAGGCCGTAGGGGTCATCGCTGCGCAGTCCATCGGTGAACCTGGAACTCAGCTGACCATGCGTACCTTCCACTTCGGGGGTACTGCTACCCATAAGGTGGAGACGAGTTCGGTCGATAGCCGCTTTACCGGTAAGGTGCAGTTCGTCAATATCAAGTCAGTGGTTAATCGTGATGGCAATCGCGTGGTGCTTTCGCGTAACGGTGAAGTACGTATTGTCGATGCTGATGATAAAGTCCGTGATGCCTATCCGATTGTCTACGGTAGCCTTTTGTCAATAGCTGACGGTGATAAGATTTCTGCTGGTGATAAAATTGGCGAATGGGATCCCTTCTCCATTCCCATTATTGCTGAGATTCCTGGTAAGGTCCGCTATGTAGATCTAAAGGAAGGGCGAAGTCTCGAAGAAAAAGTCGATGACGTTACCTTCCTGACGCGAAAAGTAGTAACTGAATCTAAAGGAGAGATTTTAAAGCCTGCTTTGGATATCTCCGCAGATTTAGGCAATGAGCGTGTACCTGGTACCCGTTCCCACTATTCTCTGCCCATTGGTTGTATTATCAACGTTAACGAAGGTTCGGTAGTGGTTCCTGGTGATATTCTTGCCAAGATTCCTCGTGAAGCTTCCAAGACCAAAGATATTACCGGTGGTCTGCCGCGGGTTGCTGAGCTCTTCGAAGCTCGTAAGCCTAAAGAAATTGCGATTATGGCTGATCGTGATGGCAATATTTCCTTTGGTGAAGATACGAAAGGGAAGCGCAAAGTCCTGATCACTGATGGTCAGGGTGAGCAGAAGGAATACCTTATCGCCAAGGGTAAGCACGTCTTGGTCAACGAGGGTGACTACGTACGACGTGGTGAAGCCCTGGTTGATGGACAGCCAAACCCCCACGAGATTTTGGCAATTCTTGGACCGATTACCCTTGCTGAGTATTTGGTCAACGAAGTGCAGGAGGTCTATAGGCTGCAAGGGGTAAGAATCAACGATAAGCATATCGAGGTGATTATTCGCCAGATGTTGCGTCGGGTGAGCGTCAGCGATCCTGGGGATACCAGCTACTTGCCCCTTGAAACCTGCGATAGAATGGCGATTATGGAGACCAACCGCAAGATGCTAGCCGAAGGGCTTCGTCCTGCAACCTGGGAGAACGTGCTGCTCGGGATCACCAAAGCTTCATTGGCAACCGAGAGCTTTATCTCGGCAGCCTCCTTCCAGGAGACTACTAAGGTATTGACCCAGGCAGCGATCTCCAGCAAGATCGACTACCTTAAAGGGCTCAAGGAGAACGTAACCATGGGCCGCTTAATTCCAGCTGGTACCGGAGCCCCGGATTATCGCGCGCTTACGGCCCAAGAAGCTGGAATTGCTAGTGACGGCTCAGAAATAGATTTTCTCGGAGGGAACGAAGTAGCTGCTGGCATGGCGATTTAGGCGCTATACAGCATACAGTGTCTGGGAAAAAAACAATTGCGAGACCACGGCTACTTTGATAAGTCTATGGCGGAAGTTTCGCAGAATGGTAAAGGTAAAAGGTTAATATGCCAACAATTAGTCAGATTATAAAAAAGAGTCGCCGCAAGCAGACGGTAAAGTCGAAGGGACCAGCCCTCCAACAATGCCCGTCAAAGCGCGGCGTATGCGTACGGGTTTATACGACGACCCCCAAAAAGCCTAACTCTGCCTTGCGCAAGGTAGCAAGGGTTCGGCTCACTAACGGTTCTGAAGTTACCTCGTATATTGGTGGTGAAGGCCACAACCTCCAAGAACACAGTGTGGTACTGGTTCGTGGCGGTAAGGTAAAAGACCTTCCTGGGGTTCGTTATCACATCGTTAGGGGCTCGCTTGATACCCAAGGGGTGTCAAAACGTCGGCAAGCACGCAGTAAATACGGGGCTAAAAAGCCTAAGAAATAATGGAGTTAGTAAACGATGTCACGTCGTCGCAAAGTTATTAAACGCGAAGTATTCCCTGATCCGATCTACAATGATGAAGTAGTCAGTAAATTTGTCTGCTGCATGATGAAAGATGGTAAGCGTTCTGCTGCTGAGAAGCAGTTTTACGGTGCCCTTGAGCTGATCGATAAAAAAGGCTTCAAGCATATTCCCCAGTGTAGCAGTGTGGTCGATGTTTTTAAATTGGCCCTAGAAAACACTAAGCCTATGCTCGAAGTTAAAAGCCGTCGAGTTGGTGGTTCCAACTACCAGGTGCCTGTGGAGGTTCGTCCTGAGCGTCGCCAAGCTCTCGCCTTCCGTTGGATCATCGAGTATTCTCGGCAAAAACCCGGCAAAAGCATGCGTGAGCGCCTAGCTTCAGAGCTTCTTGACGCTGCCCAAAAGCGTGGACTCGCCGTTAAAAAGCGTGAAGACGTACACAAAATGGCCGAAGCTAACAAAGCCTTTGCCCACTACCGCTGGTAGTTTCTTGGGGGAGAGACTTTTCTTTGGAAAAGTCTCTCCCCCCCAATTTTTCTACTGAAAAACTTTATTTCGTCTTACCCCGCAGTTCCTTCGCAATATCCAGCAAAAAACATGGATCAGCAATGAAGTCTCTTTCTACGATTCGCAATATTGGCATTATGGCGCATATCGATGCGGGTAAAACCACCACCACCGAGCGTATTCTTTTCTATACAGGCAAAATTCATAAAGTTGGGGAAGTCCACGAAGGGACTGCCACCATGGACTGGATGGTTCAGGAACAAGAGCGTGGTATAACGATTACCGCAGCGGTGATTAGCTGTGGGTGGAAGGGGCATAAACTCAATATTATTGACACCCCAGGACACGTGGATTTTACCATTGAGGTAGAACGTTCATTACGGGTGCTCGATGGTGCGGTTGCGGTATTCGATGGGGTACACGGGGTCGAGTCGCAAACAGAAACCGTTTGGCGTCAGGCAAACAACTATCAAGTGCCGCGCATTTGCTTTATTAACAAACTTGATCGTATTGGTGGCGATTTCTCTGCCGCCCTTGAGTCGATTAGAAGCCGCTTAGGGGCAAACCCCATTGCTATTCAGCTTCCCCTTGGCCGTGAAGATGCGTTTGTGGGCATGGTAGATCTTATTAGCATGCGTACCCTGCTCTGGCCCCAAGGAGATGGCAAGGCTGATGATTTCTGTGAGGGTGGAGAAATTCCCAGCGAGCTGCTGAGTGAAGCTCAGGCTGCCCGGGAGAAGCTTATTGAAGCCGTTATTGAGTTCGATGATGAGGTAATGGAACGTTATCTCGAGGGCAAGGAGGTAAGTGAGGAGGAAATTCATCGTCTCCTACGCTTGGGGACCACGCAGCTTAAAATTGTGCCGGTATTGGGAGGCAGTGCCTTTAAAAATCGCGGCATTCAGCCGCTGCTCGACGCTATTACTCGTTACCTGCCTGCCCCTACTGATCTCCCCGCAATAGCTGCTTTTAAAGACATGGAACACCAGGAGGTGCTGAGCTGGAAGCGTGATCTCGACGGGCCATTTGCAGGCTATATTTTTAAGATCGCTACCGACCCCTTTGTGGGCCAGGTCTATTTTATGCGGATTTATTCTGGCTCGCTTAGCGCTGGGTCCGTGGTGTTTATTCCCCGGCTCGCTAAACGTGAGCGGGTGCATAAGATCTTTCAAATGGAAGCGGGAAGTCGCTTTGAATTACCTTCTGCCCAAGCTGGAGATATTGTTGCCATTGCTGGTCCAAAGCTGGTGATGACCGGAGATACGGTCTGCGATCAAAAGCATATGGTGTTTTTTGAGTCTCTGGTTTTTCCCGATCCGGTTTTGTATGTGGCGATTGAACCAGCTAGTACTGCTGATTCACTTAAGCTGGAAAAGGCCTTGGAGCGTCTCAAGGTTGAAGATCCGTCCTTTCGAGTTAAGGAAGACAAAGAAACAGGACAGCTGTTGATTGGTGGCATGGGGGAGCTTCACCTCGAGATTATTTGCGATCGTCTCAAGCGCGAGTTTAATGTGGGTGCTACTATCGGTTCTCCTCAGGTAGCTTACCGAGAAGGCGTTCAGGCGAGTGTTGAGGCGGAGGAGCGCTTTGTGCGTGAGATTGCGGGGACCACTAAAACTGCCCACGTCAAACTGCAGTTGGAGTTTGTTGGCGAAAAAATCGCCAACGAGTTTTGTGCAAAGCAGCCTAAAAATCTATTGCCACCGGCATTTGTTCAGGCAGTAAAAGAAGGGGTGGAAGAAACCCTCTTGGCTGGTCCACTTTCAGGCTTTCCCGTGGTCTATGCTTCACTCAGTTTAGTAGGGGGGAGTTTTTCCCCCGA
Organism: Deltaproteobacteria bacterium; assembly: GCA_023250635.1. Taxonomy (GTDB): domain Bacteria; phylum Bdellovibrionota_B; class Oligoflexia; order Oligoflexales; family Bog-1112; genus JAHFAI01. Next base: position 11,349 of record JAHFAI010000006.1, on the reverse strand, counting down.
ATCAGCGGATATTGTCGCTTACCGTATCGCGGCTGCGGCGGCAACTCGTCAGGCCTTAGCAAAGGCTAAGCCCATGCTGATGGAACCTGAAATGGAAGTAGAGATTCTGGTGCCGGAGAACTACGTTTCGGCGGTGATTTTGGATCTTAATTCCCGTAAAGCCAAGGTAAACCAAGTCTCTCATCATGGCGCCTTACAGGAAATAAGCGTCAGCGTCGCTTTAGCTAAGATCTTCGGCTATGCCTCAGTCCTACGCAGCCTCAGTCAGGGGCGAGGGACGTATACGATGAAATTTAAAGATTATATCAAGGTTGGCCAGGAAACATTGCAAAAAATGGGGCTAAGTTAGGAAATTATTTCGTGCGTGGTAGGGATGTCCAGATTCGAACTGGAGACCTCTACGATGTCAACGTAGCGCTCTAACCAACTGAGCTACACCCCTGCAAGAACGGAAAACCTATAAGGCTTCCTGCTCCTTGTCAAGAAAAGATACTAGCAGCAAAGTCCTCGGCATTAAAGGGACGCAAGTCCTCGGCCTTTTCTCCTACGCCGATAAAGCGAATCGGGAGGTTGAATTGCTCATTGATCCCTATCAAAATACCACCTTTTGCCGTGCCATCTAGTTTGGTGGCGATGATACCGCTAATCTCAGCCACCTCCTTAAAAGCCTTGACTTGCTGGACTGCGTTTTGTCCGGTCGTCGCATCGATTATGAGCCAGGTTTCATGGGGGGCCTCAGCCAGGGCTTTGGCGAGTACCCGCTTTATCTTATCGAGCTCGGCCATCAGGTTATTTTTGCTATGGAGGCGTCCCGCAGTATCGATAAGGAGAACCTCGTAGCCACGAGAGACCGCCGCGTTTACCCCGTCAAAGGCTACTGCTGCTGGATCACTGCCGGGGAGCTGGGCAATGGTATCAACCCCGAGGCGTTCCCCCCACAATTTGAGTTGATCGATAGCCGCAGCCCGAAAAGTATCGCCTGCACAGAGCAGTACCGATTTATTCTGGCTGCGAAAATACGCAGCTAGTTTACCGATACTCGTGGTCTTACCGACCCCATTGACCCCGACGATAAGAATGACCAGGGGCCCCTTTTCAGGATAGCGGAGGGGGAGAGCAGGGTTTTTGGCGAGCAACATTTCGCAGATCTTACTTTGTAAGATCGTCTTGATTTCGTTCCACCCATAGGTTTCGTTAGTCCGTACCACGGTTTTTACGTGGTGGACCAATTTGTCGGCGGTGGCGATTCCCAAATCAGCGCGAAAGAGCACTTCGTGGAGTTCCTCAAGACGCTCGGGCGAAAGGGCTGCTCGCCCGGCAAAAAGAGGTTCTAAGCTAGCCTGCAGCGCCGAGCGGGTTTTACTCAGGCCGCTGTGGAGGGTGGCTAACCATGCGCTTACAGGAGCTTTGCTCAGCCCTTCTGGAGGGGGAAACGGCGGTTTCGATGTGGGGGCAGAGGGGATTTCCTCGGGGCTTTTTCGCTTGCTACGGTACCATAGGCTTATAGCAACAGAGACGAGGATTAGGAAAACACCAACAGCCAGCAGAAGAAGGCTGGTCGAGTCAGAGGGTGCAGGCAAGACCGTAAGTAGTGATTCAAGCATAAAAAGTAAGCTTCCTAAGAGATTAATGATAAACTTTACGCTTAGAATACTACCTATAATCCTTTAGTAGCACTAAGTCAGCGACGAAAAAAATCAGGGGGTATAAAGTGGCCCGAGGCCTGTGTGTGATGTTGTTTTTCACCTATCTTGTGCTTGCGGGCCTAGCAGCAAGGGCGTTGGCTGCGGAGCCCCTGGTTCCGACAAAACCTCTACTGTGGAATAGCACGGTCCAGGAATTTAGGAGAAACCATCATCTTGCCTTTATCTTTGCCTCTACTCAGGGAACATGGCAGTATCAGCAGCTCGCTACTGAAGACAAGCAAACTTACTCTACGGCTGGGGTAGCAGCAAAATTTGAATATTCCTTTCGCATTCCTTTTAACTCGGGTTCCCCCTTCGGTTATTTGCTCGGTTCTTCTTGTGGTTTTAATTATGAAGATACTCGTGGCAGCACTAATTTAGAGGTGGGGCAGGTGTGGCGCCTGCCTGGGGCTTTGGCGGGGATAGTTTGGAACCTTAACCCCCAATGGAGCTTTTTGCTTACCGTTGAACATTATCTTGAACGGCTCGAGGGTTTTTCTGAAAGCGGAAGTGAGGTTCCGGTACGGCTCAAAACCACCATGCAACCGAGTTATGATCTGGGGTATGCGGTGGAATTATATTCGGCACTGTTTTGGGGAGCGCGTTTTGAGCTTCACCAAAGGAAGATTCTCTATGCGACACCTCCTGATCTTCTTGGCGCGGACGTGGAAAATGTTAAAATGAGTAAACGCGATCAGTGGCTTGGTATTGGGGTGGTTTATCACCTCCTGTAGAAATTAATCTGGAAGCATAATGACTAATGAAAGGAAGGAAAAAAATAGCGGGGAGGTCGACCTCTCTGCTTTCTATATACCTGCTTGGTTGAGCGAGGAGCTAAGCGCAGGAACCTGCCGTTCCCTAGGTACTCAAGCTACTCAAGCTTGTTTGGTAGAGCAGAGAACGCTGCTTCTGCCGCATTTGCATCACGGGCAGCTCTTGGGACTTTCTGTTCTTGTCGATAGGCTCCAGCAGCAGTTATTGGGCGCTTCTTCGCCTAGCCCAGACGAGTTAACCCTAAAAATTACTCATGAATTTCTGAAATCTGCAGGGCGAGGATCTTTTTCCAAAGATAACGATATTCAGGTCCTCTTTAGCCAGTTAGGGGGGCTCAAAATACTTATTGCTGATCAGCATGGGGCATTGCAAGCCCAGCCCTTTTTTGCCAAGGAATGGTGGAACTTTGCTCATGATCAGCGGGATCTCTACCTGCAGTTAGCTCCGTATTCTGGAGAGCTGCTCTTGGGACTTGTGGATGGAGTTCGGGAATGCAAGCGCAGTCTGGCTGATGAGATTCGTTTAAAAACGGTGCTGGCGAATACTGCTCCCCTGCTGGTAGAGCGGGCGCTTTGGCAGAGTTTGTTGCCTATCGAGCAGCTTTTGCTTGTTCACCACCTGCGCTTTCGAGATGCCAGCCTGAGGGAAACGACTGGTGGTAGCTTGAGAGCGCAAGCGCTAGAGGCTGCCTTTGCCGAGGCTGTTTTCGCTAAAAAACTAACTTTTATTCAAAAAACACTCATTTTGCAGCGATTTGCAAAAAAGCTCAGCCGTTTTGGCTTGCTCCAGCAACTGGGCGAAGCAGCTTGCCTCAGCCTAGAATTGAGTTCTCCGGCCCCGCAAATAATCTGGCAATTCTCTGCGGATAGAGTGATCAACGGTAAATCAGCAGAATTTCTTGCTGCGGTTAACGCTTTCTTTGCGCGCCAAAATTGGGCTAGCGCTTCTCCTGCTCATCCCTGCTTGGAGATGTTGAGTGGGGGCCTTAGTGAAGAAATCAGCAAGCCTTTTAGGCAGACTTTGCTGACGGTGGTGCTCGAGGAGCAAGAAGCTGGAGCTACGAGCAGCGATTTTGTCATCCTTAATCATAACCTGCTGATCGCAGCCGCAGCTCTTTTCTGTGAATGGTCACTGCGCATAGTGCCTGGCCACTCTTGTGGCCTCCGTCAGGAACTGCTGGGTATACAGGTTTTTGCTAGTTTAGCACTAGTCGGTGAGAGCAGGGAAGAAGTGCGGCACAAATATGCACTATTTCTCAAGTGGTTTCGTGAAGAGCAAAAACTTGCCGAATTTTTGGGGCAGACACCTTTAGCCTCAGTTTTCGCGCCTCTGAGTCAGGAAAGCAAGGAATTTGGGCAATACCGGCAAGTGCTAAGACAAAAATACAGCAACAGTCTCTCCCTATATCCGGGGCTGGTTCCTAACAAATTGGTTGAGATAAGTGAATCGTCGCTGCTTGAACAGGGAACTAAAATTACTCTTAAAGAAGAGGCGCGCAGGGGTTTTCCAGCTAGTTTAGCGGCGCGAGCGACCAATATCTTTGCGGGAGGCCAGCGGGGCAAGAGTCAAATTATTGATAAAATTAAGGGAGCATCCTCGCAACAATACCATACGCTGCTCAGCAATTATTTTAACTCTTTGGATCAGCCAGCCCAACAAATAGTGCTTAATTTAAAAGAAAGACTGCCTCCACACCTCTTTGAAGTTCACCTGATAAAACGCCTTGCCCGCTTCCTTGCTGATAATCCTGATCATTTGCCATAATTCTCTGATGATTTAAATTGTTGATTTTTCTTTTGTCAAAAATTAATCTCAATGTATAGTAATCATACTAAGTGTTCTATTTTCTCTATTGGGAGTTTATTAATGGTAAAGAAGAAGAAAAAAGCAAGTAAGCGCGCTAAAGCTAAGACCACTGCAAAGAAAAGCTCAGCCAAGCGCAGCAAAGCCAAAACAGCGAAAAAAAGCACCGCTAGAAAGACTAGTGGCGCTGCTGCTGGTGGACGTGAAGCGCTAAGCAGAGTAGTTAAATCAGTAAAAAAAGCTCGCACCAAAAGCGATATTATGGGTGTTATCGCCGCAAGCTCCGGCCTTGCAAAGAAAGAAATAGCAGCTGTTTTTGACAATCTCCAAGAGTTGATCACCTTCGATTTGGGACGAAGCGGCCCAGGGGTATTCAATTTTCCTGGTTTGATGAAGATCGTAAAAGTTACGAAGCCTGCTACTAAAGCCCGTAAAGGCATCAATCCCTTTACTAAAGAGCCAATGATGTTCAAAGCTAAACCAGCTCATAGCGTGGTGAAAGTTCGTGCTTTGAAATCTCTTAAAGAGATGGTTCGCTAAGCAGCTGCCTACCTAAGCTGCAGATCATGCGAGCTTTTACAATTCTCGCGGATCAAAAAGATCGCGCAGCCTATCCCCGATAAAATTAAATGCAAGAACAGTAAGCATAATCAGGAAGCCTGGCATTACGCTGAGCAAGGGTGTTTCAAAGAGCACCTTTCGTCCCTGGTTAAGCAGACTTCCCCAGGTTGGGGCACTATCTGGTGCCCCAAGCCCGAGGAAGCTTATGCTTGCTTCTACCAAAATCACGCTTGAAAGAGCAAATGAGGTAGTAACCACCAAGAGTGAGTAAATAGCGGGGAGCAGATGGTAGTAGATAATGCGGAAATCTGAGGCACCGAGCATTTTTGAGGCGGTGATGTATTCTCGTTGCTTCAGAGTAAGCACCTGTCCTCGTACCAAGCGGGCAAAACTCGCCCATCCCGTAGCTGAGATGGCGAGAATAATATTATTGATACTGGGGCCCAAAAGGGAGGCGAGGGCGAGATTGAGCAGAAAGCCAGGAAAAGCTAAGACAATATCAACAAAGCGCATGAGGACGGTATCAATCAATCCGCCAAAATAACCGGCAAAGAGGCCGATCAGCGTGCCGAGGCTTGCGGTTATGATCACGGTTACGCCGGCAATATAGAGGGTGGTCTTGGCACCAAAAATCAGACTTGCCAATAAATCTCTGCCGAGAAGATCGCAACCCAGGAGATGTTCTGCAGAGGGCTGGGCGCCGCTTAAGCTCAGCTCAACTAGATTGGGGTTATAAGCAGAGAGCAGCGGGCCGATAACCGCAACGAGGGAAAGTCCCCCCAAAAAAGCCATGCTCATGCAAAATTGGGGTGAGTGCCACAATTCGGCGGCGCGATTGCGCGAGGTCAAAATCTGCTCCTTCATACTTCACCCGGCAGTTTTATGCGTGGGTCGAGAAAGAGGTAGAGGATATCAGTGGCTAAATTAATGAGTAAATAGCTTAGAGCAAAAAACAAAATGCATCCTTGGACGAGGGGGTAGTCACGTTGATTGAGTGCTTCTAAAACAAGAGAGCCGAGGCCTGGCCAATCAAAAATGCTTTCGGTGACGATTGCCCCGGTGAGTAAGGTGCTAAATTGGAGACCGAGAATGGTCAATACGGGCAAATAGGCATTGCGCAAGACATGCTTCAAGACGATGCGCCACTCACTAAGCCCCTTGGCGCGGGCGGTTTTAATATAGTCCTCTTTGAGGATTTCAAGAATTGAAGTGCGGGTGATGCGACTGAGTAGAGCCATCAAGGCGGTCCCTAAGGTTACTGCGGGCAATATATAAGAGCTAAGGCCACTGCGTTCAGAGACGGGCAGCAGATCGAGTTTTATGGAAAAAATAATAATCAACATGGGACCGAGCCAAAAATGGGGAATGGCTATGCCGAGGAGCGAGAAGAGGAGGGCGGAGAAATCCGCCCAGGTATTTTTTCTAAGGGCACTCCAAATTCCTAGGGGTATGCTCAGGAGGATTGCTAAGATCATTGCAGAGACCGCCAGCTCCACGGTGGGGACGATGCGTTCGAGGATCAACGAGAAAACCGATTTATTGTAGATCAGTGAGGTGCCGAGATCTCCCTCGAGCAAGCCACCAGTATAGTGAGCGATTTGGCTCAAGACCGGCTGATCGAGGCCTAGTTGTTGGGTGAGTTCAGCGCGCTCCTCGGAGGAAGCATAATCGCCGAGGAGTATGTCCACAGGATTACCGGGAACCATATGAATCAGCAAACTGACGCTGATGATTACACCGCAACCTACGGGAATTATCGAAAGAAGTCGCTTTATGATATAGTAAATCACCTGGCTTGGGGGCCTCCTCTGCACTGACGCTAAGCTGAGGTATACCCATTATGAGGGGTATAACCTTGGCATTGTAGCTTCAGACCCGAGGGGTAATCTAGCGGCAATTGAGGGGCAGGAGGTGAAGTCGCTATGAAATTCAGGCTTTTGGATGGGCTTCAGCCTCTGATATTCTTGTTTTTTTGCCTAGGCTTGGGCGGGTTTTGCTGCTAAAAGCTTACGTGTCACCGTAAAGTGCTTGCTTTTTGGGGGCCTACTGGGTAAATCTTTATCAAATGGCCTCAAACAAGCGGCCATGTAACGCGAACAAACAAAGCTCCTAATTAGATTAATTGTCAGATTAAAGCCCTAAAAAAATTATAAAACCTCAGGCTAGAGTTGTCCAGCAAGGAACCCTATTGATGACCGAACAAAATTCAGTAAAGAAAAGTATTAGTAGCGAAGAAAACCTCAAAATTTCTCCGCGCAAGGCTCGAGCTACTCCAAAAGCCAAACAAAAAATCGAAGCGCTCGAGGTGGAACCGCAGCAGGTTTGGGAAGAGAGTGATGAAGAGATGGCCGAGTATGAGGATGATGAAATAGTGGCAAAACAACCCGCTTCTAAAGGTAAAGATCGCAGTGTGCTCTCCCTACCGATTACCCTTTCCCTACACCGCAAACTCAAATTCAAAGCTCAGCAAGAAGGGGTAACAGTCGAAGATTTGGTCAGTGAATTGATTGCCGAAGGTCTCGTGTTGCGTGCTTGGGAGATCATGGAACGAAAGAGTGCGATGCGCGGCGGCCAGTCCGGGAATAGCAACGCTTATCCCAACAATCGCCCCAATAATAACAACAATAACAATCGCAATTTTCGCAGTCCTAATAATAACGCCAATTTCAGTGGGGGAAGACGTCCCTTTGGCGGTAATACCGGTGGGGCAAATAATCCCGGCGGCAATAACCATCGCCGCAATAACTACAATAATATCCTCGAAGATAGCGCCCACTTCATTGAGTATGTGCGTTCCCAAGAAAAAAAGCAGCGTTAGAAGTCCCTTATTCTTTCCCTACTACTAAATCCCGATAAAATTTAAGCTCAGCTATGCTTTCCTCGATATCGCTGCGAGCCCGATGAGCCTCCTTGGCTTTGGTATAGCTAGGCTTAAACCACTGGGAGAACATAATTTTATAGCTGGTGACATCGAGCATCCGATAATGCAGATAAGCATGAAGGCGCGGAAAATAATTAATAATAAAACGTCGATCCTGCCAAATACTATTGCCAGCGAGAATTCCTTCTCGTGGCTTTACGTGTTCCATGACAAATTTAAGCAGCTGGTCTTCAGCACTTTTTAAATCGAGAGTCGAGTTAATAGCTTGGTGCCAGAGCCCTGATTTTGTATGTTGATTTTGGTTCCACTGATCCATGCTGGTAAAAATCCTAGGGTCATGCTGAATAATAAGGTCTGGTCCTTCGGCTATGGTTTGCAGTGAGCCATCAGTGATAAGAACTGCAGCTTCAATAACTGTATTGATGGTTGGATCGAGTCCGGTCATTTCCATATCCAGCCACACCAGGGTTGGAGAAGAACGGGGAGCAGCAGAGTGCAGCGGGGCAGCGGAAACAGGGGGCGGGGATACACTCTTATCAGGCAAGGGGCTACTCCTTCGAGGCATTTAGATAATTCTCAGCAAAACTTTAGCAAAACTACCATGATTAAGAAAGCGAGCCAAGCATTGTCGTTAACAGGAAACCTAAAGTAAGCTATGCTCTTTGTGCCCGCGCAAGGGTGCTAAACGTTATAGCTGTTTGCCATTACCAGAGGAGAGTGAGCTAGATGAAGATTTTTTCTCGAATGTTTCAAATTACCTTGTACGTGAGCTTACTGGCGAGTCTAAGCTCAACCCTTTGGGCAGGAGGCGCGCCGGCTTTCAAAGTCTTTGGTAGCGACACCTCGGTCGATCAAGTCAGGGAAAAGAACAAAGATAAGTTTTATGAACAGGAAATGCAGACGTATAATTTGGTCAAGGGTGCTGCCGAGGAAGAATTCCTGCGCCAATATTGGGAGCAGGATGGAAAAAAAGCCAAGAAAAACGCTGAACAAGCTAAAACTGAGTACATGAAGCAGCATGTTAAAGTATCGGATAGTGAAGTCAAAGAGATGCTTAAAAAATATGAGAATCACCCGAATCTCAAAGATCTCTCTGCTAAAGAAAAACAAGAGCAGATTCGTGGTTTTCTCCAGCAAAAAGGTGAAAGCGCGGTTATTCAAAATATTCTCGACGAAGGCTATCAATCTAAACATCTCCAGGTGCTCGTCTCACAGCCCAAAGCACCACTTTACGATGTTAAAGTAGGCAAAACTGATCATGTGCGTTTTGGACCAGGGGAAGCTGACGTTGAACCGAGCAAGGGTGGCTGTAGTGGGGATGATTGCAAAATCACCATCATAGAATATTCGGAATTCCAATGCCCCTTCTGTTCGCGGGTATTACCAGCAGCCAAGCAGGTGCTTGACAAGTATAAAGGTCAAATTCGCTGGATTACTCGGGATTTCCCCTTGAGTTTTCATCCTCGCGCTCGCCCGGCGGCAATTGCGGCAAAATGTGCTGCAAAGCAGGGAAAATATTGGGATATGTACTACGCCCTGTTTGATAATCAGCAGAAACTAAACGACGTGGACTTTAAGCAGCACGCCGAGAAAATTAAGCTGGATACTAAGCAGTTTGCTGCTTGTGTCGCCAATCCGCCCAAAGAAATTGAAGAAACCATCGATGCTAACTTGAGCTCGGGCTTATCCTACGGAGTCTCAGGTACGCCGGCTTACCTGATCAATGGTCAGCGTTATTCTGGAGCCTTGCCTCCCGAGGAGTTTCAGCGGATTATTGAAGAACTTTCTAAGAAAAGTTGATAATCTTATGGTGAGCCCCACTCATCATGAGGTTATCGCCATGGCTAATCGTGAGCAGCGTCGACAGGTACGGGTGAACTTAGAGCAATCGCTGGCGGTGGAGCTTGGCTCCATCGGCTCTGAGATTCGCTACAATCTGACGACCCACAACATTTCCAATAATGGTTTCTTCCTCGATTATGCCCGTCCCGGGCGCTTTCCTTTTTCCTCTTCGAGCATTATGGAGATCTGGCTCAAATTGGCGCCGGAAACGACGATTTTTTTTAACGGCAAAATGACCAGAGTGGTATCCTCCATCGAGGAAGAGTCTAAGGAAACTGGGCCAGGAATTGCCATTTCGATCATTCAAATCGAACCCGACCAACAAGCGTTGCTTACGGACTTTATCTCTAAGCGCCTTGCCGAACATAATCGGGGTGGCACCTCTAACTCTGAAGAGCTTGATCCAGTAGAACCAGAGAGCCGCGCCAGTTGACGGAAGGTAAGCATGAAGGGGCAGCGAATTGGTCTAGAAATTATCCAGGAGCAGCCAGGGTTAGCAGCTTCCTGGGGGGCCTGTGTGCTGCTCTGCAATCAGGCCTCGCTTACCTCAACTTTTGAACCAGCTTATAGAGTATGTCATCAAGTTTTGGGTGAGCGCTTGCGGGCAATTATGGGGCCACAACATGGTTTCTGGGGAACCGCCCAGGATAATATGATTGAAACTGCCCATGAACGCTTAGCGGGTCTCGATATCCCCGTGTATAGCCTGTATTCAGAAACCCGCGAGCCCACCGCGGAGATGCTGGCTGGTATAGATACGATTCTGGTGGATATGCAGCTCGTCGGTTGTCGCATTTATACTTTTAAAGCGACTATCCTTGGGTGTTTGCGGGCAGCCCAGCGCCTGGGGAAGCGGGTGGTAATCCTTGATCGTCCTAACCCCCTGGGGGGGGAACTGGTAGAAGGGCGCTGTCCTGATGGGGATATGCTCTCCTTTGTGGCACCGGATTTTTTGCCCATGCGCCATGGCTTAACCCCGGGAGAGGCCGCGCGTTTTTTTAATCAGCGGATTGGAGCGCAGCTTGAGGTGGTAGCGCTCCAGGGATGGCGAGCACGGGAAAACTTCCGCAGTCTAGCTCGTCCCTGGGTGCCTACTTCGCCAAATTTACCCACCCTGACCCCTGTTTTTATCTACCCCGGAATGGTGTTATTTGAGGGCTGCAATGTTTCTGAAGGGCGGGGAACTGGCCTGCCTTTTCAGCTGATCGGTGCGCCTTTTTTGAAAAAGGGCCTTAGCCACCTTAAAGAGCGGGTGTATCAATTGTATCCCCGCTTAGCAGGGGTTTTTCTCCGCGAGGCTTGTTTTCAACCTACCTCGGGTAAGTGGCAGGGGCAGGTCTGCTATGGGCTGCAGATTCATCCCCTCGAGCCGGAGCGGATTGCGAGTTTTTCCCTGGGGCTGGCGTTGCTGCGGGCTATGTGGGAGCTGGCTCCCGATGAGTTTGCGTGGAAAAAACCTCCCTACGAGTACGAATATACGAAGCTACCCATGGAAGTCATTATGGGCAGCTCGCAGTTTTTGCGTTATTTCGAGGCTTTTAATCTGGTCGATCCCTTCTGGCATGAAGGTGTGGGAACATATTTGTCACGCTGTGCGCCTTTTTTACTCTATCCGCGAGAAATGAAATTATTTGCGTAACACGGCGCTGGCGCGAAAGCGCCAGCGCCGTGTCCTGACGAACACAGTGAGGAAGGATCTTTCACATAACATCCGGATATCACGTGACAGATCCTTCGTCGCTTTGCTCCTCAGGACACGTCGCGGCACGAAATATGCTATTTCGCGCCAGCGACTAGTTACAA
>JAHFAI010000074.1 GCA_023250635.1 Deltaproteobacteria bacterium | reverse complement strand
ACCTTGATCTGTGGACTCGTCAGCCAAGCCGCCCTTTATAAGGCCCAAGTGACCGTAGAAGAAGAACTAGCGACCCTCTTTGCCGCTTTCAAAAAAAATCCCGAAAGCATTGGCATTAAACGGGTCAACCCACAAGCCCCTGTGGAGGTGGAAACCACGGAAAAAAACCATAAAATAATCCTCAAAAAAGTACGTGCTACCGCCAAAAGTGCTGCTGGGTCCTGGTTGAGCCTGCACCTGCTCTGGGAGCCGACTTTCAATAGTTTGAGCTCCTTGAGTTACCAAGAGCTCAATTACCTTGGCTCCGATAGTGCCACGGGAGACCCCCTCTGGGTCACCAGCAACTCTTCCTTTACTTTTCTGCCTATGAGTTTTGGCGGAGAACTAAGCTTGCTTCGTTTGGCAGGACTGACCGTGGGAGCTAATTACAAAAGCAAAGCCCTAGGTCCAATCTCGGCGTACTACGACAATCCTGATACCGGTACCATGTCTATTGTCACTATGACGACCAGCACTGAAAGCAGTGCTTATATGGATCTAGGCTTACATTTCAGCGAAGAACTTACTCTTGGTTTAGGGCTGGAATATGCCTCCACTGCAGTGCATTTCACCGGGACCCGTCAAGACGATTCAGGTACAGCCGCTGATTATTTGTTATACGAGTACCTCGGCTCAGCATCTCTCCTTAATCTTCGCATCCCCCTGCGCTGGAAATATCCTCTGCTCGACGAGCCCTTGCACCTGGGACTCCTCCTCGGGGTAACGGCCAAAGTCAAGCTGGCAACCCTACGCGCCACCACCGATCCTTATGCTGACGATGTCCTCAACGGCAATAAAAGCGACGATGCCTACGGCGAGTTTGTCGCTGACTTTGCCTTTATCCCCAATAGTTTTGCCGCAGAATTAATGCTGGGCACCACCGTTACTTTTTAGGATCCGTCCTAAAGCACTTGAAATTCACCTCTAAGAAAAGATAAATTTCCCTCATCCTTGAGGAGGAAAAATCACCATGAGACAGTTTTTCTGCTGTGGTCTAATGATAGGCATTATCAGTACTCTTGCTCAGGCCTTCCCGGAGGTCTTACCGCCGCTTAGCGTGCCAACACTGCTCCCCCAGCAGCTGACCCTCGCCAAAGTTGAACGCAATGGTATTCGCTACCGTCAGTTGATCATTGCGGTACAAAATAGTGGTACAATTACCTTTCGCAATACCCTTAATCCCATCACGGTACTTATCAATGGACGCCAGTACCAGGGGAGTATTTTTGCCAAAATCGAAGCAAGCAACCGCTATTTTAAATGGGTACATATTCCTGCGCGTCATGAGGGTGCCGTAATCGTCGATCTCCCGGCCACTGCTACGAACAAGGGCTGGCAACAGTGCGAAAGCCTAGCCATTCAACTCGATCCCCACCTGCAACTCCAGCATGCCGTTGCCGAAAAAAACCCGAATCCCGTGGTGGCGCTTCGTCTGCACCGGCCGGAATTTTCCTCTAGCTGTAATCATCTGCCCGGTTAAGCGATCTCCCCCCTTTTAAAAAGAAATTTTTTCTGTCATATTTCCTCCCAACACCACCTGCTTGCTATTCAGCACTTTATCAACGGCGTCAAGACCTGAGCAGTTACCACCCCTTCGAGGTCCCCGTGAAACCAAACAAAGCTATTAGCTTAGCGCTGACCTACGACGATGTACTCCTCGAACCACGTTATTCAGCGATTCTACCCCACGAAACCCAGCTCAACACTAGATTCTCCCGCAGAATTAACCTCGCTATTCCCTTTGTCTCTGCGGCGATGGACACGGTAAGCGAAGCAAAAACCGCTATAACCATGGCAAGATTGGGAGGTATTGGGGTAATACACAAAAACTCCAGCCCCGCCCAACAAGCCAGCGAAGTAAAAAAAGTAAAAAAAGCAGAAAGCGGCTTTATTACCGAACCCGTTACCGTGGGTCCCAGCGATACGGTGGCTGCGGTACGTGAGCTGATGGAACAGCACGGCATCTCCGGTTTTCCCGTACTGAGCGAGGGTCAGCTCGTCGGCATTATTACCGGACGGGATCTCCGCTGCGAACTTGATCCACGCAAACAAGTCAGCCAGATTATGACCGCTCAGCTGATCACCGCTCCCGAACATACCAGCCCCCAGCAGGCCATGGCGATTCTCCAGGAACATCGCCTCGAAAAACTCCCCATTCTTACTGCTGAAGGACTCTTTAAAGGGCTCTACACGGTTAAAGATATTATGAATGCGACCAGCTCACCCTCGGCGGCCAAAGATTCGCGGGGGAGATTGCTGGTGGCAGCAGCCATCGGTGCTTCCGGTGACTACTTGGAACGCGCCGCCTTGCTCCTCGCCGCAGGGGCCGATGCCCTGATCATCGATACCGCTCATGGTCATAGTTCTCGGGTAATAAACGCGGTGGCTGAAATTCGTCGGCGTTTTACTCAGGGCACCTTTGAAATAATTGCCGGCAATATAGCCACTGCTGCTGGTGCCCAAGCGCTTCTTGAAGCAGGGGTGGACGGCCTCAAAGTGGGCATCGGTCCCGGCAGTATTTGTACGACTCGGATCATCGCTGGCGTAGGGGTACCGCAATTAACCGCAGTACTTCACTGCGCCGAAGTAGCCGCTCCCTATGATATTCCGCTGATTGCTGACGGCGGTATTAAGTTTTCGGGCGATGCGGTAAAGGCCCTCGCTGCAGGAGCAGCAACGGTGATGCTCGGCAGTATGCTGGCGGGCACCGATGAAGCCCCAGGCGAGCTGCTTATTTACCATGGCAAAAGCTATAAGGGATATCGCGGTATGGGCAGTCTCTCGGCCATGGCAGATGGCCAGGGAAGCCGAGATCGGTATTTTCAGGATCAGATCGATACCGCTAAGTTAGTGCCCGAAGGAATAGAAGGGCGAGTCTCCTACAAGGGGCCACTCAAAGATACCCTCGTGCAGCTCTGTGGAGGTCTCCAGCAGGGGATGGGGTATCTCGGTGTCAAAACCATTGCCGAACTCCAAGAGGCGGCTCATTTTATACAAATTACCGCAGCTGGCTTGCGCGAAAGCCATCCCCACGATGTGGAAATAACCCGAGAGTCACCAAACTATAAAAGGGATTAGCTCGTGCCTACTACCGCCGGTTTATTGATCGTCGATTTTGGCTCCCAATACACCCTGCTCATTGCTAAGCGCTTACGAGAAAGTGGCATCTACAGCGAAATCGTAGCTGCGCAGCACTGCTCCCTTCCCCCTGGGCTCAGCTGTGCCGGGCTTATTCTCTCGGGGGGGCCCGGTTTTATTGCAAGCACGACTAGTGAGCACCACACCGCTCTACTCTCCTGGGTACAGGGGCTCCGGGTGCCTATTTTGGGAATTTGCTACGGTATGCAACTCTTGGTAGCTGCAGCGGGGGGTGAACTACGCTCGCACCAAAAAAGCGAGTGTGGCCACGCCACCCTCGACTGGCTCGCTCACGAAAATTCGTTTGGCAAGCTTTTAAGCGCGGGGCTACCTGAGCAGCATAGCGTCTGGATGAGCCACTTTGACGATATCAAAAGCCTGCCCCGAGGTTTTGAGGTTATTGCCCGCACGGCTGAGGGGGTTATCGCTGCAGTATGCCATCAGGATGCAGCGATTGCAGCGGTGCAATTCCACCCCGAGGTCAGCCACACTGCTTATGGCGCCACCCTCTTACGCAACTTTGCCCAAGGCTTCTGCAAGCTCACCCCAGCGTGGCAGATGGAGGAGTTTCTCCCCCGCACCATCGCCCGCCTGCAGGCGGAGATCCCCCCAAGCGCCAGGGTACTGGTCGCCGTTTCTGGTGGGGTAGATTCCAGCGTCCTAGCGCTCCTCCTCAAAAAAGCCCTCGGCAATCAACGAGTAAGCGCCGTCATGGTGGATAGCGGCCTGCAGCGGCGCGGAGAAGTAAGCTGGGTACGAGAACAATTTGCCGCTCTCGGCTTCTCCTTGCAGGTTATTCCGGCAAGCCGAGAATTTTTTGCGGCCCTCCACGGAGTGGCGGAGCCCGAAGCAAAACGTAAAATAATCGGCCACCTGTTTATTAGGGTACTCTCTGCTTTTGCTCGTGACCATGGTCCCTTTGCTTATTTGGGACAGGGAACCTTGTATCCCGACGTTATCGAAAGCGCCGGCGGGGCAAGCGGCGCTCAGGTAATTAAGAGTCATCATAACGTGGGAGGACTACCTGAGAGCTTAGCGCTCACCTTACTTGAGCCCCTGCGCTTTCTCTTTAAAGACGAGGTCCGTCGTCTCGGTGTCCTCCTCGAGCTCCCTGCTGAACTGGTTAATCGCCACCCCTTTCCCGGCCCAGGTCTTGCCGTTCGTATTCCCGGCGCAGTGACCGCAGCCGCGGTGGAAACCCTGCAACACGCCGATGCTATTTTCACCCGCGCTCTTAAGGAAGCGGGGTATTACGCGCAAATCTGGCAGGCGGCAGCAATTTTATTGCCGGTAAAATCCGTTGGTGTTATGGGTGACAATCGCACCTATCAACAGGTCTGTGTTCTACGCGCAGTTCTTTCTGAAGATGGCATGACCGCAACGGTCAGTGAGCTGCCTCTGTCGTTTTTAACCGCGACTGCTGGAAAAATCATTGCCGAAGTTCCCGGGATTAATCGGGTGCTTTACGATGTGACGAGCAAGCCGCCTGCAACTATAGAGTGGGAATAACGTGGCTGATTCGCCTGCTGCTTTTGTTCATCTACACGTGCACAGCGAATATTCCCTCAGCGATGGAACCATTCGCATTCCCCAGCTGGTAAAAAGAGCCGCAGCCCTCGGAGCGAGCCACCTCGCCTTAACAGATCACGGCACGATGCACGCAGCTGTGGAGTTTTATCTCGCTGCCAAAAAGAGCGGTCTTATCCCGCTTATCGGCTGCGAACTCTATTGCCAAGGAGGTGAAGCAAGCCTTAACTATGCTCGTGACTTTGAACGTCCTCACCCGGCTGTAGGTTTTTTTCAGCTCGTAGCACTCGCCCGTACAACCAGGGGCTATCATGAGCTGATGAAACTCGTTTCTTCGGGATTTCTTGCCCCAGATTTTAGGGAGCTTCCCACCATAGGCGAGGCCCAACTCGACCAGGCCGAGGAACAGATTTTTATTTCTTCGTGTACCCACAGTGAATTTTCTTACTTGGTGCATGAGTTGCGCCTCACTCAAGGCGAGACCACCCAAGCCTTGGATTTTGTCCCGAGCTCTCCGCGAGCGGAACAGCTGCTGTTAGCACTGCACCAACTAGTCACCCGGATGCTAAAGCGCGCTGGTCCCGGAAATTTTTATATCGAGCTCTGCGCCAATAATTTGCCCGGGCAAGAACTCTTAGTGGAAGATTTGGTGAGTGCCGCCCGCTTTTTTCAGCTGCCGGTGGTGGCCAGTGCCAATGCTCACTATCTCCATGAAGAAGATGAGGAGATTCATGCCCTAGCCTTGGCTATCAAAAATGGCCTGACTCAAAGTGATATTTCTCGGCGACTTGTCGGCACGAAATTTCATCTTACCAGCAATGCTGAAATGCAGGAAAAGTTTGCTCGCTGGCCTGAGGCCTTGAGCAATACCAGAGAGATTGCCGAAAAATGCTCCACCGTATCCATCAAAATGGATACCTATTTTTTGCCTAAAATAAAAATCGCCCAGTGGGACTCCTCGGCCCAGGCCCTGCAAAATCTTAGTCGCCTTGGTTTACAGGAACGCTTTGCCGCAATGAATCCCCAGGCAAGCAGCGACAAAATCCGCGAATACGAGCAGCGCCTCGAGTACGAGCTTACCGTTATTATCCAGATGGGCTTTCCCGATTATTTTTTGATCGTCCAAGACTTTATTAACTGGGCTAAGCAACAGGATATTCCCGTAGGTCCTGGTCGGGGATCTGGTGCAGGATCGCTGGTTGCCTATGCCTTACGCATTACCGATATCGATCCCCTACCCTATAATCTTATTTTTGAGCGCTTTCTTAATCCCGAACGCATCTCCATGCCCGATTTCGACGTGGATTTTTGCCAATGGCGACGGGATGAGGTGATTCACTACTGTATCAGCAAGTACGGTTGGCAAAGCGTCGCTCAGATCACCACCTTTGGCAAAATGCAGGCGAAGGGAGCGGTCAAAAGCGTTGGCCGAGCAATGAATATTAGCTATACGCGGATGGATCAATTCACCAAGCTTTTTCCCACCGATCTCGGGATTACTCTCAACACCGTCATGGAGCAAGAACCACGCATTGTCGAAGCCATGGAGCTCGACGATGACCTCAAAGCTTGCATGGAGAATGCCCTGAAGCTTGAGGGTTTAATCAGCCACTCTTCCGTGCATGCGGCGGGTCTGGTTATTTCTGACGGGAATATGAGCGAGTACATTCCCACGTATACCCAAGACGGCAAGGCTCTTATCACCCAATACGAGATGAAGCCCACCGAAAAAGTCGGCCTGGTTAAATTCGACTTTCTCGGTCTCAAAACCCTCACCGTCATTGCCAAAGCAGTGGAACTGATCAACCGCCAAGCAGGGGAACAGCCCTTTGCCATCGAGCATATCCCCCGCGATGATCCCCGGGTTTACCAGGTGATGTCCCAGGGCCATACCTGCGGTATCTTTCAGTGCGAAAGTTTGGGAATCACCAAGCTGATTAAAAAGCTCCAACCCAATTGCTTTGAAGAGGTGATAGCCCTCGTTGCCCTCTATCGTCCAGGTCCCCTGGGCTCAGGGATGGTGGATAGTTTTGTGGAACGAAAACACGGACGCCAAGCCATCGTCTACAGTCATCCTCTCTGTGAGCCGATATTACGAGAAACCTACGGGATGATCCTCTATCAGGAGCAGGTACAAAAAATCGCAGCCGTGCTCGCCAATTATTCCCTGGGTGAAGCTGATTTGCTCCGTCGTGCCATGGGTAAGAAAATTCCCGAGGAAATGGCAAAACAACGCGATCGTTTTGTCAAGGGTGCCCTTAGTAATCATCTCGATCCCGCTCTGGCTGAAGAAATCTTCGACCTGATGGCAGAATTTGCCAACTATGGTTTTAACAAGAGCCACTCGGCTGCTTATGGCCTCTTAAGCTATCAAACCGCTTATCTCAAAACCCACTATCCCGAAGAATTTTTTGCCGCATCGATGACCTGTGATATGGATAATAGCGACAAAGTAGCGCGTTATTTTGAAGACTGCCAGCGTCTCGGGATCCGCGTATTAGCCCCTGACATCAATCACGGTGGTCTTGAATTCTCGGTTCCGCGACGAGGAGAAATTTGTTTTGCGCTGAGCGCGATCAAGGGTATTGGCCAAGGGGTGGTCAAGCAGATTATCGCTCATCGCGCCAACGGCCCGTTTCGCGATCTTAGGGATTTTGCTACACGTTTCAATTTGGATAGCCTGGGAAAAAAGACCCTACAGTTGCTAACCGGCGCTGGCGCCTTCGATTGCTTCACCTATCCCCGCAAACTTCTCGATGAGCTTATTCCAGCCCTTCTCGCCTATAGTAGTGGGCATCACCAAGCGGAGGAACGAGGTGAACGGGGCTTATTTGAACTGCTGAACTCGAGCGACTCCGAAAGCTCGTCTAGGGGCGAACTCCCTCCCTGGGAAGAAGCTCGCCGCAAGATGAGGGCGTCGGCCACTCTGGCTAGCCTTGAGGATTTGTTGGTCGAGAAAAAACTGCTGGGCATGTACGTCAGCCGCCACCCCTTAGCGAGCATGCCCGTCGATAGCAAGTACTTTGGTGCTCACGCCATGCTGCGCAGTATCGAAGAGCGGCTGAGCGCCCCTCCCCCCCGGCAGGAGCATGGACGCTTTCGCGAGCGTCTCTGTTTTATTGCCATGCTCACCGCTCTTACGTATCGGCGGAGCAAAAAAGGCAAGCTGATGGCTTCGCTCCTCTTCGAACAGGCGGGGGGAGGGCGCCTTGAGGTTTTGGTCTTCGAAGAGGTGCTGCAACGCCTGGCCCTGCCCCCCATCGATACAGCGGTGCTGGTGGCAGGAAATCTTGAAGCCAGCTTTGATCAGGAAATCATGCGTTTTAATGTGGAGCTGGTCCGCAGTCTCGAGGACGAGCGTCGCGAACGTCTGCGCGGTTTACTGCTCACCATCGATGTGGATCGCTGCTCTGTTCCTGCCGACAGCTTGGTGGCACAGCTTGGGCAACTCTTCGCTGAAGACCAGGGGACGATACCGAGCCGCGTTAAACTGAGCTTTCCCGAAACCGTCGTGCTCGTTGACACCAGTACCCACCGCTTACGGGTCAGCAATAACTTTCTTCATCAGCTCTCGGGACTCCTCGACGGCTGTGGTACCATTGAATATGCGCTGCATTAATTGCAGGTGAAATTATGAGCAAAAAACACCTAGTGGCGATTTTCATAGCTACGCTCACCCTCAGTCTGGCCTTGGCTATTGCCAGCTTAACTCCCCCGGTCGCCGCACTGTTGAGCGGCCAATCTCTGCTGGTTAATCGCTGGGAACAGGGTCGAGGTAAGGTCAACAGTCCGGTAGGACCACGGGAACAGGGGTGGTGCCCACTCTCGAAGGTTTCTTTTCATACCATTCATGCGGTAGTGGCGTCGGAAGATGCGCGTTTTTTTCAACACAGCGGTATGGATTGGCATGAAATAGGGGAAAGCTTGAACTATAATTGGCGCAAAAAACGCTATGCACGAGGCGCTTCAACGATTTCTCAGCAAGTGGTCAAGCTCTTGTTCTTGGAAAATGACAAAAACTTGCTGCGAAAATTGCGGGAAGCAAGTGGCGCCTTGCTGCTCGAATGGTATGTGGATAAAAATTTTATTCTTGAGTGGTACCTTAATCTCGTAGATTTTGGCAGCGGTATTTATGGGATCAAACAAGCAGCCCAGTACTACTTTGCTACCGAGCCCGAACTGCTTACCATCCCCCAGAGCATCTTGCTTGCCAGCGTTATCCCCAGTCCCAATCGCTGGTCTGCTAGTCTCCGCGATAAACGCCTGAGCCCGGTCGGTCAACAGCGTTTTTTAGCTATTTTAGCGCGCATGCGCAGCGAAGGTTTCGTCAATCAAAATCAGTGCCGGATTGCCCAACTCACCGGTAATTTTGGTTCTGCACTTGGCGGCACCAGTGTTTGTGGAGATTAGGGGACACTCACCGAAACCTAAATTGGCAACACCGCTTACCCCTTGCGAGCGATCTTGCCAATCTCCCCCTGCGCTAAGGGGGTGAGATAGATTTCGTCGAGATTAATATGAGGCGGCTGAGCCAGAGCCCAAACAATCTGCCTGGCAATATCCAGGCCGGTTAGTGGGGCGACCTGATCATAGACCTTCGCTGCCTGGGCGGCATCTCCCGAGAATCTTACCAGACTAAATTCCGTTTCGGTCATTCCCGGAGAAATATTACTCACCCGAATGTTCTCCGCACAGAGCTCTGATCTCAAGGCCTGAGCAAAGCTCAAAAGAGCTGCCTTTGAGGCACAGTAGACGCTACCTCGAGCATACGAGTGATGGGCTGCTATGCTCGTCAAATTGACGATATGCCCGCGTTGCTGCTCCTGCATATAAGGGAGACAATGCTTAACCACCGCAAAAGCAGCGGTGATATTAAGATCGATCATTTCTTGCCAATGAACTGACGAGGCTTCGGCTACATTTGCCAGCCCACGAGCAAGACCAGCATTGTTGATCAGAATATCCACCCCAAAGAACCCCCGCTGCTTAAGCTCCTCGCGAAAATCCACCTGGGTTAGATCTCCCGCTAAAATAGCTACTTTGGCAGGACCAAGCTCCCGCTGCAAGGCCTCCAAGCGGTCTTGACGCCGAGCTACCAAAAAGAGCCGGCGGGCGAGGGGAGCAAGCAGACGAGCGCTGGCCTCACCAATTCCCGAGGAAGCCCCGGTGATCAGAATTGCCTCGTTCTCCAGCGTATGCAGCCCCAAAAGCTGAGCTATTGCAGTCATTATCGTACCTTTCTTGATTCTCTCAAGTTTATTACTTTTTTTACCGATTAAACCAAGTTAAGAATAAAACCCGTTCTCGGAGAAAATAGGGGAATTCCCCTTTTGCTATCCCTCGGAAGAAGGGTATAACCTGATTTGCTCTAAAAACAAGCACACAAGCGAGACTTGATGAAACCGCCATCCTCTGCAGCCGCGTCTAGTTCTTTCTTTGGACTTACACCCGATCACGTTTTGAATGCGGTGGAACTTTCGCAGGTACGCTGCACCGGCCGCTGTATGGCCCTGAATAGCTTTGAAAATAGAGTCTATGATGTGGAGCTCGAAGACGAGCAGCAGACGAGCACGGCCCCCAACAAGAATCCGCGTCTTATTGCTAAATTTTATCGTCCCTCGCGTTGGTCCTATGAGCAGATCATGGAGGAGCATGGTTTTTTACAAGAACTGCGGGAGGCTGAAATTCCCGTGGTTGCCCCCCTTGCTTTTCCTGATGGCAAGACCCTCCACCAAAGCCAACAAGCAGGTATTTGGTTCGCACTTTTTCCCCGAGTTGGTGGACGAGCCCCCGATGAACTAAGCGATGAGCAGCTGCTTCGCATCGGCCGACTTTTAGGCCGCATTCATCTGGCAGGATCACGTTCCACGGGGGGAAGTCGACTCTCCTTAAACCCCAGCACCTACGGCACGGACAATCTCGCTTTGCTTCTCGACAAAAAATGCCTCCCCCTGGATTTGCTTCCCCGCTACGTTCACGTCGTTGCAGCAATTGTTAAGCTCGGGGAAGAGCTCTTTCGGGGAGTTCCCATCCAAAGAATTCATGGTGACTGTCATCTGGGAAATCTCTTATGGAATGACGAGGGACCTTTTTTCCTCGACTTTGACGACATGGTCTTCGGCCCCTGGGTACAGGATGTTTGGCTGCTCACTCCGGGACGCGATCCGGAATCACTCCGCCAAAGGCAGGTACTCTTAGCAGGCTACGAAGAATTCCATCCCTATCGGGCTGGGGATTTACGCTTGGTTGAAGTCTTACGGGCTCTGCGTTTTATTCACTATGCTGCTTGGCTTGCGCGACGCTGGGAAGATCCTCTTTTTCCGTTGTCCTTTCCGCAGTTCGGTACCTATGCCTATTGGAGCACGCAAATCCAAGAGTTAGAGGAGCAACTCGAGCTTATTCATAATAGAGTTGTCTCATAATTCAAAAGCATTGCAGCACTAAGCAGCGAAGAAGTTGCAAACCAAACCCCAAGGGGAGCCTTCCTGCTCGGCCTCCTGACAGCGAGATCACGGAGGCTATCTACGCCTCTCGGCCCACGAGCCGCGAGGGACCTTGGTTATTATCGAGCTCTACTTAGCTGGTGCGTGAAATTACCAATAAAATTAAGAAGTTATTTTTTTTAAGATATTTTCTTTGTGGCCGATAAGTCCTCTAGAAGAAACAGATAGGAGGCTCCAATGAAATTTGGACTAGTGCTGGTGCTGTTGTTATGGTTTGCTGCAGCATGCAAAACGCATATTGCACACTCTAATAACGAGGCTCTGCTTGAGCAGTCACGAGAAAATCCTGCCGAGAATGCTGCTTTTAACCTGAGTGCTACGATCGTTGCTGATATTAACCTTCATTCTGCCTCGCAGCTCAAAGAGATCTGTGCTTATCTACAGGCCCATCAGCAGGAACTCAACAGCTGCAATGCCCCT
The DNA here is from genome assembly GCA_023250635.1 of Deltaproteobacteria bacterium. GTDB lineage: Bacteria > Bdellovibrionota_B > Oligoflexia > Oligoflexales > Bog-1112 > JAHFAI01. Next base: position 1,982 of record JAHFAI010000074.1, on the reverse strand, counting down.
GCTGCTGTCCTTAGGGTTGAAGAACAATGCGCGCAGCGCGCGGCAGCATTTGACTTGGCATTGGTCCCCACTAAAGAAGCGGGTGAAAATCTGGCCCTCACCGGTGGCGAGGGAAGAATCACTGTTGTTGAGGGAAAGGCTATCGGCTACGAACCTTCGCTTGATGCTAAGGGGCAAGCGTCTGACAAACAGTTCATCACCTCGCAACAGGTCACGGTTGGCGAGGTTGCCGAGGTGAAGGAGGGGCCACAAGAAAAACCAGTAGAGGGTGTGGTGCTGGACGGCATCTGGGACGCTGACCCTAATAAGCTGGACTATAAAGTTAGTTTGGGGCGGACTCCTGCTACGAAGATTCTCGGTGTTGCTCGTAGTTATTTGATCATCCGCAATCGTGAAGGAAAAATTGTTCGGTATATAAATTGGCCCTTTGCTGACAGCGAGAATCTAAATTGGCTCTTTTCTACTAATGACGAGGAGACTCTCGCAAAAGAGAGGAGTATCGCCGCGAGTAATAAAGGTACAAAGAATGAGGTTTCATTTTCTATTGACGAAGCTCGTTGGCAAGTATTTGAGAGCTGGTCACGTACCTACCAGTATATTTATAATCCAGATAACCCCATCCATAGAGCGAGCTTAGAGCTGATAAAAATTCGCAGAAATTTAGAAAGAGAATTTCCGGAAATTGATTTGAGAAAAGAATTAAAGGATATTGAAGAGGGTAAAGTAGTTTCCTTCTATAATGGTCCCGAGACTGATAAGCAGGGGATTGGTACTAAGGGGTCGAATATTAATTATCGTCTTAGAAGATATGCCGAAGCTGTTGCCGATATTAAGTCTTATAGTCGTCCAATTAGCGAACTTCAAAGCAAATTAATCCAAAGGAAGGAGGAATTAATAAGAATCTTTCATTTTCGCGAGAGTGATTTTCTTGAGAGTGAAGTAAATTCACTTATAGAAACTTTGAAGTCTGAAATAGAAATAGCAAGGAAGAGAAAAGCAGAATTGTGGGTTCTTCTGAATGACGATAAAAGAGTGGAAATTCGGAGGCAAGGACTTAGCTATTTTGTAGTACAAGGTGAAAGCTTTGATCAGTCTGAAAAAATTCGCATGTGTTCTCAAATGCGTGATGGACTAATTCAAATTCGTGAGCTGTCTTCGATTATTGAGCATGGAAAAATTACTAAACGTTATGGTGATAAATTTTCTGAACTCGGAGGAGAGAAGGAAGATGGTCTCAGATCGAGTAGCGATGTTAGCACTGAAGGACTGAGAACCCTGTTAGCTGATCCCCAATATTACGAGCGGGGCCGGATCCCGCGTACTCCTGCTGCTGGCTTAAACGTTTTGGATGCTTACTTACGTGATCCAACTAAGAAGCCCAGCATAAGAGATCGTCTACCGATTAGGCGGCTTAGATTTTTTGGCCTTACCGATACCCCTACAGAAACGAATAACTGCTTGATGAAGACGGCAGTTGATGGCAACGATATTTGGAATAAAATCGATCAATTGAACGCTGACGCCCAGTTCTCTCAAATGGTGCAGCAACTTATGCAGCACTAAGCGGCGAGATAAAATCGAAGCGGATGCGGAAAATCCCCGCTATTGAAGGCGATCATTCTCGTCTTATGGCTTTAGGGATGGCGATAACGTCGAAGTTATTACCTGCCGGTCGCTGCCAGAAAATTTCAAAAGCTAGGGAGAAGCCCATCACCAGCCTTGTGGATTTCGCTCCTCGCCACCCCCTGCCCTTGCAAAGAGGTGAGCGAAAGACGAAAAACGAGCTCTCCCAAAAAACAAAGGTCAGGGTATGGCTTATCGAAGTCGCGGCCCATAGCTCGATGCATCGGAGGCGCTCACTTACTGCCTGCTTACTCTTCATTGGTCAGGGGGCGGCTCGTCGAAGTCGTTGGCTCAAGCAAAAAAACAGCCTGTTTTTCCCTCAAGGAGGGTCCTCTTTTTTCCTCTTAACCAATGCTGTT
>JAHFAI010000073.1 GCA_023250635.1 Deltaproteobacteria bacterium | reverse complement strand
GCCGTGCCTGTTGTAGCTGATCAAAAAACGGGGAGAAATGAATTATGCCCTTGTGGTAGCTTTAGGAAATATAAAAAGTGCTGTAGCTTGGTTAGAAGCTAAGAACTCGCCACTCTCCAGTTGGTAGTATTAAGCTTAAGCAATTTACAGATCAAGCCAATTCCGTAGGCGCTAGCTGCCAGCTCGACTGCCGATTTCAACGCAGCTGGCATCAGCTCACTCCGGTGCCCTTTGTTTTTTCGCCAGGCATCGACCTTTGCTTTGAGCTTGGTTAGTTCAGAATTTTGCGCCATTAAAAAATCCTCCTTATGTTTTACATAGGAGGCATAATGAACGAGGGGAAAAAATTAATCACATATAGCTGTGGACGGGACACGAATTTCCTATTTCACCAAGATGGGGCCCATGAAGCTGATACTTCCCTTTGCCATCTGCGAATTTTCGGTGAGCGAATACGAAATTATCTCCCTGCTTGTCATAAACCCGGAGTTTTCCCGCCCATTCGAAGACCAAAATCTGCTTTCCAACCCAGGCTAGCGGTAGGGAGTAGTAATTTTTTCCGAATATAAAGCATTGATCCTCCGAGACAGTGCGGCAAACAGGCGGCCGGGGGGATCCCCCCCCTTCTTTAAAATTGTTTACATCTAACGAATTTTTGCCGACGTATCCGCGTTTGCTCAGGGTCGGAGCCTTTTTTTGAGCTGTACTGTGACGACCTGCCCCTTCGAGTAGCCAGCTTGGAGGCTTAGCGCCACCAATACCTAATAGGTCGGGGTGATTGAAGTAAATCGAAGCCACAATGCGTCCAAGCTGCCTGCAGCTCTCCGATTCCTCGTGACCGGGAATAGCTTTCACATGATGACTCATGAGGTCTTGGGCGCGTTGCTGAGATACGCCGTTGTGCTTAAGAAGTAGGATGGCTTTGGTTATCCAATGATTGCGGCTGCCATCTTGCACTTCCTCAGGCTTTACCAGGGGGCCCGAAAAGTCTTTTTTGGTTGGGTCTCCATCCGGAATTTTTCCCTCTGCTAGGTCGAAGGCCCTCTGGGTAAGAGCTTGCTCGGGAAAGAGGGTGAGGCTCCATTCTCCCTCGCTCCAGCAATCCTTAGTTGCTAGCCACGCAGGGGGACTCTGCAGAAATTTGGCAAAGAAAGGGAGACTAAGACCGGTTAAATCTCTGATTTCTGACCGGGTGAATTGGACGGCTCTTTCACCATCCATAGATTTATCGTAGAGGGAGCAATAAAGTGCCGCTAATTTGCGTTCAGCGCGTAAATCAGGATAAAGAAGCCCTTTCATTGCCGATTTTTTAACGTAGCTGTTAAGCCCAAAGGGTTTAAGGTAGCGCAATAAATCACGAACCACCGGTGTTTTATCTGACTGAATCGCGCTTAAAAGAATCTTTTCGAGATATAGCAAGTGAGAAACGTAACAGAGAAGGGCAGAGGTGCTCGAACAAGCGTTTACAATGCATCTTCAGCGTTTTAGGGGGCGCATACCAGTACCACCGGAGCTACCGTTGGAAGTTTGATCAATAAACCAGATCAGACAGTGGTTGATATACAGTAATTAGCGACAACAAGTGTCTCATTTTCATTGACACATTCCGATAGCACAAGGTGGGTTTTTGCAGATACCCGCGGGAATGTACCAACCTCTTATCAAGTGACCAAAGTTTACGGTAAAAGTGGATTCTTCAAGGAGCAATGGCTCGGCACTCACAAGTGCCGCAAGACGGCGCTGACGTTGGCGACAATCCTTTGTGGGTCTGACTTCGCGAAACGCTTTGGCGGACATGCCTCCGACTCCGCACACGTTCGCTACATCGATCGTGAATTAAAGGAAATTAATAATCCTGTGCCGGCCAAACTTGCAAAAGCACTTGGTTTACTCACCGAAAAAATCGGCGAGTAAACTGGTTTTTGGAGAGCTAATTTTTTTACCGGCGAGTAAATCGGCGAGTAAAATAAAAAAGCCCCTGATCCGGTTAGGGCATCAGAGGCTTTTTTGCAGTGTTAGCACCGAGAAAAAATGGCTCCTCAGGACGGATTCGAACCGCCGACAAGGTGGTTAACAGCCACCGTTGCTGCAAAATCGCTGCCAGTAATTGCAATAGTTTGCAATTATCTCAAAATCTTAACTTACCGTGACTCCCCGCGATACCCTCCTACTTCCCGATGAGTTTTGTGTTCAGTGGCAAGAGAATGGCAAGTAAATAGCCGGTGGCCACTAGTATTTTTACCCATTAAGGAAAAGATGTTTCTTGGGGGCCTTGACCTGCGTTAGAGTAACTGTTACTCTTTTAGTAGAGGATCCTATGGATATCAGCTACGATCCTGCAAAAAACCTGGAACTAATCCGTCGGCGAGGTATTAGCTTCGAAGAGGCGAAGACCATTTTTTTAAAGCCGCATCTTATCACCCCTCGTGAAGGGGATTGCCAAGGCCAAAGTCTCGCTATAGGGCGACACAAGGATAAGCTCTGGACCATAGTTTTCGAAGATTTAGAAGATGATTTGGGGTCTCTGCGCTGGTTGATTACGTTTTGGCCTTCGACGCCTCAAGAGAAAAGGAAGTACCACGATGTCTAAGAAAAAAGAGAGTCATCTCACCGCTGGAGTTAAAGAAGTTAAAACCCGTGAACCTGTGGGGCCGATTCGCCGCAATATTGACTATGGCGCTGACCTTCACCGCCGTTTGGAGGCAGCAAGCGAAGAACTCAATATTTCCAGCCAAGCACTGGTCAAGCTAGCGCTTCAAGAGTGGCTCGATCGCTATACCATTGCGAGCCACTATAGCCGTTTGCCGCGAACGGGGAGCGATGGCAATTTCGGTAGGTAGCAATCTACCCGATAAAGTCTAATAGAAAATTTGTAAACGATTATCCCCCAGCGCATACCCTGTCTTTTTAATTGGGGATCTGCAAAGTTATGACGCTCTGCGCTTGAAGGGTGCGAAATGAGATCGAAACCTATTAAACCCCCTTTAAGCGCCTTACTGCTGTGCTGTATTGGACAAATCAGTCTTTGCTATATTTTTCTGCCTCGAGGCACTATGGTTAATTACCCAACGAGTTTTGGCTCAGTTGTATATGCTACTACGATTGCTATTTTTACATCCTTAGGAATGATCTTATCATTAAGCTCATATTTTCGTAGATATCCCAAGGTGATTTCGCTGCTACACCTTCCGGCTATAGCAATTACTCCTTTTGTTTTGGTAGCTGCAAACTACCTATTTGGAATATTATTTTTTATAGTAAATGCTTGGAATATTTATTACCTGCTAAAAAGGCCAAAGCAAAATGAAAATACTTGGACTTGATACGATAGAGAGTGAGTCCTATGAATTTTTCCACGCTAACATTCGAAAATTTCCGACAAAATCAGAGGGGTCAATAGATTTTAAAAAGGCAAAACTCTACAATAATGACGTTGATGCATTTCGGCATGCATATGCCAGCGGAGTTTTTGCCCAGCGATATGGAGAGCGAACAGCGCGGTTTTTAGGATGGGCCAATGAGTTTTTCTCTTTCGAGGGATCCCCGGCGGAGGAAAATATGGATTTTTGGAACAATTACGTCGGGATCAAATACGGAAAAAAATGCAAATCGCCTGAGAAACTCCTTGAGTTACTTAAAGAAGCGCTTGCGCAAGGCGAACTTATTATCGATCCTGCAGACAAAAGAAAAAACAAAGACTACAAGGAGACTAAACCAAGCGAAGAGAAACCGATTGCTGTGCTTAAACGAAGCCCCACGGGAAGGAATGAACTATTTTGTGATGTTTTAAAAGGGATAGTTATGACTAGGGCACAATTTGTAAAAAACATTGAAAGCGGCAAATATCCTGGCTACAGAATTTCTCGACTTCAAGGTATCAAGACCCCGGTATCAAAGTCTGATGATACAAGCGATAACAACTTGGGGTGAAGATTTTACCAGCTCAAGAAAAAATGGCTCCTCAGGACGGACTCGAACCGCCGACAAGGTGGTTAACAGCCACCTGCTCTACCAACTGAGCTACTGAGGAATAGTACTGGTTAAGGTATGTAGCGGCTTTCCTCTCCCGAGTCAACATCTTGTTGCTTCAGGGATAAGCTCGCCGTGGGCTTAGAGCTCAAGAGGCCTGAAGGGTAAATTCAGGGCCTGGGCCACCGCCTTATGGGTTACGCTTCCCTGATAGGTATTGACCCCAGCGAAAAGAGCAGGGATAGAAGACACCGCACGATTAAAGCCCTGGTCGGCTAACTGCAAGGCGTAGGGAAGGGTCGCATTGGTCAAAGCATAGGTGCTGGTTATGGACACGTCCCCAGGGATGTTGGTTACCCCATACATAAGAACACCCTCGTAGATGAAGGTCGGATTATCATGGGTTGTGGGGCGAATGCCCTCTACCGAACCGCCCTGGTCGATGGAAATATCCACAATCACGGAGCCGGCTTCCATCTGGGCAATCATTTCCCGAGTGACCAAAATCGGAGCTTTGGCTCCGGCTATAAGCACTGTGCTAATCACCAGATCGGCGCTAATCACCGAGCGGGAGATATTTTCAGGGTTCGACATCATCGTCGTTACGGTGCTGCCAAAGACATCATCCAGGTAGGCCAAGCGCTGTTGGTCCACATCGAGAACCGTGACGAGAGCTCCCATGCCAATGGCGATTTTAGCCGCGTTAATACCTGCCACACCGCCGCCGAGAATGCATACCTGTCCGCGTCGGACCCCGGGAACCCCTCCCAACAAAAAGCCCTTGCCGCCGTTATGGCGTTGTAAGTTTTGGGCACCAACTTGCACTGACATGCGCCCGGCGACTTCGCTCATAGGTTTGAGGAGCGGTAGAGAGCGATCGGCGAGTTGGATGGTTTCGTAGGCGATGCCGGTGATTTTCTTCTGCACCAAGACATCGGTAAGCTCGGCGGCTGCGGCTAGATGAAGGTAGGTATAAAGAATCTGCCCGGATTGGAGCAAATTGTATTCTTCGGCAATGGGTTCCTTGACCTTGATGATCATTTCGGCATCACGCCAGAGGATTTGGCGATCTTTTACCAGTTGGGCACCACTTTCTTGATAGATGGCGTCACTGATTCCTGCGCCCAGGCCCGCTCCCTGTTCGATAAAGACTTTGTGTCCGCGTTTTACGAGTTCTCTGACCCCGCCTGGGACTATGCCCACGCGGGTTTCTCGGGTTTTTACTTCTCGGGGGATGCCGATAATCATACTGGATTCCTTTGGTTAATCCCTGGCGCCTGCACGCCGCGGTTGTGTTTCTGAATGGGGCAGCAAAATTGCATCGCTCACGCAATTTTCGGATGTCACAAAGGCGCAGCAATTAAGCGTACGCATATTTCCATCATAGGCATATTGCCTTAGTGGCGGAAGCTTTTTTATACCCCTCGCGTTTTTTTTCTCGCGCCTTGTGGCAAACCAAAAGCCGATGGGCATAAGGGGCTCGTGTGGTGGCTTTTTCCCTTTGGATAGGCGACAATTAAAGAAATAAATTTCGTAACTACTCAGGTCTTGGTGCATCTTCGCCGCTTTCTTCGTTGCTGCGCGTGCTCACAGCCAGACGGCTGCTCCGCTGCTCGCGCCTTAAAAGCAGCAAAACTGCAGCAAGCCTTGAGTAGTTGAAAAAGTGCTGACTAGTTACTAAATTTCGCTGAAGTTTTCTCAGTGTTCACAAACCATAGTCAAATAAGAAGGATATGTTTAGTGATAAAGCATTTTTTTTATTTTTTGATCTTGGTGGCGGTTTGTTTGGCTATTTCTTGCAGTCAAATTAAAGCTAGCAAAACGCTGCAAACAGAAAGTTATGTGGAAGATACCGCCTATATATTTGACGCCAAAAATTGGGGAACAACTAAGTCAGATATCGCAACTCTTGCGGTAATTCAAGGAATTGTAAATCGCCATGGGCCCAGGCTGTTTATTATTAATTATCAAGAGCGTGATTGGTCGCACACTTATTATCGTAATGGCGTAAATCAGGCAGATGTCGAATTTATCAAATATTTTTCTCAGAAATATCATTATAATTTTGTGACTATTGAAAAATTAAGCTCTCTTCTTACTCTGCTTAAGCCGCAATTCAAAAATGTGCTTATTTTCCCAGAAGATAGCGCCAAAGATGCGAAAATGTATATTTCTCTTACTTATGCTTCTCTCCACAATCTGATCCCTGTCTCTCAGAAGCTGTATAGAAATAATGAATGGTTACGAAGATTGTACCCTCATCCTGTCAATATTGATAACTTGTGCGCTTTTTCAGAGCATGCTGCTATCTATCAATGGGCTATTAAAAATCTAATGCCTCTGACTGATCTAAATGTGGCTTTTAGCGATAATCATGATAGTTTGGCTGGGTCAGACTTTGTTGCCAAAAACAAAGGATTTTTCTTTAGAACAAACTATTCTCTTCCAGAAGAGATTATCTTAGCAGGAAAAATACTAAGGTCCCTGACGCCTTTAGCAAGTATTTTTGGCTGGGGTGATCCTAGCGAGCATGAGTATGCGCCATTTTTGTCATCTTTAGGTTATGTGCCCTATGCATCCCATTCATTTAACCTTAGTTTTTTTACGCATAACTTTGAGAAAATAGCAACTTGGAAGCAAAAAACTAGTACAGTCGGAGATTATTTTTCCTCCTCAACGAGAACATTGGTTGCTTTTTTGCTTGCCGAGGGAGATACCCCAAAAGTGGTAAAGTCGCTTTATGGTGGTCATTGGAAAAGCGCTTGTCGTGGGCGGGTGCCGCTAAATTGGGGGATAAATCCGAGGTTTACCCAAATGTTGCCGGCGCTTTTTTCCTACTACTATGACACCGCTAGTCCCTTAGATTCATTTTTTGCTCCAGCTTCAGGGGCAGGATATATGTTCTTTGGATATCTTCCGAAACATTTGCATTCATTGTATCTCGATCAAACGACGCAATATATGGGGATTAGCGATACTAAATATATAGATCTATGGTTTTGGGATCAATATTACTATCGCCATAAAAGAGATTTTAATAATATTGAGTTAACTAATTTAGTTTATACATTGAGCGCCCATAATCCGCTGGTCAAAGGACTGGTGATTGCCGAAAAATATTCGGAAATGCATCAGCAAAAAATAGCTAATTTACCGGTAGTAAGATCGGAATTGTATTATTGGAAAAATCCTGAGGGAAACTTTTTTCACGAGCAACAGCAAGCTCCCCAGGCTTTGGCTGAAGCCATCAAAAAGAGGCAAGAGGAGGGTGGTATTTCGCAAGTCATAGTGTATTTAGACTTGGCGAATATAGACATACCCTGCTTGGTAATGCAGACGGAGTTTTTGCTTGGAGATACTTTTGAAGTAGTGACCTTGGATAAGCTGTTTGCAAACCTATAAAAGGAGTAAAAATACGTTTTTAGTGGGGGAAATTCACCGAAAAAGTCATCTCATCATAGGCTAATTCGACGTACGAGGGAAGCTGCGCTTGGTCCCGCTGATAGTCCACTTCATGGGAAAGGTGGGTGATGATTCCGCGCTTTACCTCCAAAGCCTTGAACAGTTCAATGGTTTCAGGGATCGAACTATGGGTGGCATGGGGGCGAAAATGCAGGCCACTGGCTACCATGGTGTGAATTTTTCCTCGCCAGCGGGCGATAGTTTCGGGGGGAAAGCATTTGAAGTCGGTAGCGTATGCAAAATTGCCAAAGCGGAATGCGTAGGTATGGGTATGGCCATGGGGCAGTCTGACGGGATCAACTTCGAGGCCAAGCAGGGGGAAGGGGACCTCGTCAGTAAAAGTATGTATCCGCGTTTGGGGGGCAGTGCCATGATAACCGGAATTGTGAAAGGCGTAGGAAAAGCGTTCTTGTAATTCCTGTAAATGCTCGGGCGAGAGATAGCAATTGACAGGGCGGCGACTATGAAAGAAAAAAGCTCGCAAGTCGTCGAAGCCATGGCAGTGGTCCGCATGGGTATGGGTGAATAAGACGACTTCGAGGTGCTTTACTTTGGCGCGAAGCATTTGAGTGCGAAAGTCAGTTGTGGTATCAACGACTATGTGACCAAGATCATTGGGTAGCGTCAGCAGAATCGACGAGCGCAAGCGCTTGTTGCCTGCTTCGGTGCTGGCGCAGATTGCGCACGGGCAACCTATGACAGGAACTCCTGTGGAGGTGCCGGAGCCGAGGATGGTAACGTGCAGATGTTGCATGGTGGCCATGGTGTCTTGTTCTTCGCGGCGCTAGTAAAAGCACCAGGGATAATGGCCATTATAACACAGGCAGGGCAGTGACGCAGCCTGTTTCTAAGGCAAAACTCTATGTTGGAACGACTCGTTGTGCATAAGTACGGAGGGAGCTCCGTCGGTACTTTAGAGAAAATTCGCCATGTGGCTAGTCATATTCAGCGCACGGTGGCTGAGGGCACAAAGGTCCTGGTGGTAGTTAGCGCCATGGGGAGCTATACCGATGAGCTGCTTGCTCTCGCGTATCAGCTGAGCAGCAGCCCCGCGAAGCGCGAACTTGATATGCTTTTGACTACGGGAGAGCGAATCAGTACCTCGCTCTTGAGTATTGCTCTGCAGACCTTAGGGGTTGCCTCGATTTCTCTAACGGGATCTCAGTCAGGGATTTTGACCGATGGCAATCACGGTAATGCGCGCATCCAAGAAGTGCGCAGTGATCGGGTCAGCGATGCTTTGCGCAGTTTTCCTGTGGTGATTGTGGCAGGATTCCAGGGAGTATGTCCGCGCACCAAAGACATTACCAGCTTGGGACGTGGGGGCTCGGATCTGACCGGGGTGGCCCTGGCAGTGGCCCATCAAGCCTCGTCCTGTGAGATTTATAGCGATGTTCCGGGGGTGATGAGCGCCGATCCCCGCCTAGTCCCCGAGGCCCATTTATTGGCAAAAGTGTCATGGCAGGAAATGGTTGATTTGGCCTGGGCAGGGGCCCAGGTGCTGCATCATCGAGCGGCTTTTTTAGCGCAGAAAAATCAGCTTTGCCTCGAAATTCGCTCAAGTTACCACCCGGAAATTCGTGGCACTCTTATTGGAGGCTTTGCCCCTATGGAACGTCCCTACGTTAGCGCCCTTACCTACAAAAAAAACCAGAGCCAGCTTATTTTTACGATTCAAGTAACCCAGGGTCTGGGGTTTTCTCCCTTGTTAGTTGCCCTTGAAAAACTCTGGGGGAATCAGGAATCGCCGCTGCTTGTACAGCAGAGTTGGCAAGGCGAAAATACCTACCAAATGCGGGTGATCTGTGAGAGCTCCTTGGCGGCTCAGCTGATTGCTGAATTCGAAGAAGCTTGCCGCGAAAATTCGGCAAAGATGTCTGCCTGCCAGGAACGAGGCGATCTCGGGGCGCTGGCGGTGGTGGGACATGGTTTTCGCCAAAGTCAGGAATTGGTCGCCCTCGTCCATCAGCAAGTGGGGGGAGAGCTGTACTACAGCGATATGCAGGACCATCTCTTGACCCTGCTCGTTCAGGGGGAGCAAGCGGAGGAGTGTCTGCGCAAGCTTCACCGAGCTTTAAAGGCTTATTTCCGCACCTAAGAACCTGTTTACTTAGGGGGATAGGTCCAGAGAAGTCTCTCGCGCTTAGCCGCGAAAAATTCTACAGAGCTTAGAACAAATCTGGAGGTAGAGCTATGAGACTCGTTTCCCTGGTTGTTCTTGGTACTACGCTTTTTGTATCCCCTTGTTTAGCGGCAAAGGAGTGCGCCCATACCCCCACGACTTTTAAGTGTCTGACTTTTGTCAGCAATTACGACGGTGATACCCTCACTCTGAGAATTCCTCATATTTCGCGATTTTTTGGTGAAAATGCCAAGGTTCGCCTGGGGGGTATTGATAGCCCAGAAATTCGCGGTAAATCTGCCTGTGAGCGCCTGCAAGCTGTGAAAGCCAAAAAATTTCTCTTTCGCCTGCTTAGCAAGGCCGAAGATTTAGAATTACGGAATATCAAAAAAGAAAAATATTTTCGGATTCTCGGTGATCTCTATGCCGATGGCAAAAACGTTAGCGCGCTGCTCCTGCAAGCGCATCTAGCCGTGCCCTATGATGGAGGCCGCAAAAACGAAGTGGATTGGTGTAAGTAGTTGGGAGGTCCTTCGCTCCGCTCAGGATGACGGAGCGAAGGACCTCCCAACTACTTCTCCTCGTCCTCGTTTTTTTCGGACTCTCCGAGGGCATTCATAATCAGACGGTTTTCTTGCAACCACACATTGGTGATTTTTCCCTGGTTCTCGTAAGGGAGCTTCAAAATATTTAAACCGCGAAGGTTTGCGGTATATACGCCCCGCATTATTTCGCGGAGCATCTGTCGATGTCTGGTGGCAAAGCTGAGATCCTGGCTCTGCTTGGCACTGAGCAGCAGGAGAGATAGAGCTCTGATTATATAACTGTGGCGGAAATTCGCGAGATTTAGAGGGATCATAACGTTAATCGCTCGGGTGCTAGTCACCAGCGCAGCACTGCTTGCTGCTGCCGGCGCTTCTCCCGGAGCCGGGTTCACCGTGATGGCGGTGGGGTGAAGGCTGGCATCGGTTGGGGGCGCATCGGCAGCCGGCGCACTTGCGAGGAGCTTATCGAGTTTGTATTCTTTAATCAGCTGGGGAATATCGAGTTTTTCGCCAGCGATCTCGAGGAGAGAATGCAGCATCTTGCTTAAAACTGCCTGCATGGTGCTGGGGTCGATGGCGAAAGAATCTTCGTGGCTACCGAAGGGAATGTTCAGCAGCTCGGGATGTTTGTCGGCAAGGTAGTGATAAACAGCAATGGCTTTGATGCCAGTTAGTTTGATCGGCATTTTTATTTGATAAAAACCCTTAAGAGGAGTTGCCGTGCGAGCCAGGGCTGTTGTCGCAGCTCGTTTTGCCAAGTAGTCGGCAAAGCTATCGCCTAAAGCAAAGCCTGAAGGAGTGAGGGCTTTGCCAGAGATGTCCTTGATGGAGGCAAGTTGTAGAATAGAGACGATCTGCAGGGATTTCTCTAATTCCATCCCGTAGCTTGCCACTGCCGTTTTCATTGCAGCTAGCTCATCAAGCGAAAATTCGTAGGTGCCAAGGGAGCTTTTACCCGTTTTATGTAATTCTACTAACTCGTTAAAGCGCCGGCTCAGCTCCGTAGCAAAATTGCCATCGAAGTGATCAAGAATTTTGCTCCAACCCCCAGCGGCCACTACTTCGTCCGTCACCCAAGCTCCGTATTTTTGGGTAAGCTCAGCGCGATTCGTGTTGGTGACTCTTCCGTGAGCACGATCAATCCATAGGGCCCTACTGCTGCTTACTAGGGTTTTTAAAGCAAGCATGCGTGAGCCTAAAAGAGAGAGAGCCAGAGGAACGCTGCCTAATTTTATACTATCAAAAGGCTGGGCTTTGACCCCGGGCTCAGGTGCCTTGGCGTTGGCGATAAAATAGTCAAGGAGAGTGTAAGGTAGATTGCTAAAGGCCTTTTCGCTGTCGTATTTGGCACTGGCCAGAGGGGAGGCATTGGAGGAAAAACGCCGGCAATCGACGTAGGTTGCTACATGAGAATCCGTGCAAAAAAGCGGCAGGGTGGCACTGAGCTCAGCAAGGGTTTTGCCCTCATAGAGGATTTCCAGGGCTTTTTCGTCGTAAGTAAAGGCCTTCGGATTCTTCTTAATAAGGCGACCAGAGAGTCCCGCGTCTTCAAAGGGAAGATAATCCATGACCGAGCTGCTGACCACCAGGTTTTCGGGCAGTGCTTCGCCTTTGAAGAATTTTATGTAAAGATCTTTTTTCTCAGCAAGGCTGTAGCTCCTTCGGTGATGGCCGGCAAAATTATGGCGCAAACCTAGGGTGTGTCCTACTTCGTGGGCTACTACATGGCGAAGATAGTCTTGGACGACTCCCATCACCTCTTGTTCACTGAGTTCGTATTCATGAATGGCAGCAAAAATATGGTTGAAAGAAAACTCTTCTTCATGCTGGCAAAGGGGTTCGCGCAGTGAGCCGGTGAGGCCAAAATGCTGGTGTAGATCAGGCGCAGTTGCTTGGGGAAAGCTGTAATTCTGCAGTGTCGGGCGGTGAGCAACTAGATGCTTCTGCACAAAGTTCTCGAGGTCTTCGGCGCTTTCACCCAAGGCCTGTACGGAGGGCAGTAGCGAACGTTGACGACTTAGGGTTTGACGGCGAGCTAAGTGGGTGAAGGCGCTGGTCAGATAAATCTGAGCATTGAGTACCTCTCCAGTGCGGGGATCCATCTGGGCGTCGGCATAGGCAAAGCCCGCATCCTTCCAGTCTACCCATTGGACGATGTTCTTGCTGTAGTTGGGGGCTTTGGCGCCGACAGGGGCGTCAACCACGGTCAGAACATCGCGACCAAAGGCTTTATTCCAATAGAGAATGCCTTCGCGAATACTGTCCCGAAATTCCGCCGGAGTGTTGGCAGAGATGGCAAATTCTATGGGGTGCTTGCTATTGAACTTGCTGGAATGAATATGGGATCTGCCCGTGGTTTGATTAAATTCAGGAGTAACCTCAAAAAATCCCACCCGTTCTTTGTCGAGTGCAGGACTGGGCTTAAAATCAGCGGCTGGTTGATAGGGGGCTAAATGATAGTGCACTTCAGCAGGAACAAAGCTTTTAGGAGAGCGTAGCTGTGCGACCTGGGTTAATTGCAGCATGTTGGCTTCGTCGACAGAAATATCTTTGAGAAAGCTTACGTCGATGCCAATTGCTCCGAATTGAGCTTCATGGCTGGGGTGACTATCGCCAGCAAGATCTTGGGCGTACCAATCTTGCATGGTATAGAGTTTCTTCATCCCGCGATTAAAATCAAAGAAAATTACCTGCTGGTTCTGACTTAGAAGCGGAAATTCTGCTAGGACCAGCTCCTGGCCAACCTCTCCTTGGAGGATGTGTCCGGCCGAAGCTTCGATCATATAGAGGCGATCATCGCTCAATTTAAAAACCACGATCCTGCTTTTGAGATTCGAGAACATCGCAGAAGGTGAGCCTTGTACCACGTTGGCACGGAGGAGAAATTCCTTGCCTAGCCCTTCCCGGTTAAGGCCAAGGCGAAATTTGCTGTTGGGGCTACTTTCCGTTGACGAAATCTTGTCTTTTTCGACCACAAAAGAAGAGAGGGAGAAGCTCTCGGCGCTGCTTGGAGAAGGATCGTCTGCTGGCGTAGCCCTCGGTACTTTTTTCTCAATCTTGCTGCCGCAAGAAGCAGTAAAAATCTGGATGATTAGGCCCAAGGCGATAGTCGAATGCCTGACAGTCTTCACCAGCGAGCTCCTTGTGGCCAAGAGGAATAGATTTTTTGTTTTTTTAATATTTAAGATGTAACGACAATTTTGACATCCGTCAATTCAGGGAAAATCCCGGTTGTAAATTTCCCTGGGTAATTTCCCAGGGAAAATAGACTACCAACGACTCACTCTATTTGCTAAATTTGAGCCAAGCCTTGAGTAGTTGGCGAAGTGCTGAGTCGTTACTTTTTTCGGGAGGAAAGCTGGATGGGCTGTTTGCGCAAGGCTCTGCTGCTGAGTTCGTTGGTAGGGGGCGGGGCTTGGATGGCGCCGGCAGTAAGCTTAGCTGCCGAAAATGTTCCTATTTTTGAGTACTATGAAAACAAAGAGACAAAAGTTACTCCGATTAAGGGAAAATACGGTGATGTTAGAGCCGAAGGGATTACCGCCTCTCTTAATCTGCCGATTCCCCTGTATCGCACTGAGAACTCGGGAGTAATTTTTAATGGTAAACTGAATTTCTTGGCGCGTACTGAAACC
>JAHFAI010000129.1 GCA_023250635.1 Deltaproteobacteria bacterium | reverse complement strand
AGTTTTACGAATGTAGCTGCTGAACTACCCCAAGGGCTTCGGCAATGGGAACGCGCCGTTGCTGGGTGGTATCGCGATCGCGAATAGTTACCTGCTGGTCGCGAAGACTCTCGCTGTCGATGGTCAAGGCGTAGGGGGTACCCACCTCATCGTGCTTAGCGTAGCGTTTGCCAATCGACTGATTATCGTCGTAGACCACGGCGAGCCCTGTTTGGCGGAGCTCGGCAGCGATTTTTTCGGCCATTTCTGGCTGCCCGTCTTTTTTGACCAGGGGAAAAATAGCCGCTTTGATCGGAGCGAGAGTGGGATGGAGTTTTAGCACCGTGCGCTGCTTGCTTCCCCCCTCGGCATCGACGGATGCTTCTTCTTTATAAGCGTCGAGCAAATAACAGAGGAAGGTGCGGGTAAGTCCGGCTGCTGGTTCCACCACATAAGGGGTATAGCGCCAGCCGGCTTTGCCGGTTTCGGGATTGACCTTGTGGGGATCAAAATAGGTCAGTTTACTGCCCGATGCCTGACTATGTTGCTTGAGATCAAAATCGGTGCGCGAGGCGATACCCTCGAGTTCATCCCAGCCCCAGGGGTAGAGATACTCGATATCAAAGCAGCGATCGGAATAGTGGGCTAGTTCATCCCTGGCATGTTCGCGAAAGCGATAGTGGTCTTTATGATTGGCAAACTGTTGATGCCAGCGCAGACGTTCCTGCTTCCAGTATTCGAGCCATTCAAGTTGCGAGCCGGGCTCGCAGAAGAATTCCATTTCCATCTGCTCAAATTCGCAGGAACGGAAAATAAAGTGTTCCACGACGATTTCGTTGCGAAAGGATTTACCCTGCTGAGCGATCCCGAAGGGGACTTTTGCCGCCATGGTTTGCTGCACATTAAGAAATTGCACAAACATTGCTTGGGCAGTTTCGGGGCGTAAATAAATTGCTGATTTTTCTATATGACTGGTCAAAAATTCGCGAAAGCTGTCTTTATTCATGCCCTCGCTGTAGTTTTCCATAAGTTCGTTCAGGGGATCAAGGGAGCCGATCGCGGTGCGAAACATCCCATGAAAGAGGCGCTCAGGAGAGAGGTTAGTCGAATTGCAGTGGGGACACACATAGCCGCATTCGCCCACGGGAATGGTTTTTTCTTCGCTTTTGTTGTTCTTGGTGCGGATCTGGGCAGTGACCAAGGTACCGGGGGCAAAGCGCGGAGCTTTGTCAGCGCGAAAGCGCTCGCGGCAATTGAAACAATCAACCAGGGGATCGGAGAAGTTATCGAGGTGTCCTGAGGCTTTCCAGACTTTGGGGTGCATCAAAATCCCGGCATCGATGCCATAGATATTGCTGCGACTCTGGACCATATCTCGCCACCAGGCCTGGGCGATATTGCGTTTAAGTTCGACACCTAGGGGGCCAAAATCGTAGCAGGATTTTAAGCCGCCGTAGATTTCGCTACTTTGAAAAACAAAGCCTCGGCGTTTACACAGGGAGATGACCTTATTAATCAAGTCGGCTTCTGGCTTCACCGCAATCCTCCGCAGATTAGATTAAATCTTCGAGGGTCTCGAGGCCCTTTTCCTTGAGAATAACTTTGCATTCGGCGATTTCCCGCAGGGCGGTAACGGGGGACTTGTTTTTGCTGGTAACCAGGGGGGTGCTGCTTCCCATCAATTGACGAGCGCGGTTAGCAGCTACGACCACGAGAGCAAAGCGGTTAGGCATTACTTTTTGGCAATCTTCTATAGATACCCGTGCCATCAGGTCCTCCTCTGGGGTGAATGATCAAAAATTGAAAAATCCAAGCTAGATTTGTAGCTAATAATGGTGCTTAAAGTCAAGTCTTGATATGGATAGTGCTGATCTTGTCATCACCAGCTCTGTATAAGGGGAACTCCTGTGCTCATTATCCTGGAAAAGTACCCCGTTTTTGTTAAGTTAGGCCATTTCTATCGCGAACGCTTGGTCGGTCAAGAAATCTTGGTTTCCCTGCAGGTGGAGCTCAGCACCGAGATGGTAAACCGCTTAGAAGATAACCTTGAGGGAACCCTGGACTATGGGCAGCTGTTTTTGGCCATTGATAGGGAACTCCGTGATCAAGAGATAAAGCTGGTGGAAACGGCGGTTTTGAGGCTAGGGCGCCGAATAATGAATGACTTTCCTGAGCTGATAAGCGTACAAGTGCAGGTGGAAAAACGGGTATTACCTCGGGCCCTCAATAAGGGGGCCACCGTGGCAGTTCAGCATCATTTTGTCAGGAAGGGGCTTCAGTGAGGTTTTTCTCTCGGTCGAACAGAGCAGCTGCAGGTATCGTGTTCCTGGTGTTTTTCATGAGTGCGCAGACTCTAGCTGCAGCTGACT
The DNA here is from genome assembly GCA_023250635.1 of Deltaproteobacteria bacterium. Classification (GTDB taxonomy): domain Bacteria; phylum Bdellovibrionota_B; class Oligoflexia; order Oligoflexales; family Bog-1112; genus JAHFAI01. The sequence continues at coordinate 1,753 of JAHFAI010000129.1, read as the reverse complement.
ACCGAAGTGAGGGTGCTCAGCGTCAGGGAAGAATAGCTCATTTGACGGGGCAGCTTGCCGTTGGTCTCGGGGTCTTAGGTATTTTTGCAGTGGTAAGCAGCAGCTTTTTTTCCTCCGACCCGTATCTGGCGGGCGCAGCTCGGGCTGAGGGGGCTCCTCCTGTTCCTCCTCTGAGCGGCGCTTCTCTACAGGCCCTGTTAATTGCTGATGCGCAGCGGGTTTATTTGCTCGAAAATATGAGCCTTTGGCCCAGTGAGGAGGAATTTGCTCAGCAGTTTCCTTATGAGGGCGATGATCCGCGCAGGTTCTGTGCAGAGGAGCGCTTGACTAAGCTGTTAAGCGCGGTAACAGGTGAATCGTGCCAGCGCAAAGTCATTGATTATGTGCTTTCTTTAGCGTGTCCCCAAGGGGAAGCCTTGATCAGCGAGCAATGCTGTAATCATCATCAACGGCGTAAGTATTCTCACGAAATTTTGAGGACGTCCCACCGCAATTGGCTCAAGCTGCGGCGGATTGATCGCCAGCGTTCGTTTGGGCTGGAAGAGAAACAGTCTGGGGAGGAGATCCTCCACTGCTATGCTTACGCTGACGGCCGCTCCGAGATTAAAACCCTGAGCTCTCGTCGTTTTTCCCTCGAGTTGAAACGCTACTACGAGATTTATCGCCACGGTTGTGTTATTGGAGTCGAATTGTTACATAATGGGACGCGACGTATTACGAATTATCGGCGTGAGTAGCGGCGGAAGCAAGTTGCTGCTTGCACCATTCTACGGCTTTCTTTACTTGCTTGAGAATCTCAACAACCTCGTGCGAGGTATATTCCTCCTTTGATTCCAGGTATCTCCGTATGGTGGCATATTCACTGAGATTATTAAGATTATAGCCAAAAGGCGGCTTAGCAAACACGGCAATTTTAGTTACTAAAATTCCTATATCATGCACCAGAGGTACCAGTTCTGAATGCCAGCATAGTACTGCTTTAAGTGCCTTTTCTAAGCTCTGTTGCGCCAATAAATAAACGTTTTCCCAGCGTTTGCGTTCTACTGTGGCCAGTAAAAAAGCGCTCTCCAAGTCTGCTTCGGCAATCGCCAGCAGTTCATGAGCATATTCACGCTGGTAACGAGCATCACGGGGTACCATGCTTGCCTCCTCCATAAATGATTTTACCTTCTTCGGCGGCGATCAGATACACACCACCACGTTTAGAGCGATGATCAAAGTCAATTCTGCTGATAAAAAGCACGTCAACCGGCCAGGTACGGGGTCGTGGTGAACAATAATAGGAGGTTTTTCCTTGCTCTATCTCGTCGGCGCTGGAAAAAATAACGATCAAATCTAAATCTGAGCAAGTACGCATTTGCTGACGGGCAGCAGAGCCAAAGAGAATGACCGTCTCTGGCTTACAACAAGCGAGTATATTGGCAAGTTCTTGTTTTACCAAACAATCGATCTCCTGGGGAGACAGAGCGGTACTCAGCAATTTTTGCAGTGACATATTTTATCCGTAGGAATAAAAAGAAGAGATTATACCAGCCAGAATAATAGGGTGTTTTGGTGGTTGCCAGCAAGTCGTTTTACCGAAGTAGTATGGTATACCCATGGTCAAAACCGGATACATAGGTAACAGATTGTACCGGAGACATAGGTAACGCTGGTCGCTTTCCGGGCCTGCCGGTAGTTGCCAGAAAATTTCAAAAGCTAGGGAGAAGCCCATCACCGGCCTTGTGGATTTCCCTCCTCGCCACCCCCAGCC
>JAHFAI010000072.1 GCA_023250635.1 Deltaproteobacteria bacterium | reverse complement strand
AGTTTCCCAAGGAGTAAAATTTCGCTTTATTGGTGATATGTTAGCTGATCGTGGTGTCAACGATGCGCTAACCCTTGCCATTTTGAACACTATAAAGACCCACAAGATTCCTTATGAAATAATTCTCTCAAATCATGATGTCTGGTTTCTAATTGACTTTGATGTCAAAACCGGCTTGAAAGATACGAAGCCTTATGCCTACAGCGCGGGAGATTCCGCAAAATCTGTTCGTGATTTTTATCACCTTTTATCCAGAGAACCAGACTTACGTGGAAAGTTCACTGCTATAATTCGTACAGCTTATTTGCCTCATTTGAAACTTCTATCCTATTCATCTGGACAGAAAGGGGTTTCCCGACTGGCTGTTTATAGTCACGCACCAATTTCTTTTTCTCCTGGGTCGAGAGATAATGCTCCTGATTTTAACGATACTTTGGATCTTCTGCTGCAATTCTATCAGTTGCCCTCTAAAAAATCGCTATCCGAATCCGAGCCTACGGTTGAAAAATTGCCTGCGATGATAGATGCGTTGAACGCAAAATTCCAATCAAGTCTTCAATCAGAAGAGGAATGGCCTTCTTGGCGAAAGATTCAGGATGCTGAGTCCGAGAATCCATTGTTTTGCTTTCGGCAACTTATTTGGCAAAGACCAGGAGAACCCCAATTTGAAGAGTTTCGACAGGAACATCCAGAGATCACCTTTGTTCATGGTCACGATATAACACCATCTAGGCTGCCTACTGGAGCAAATATAGACAATGTAGAAAATATAGACAATGGCTTTGGCAAGGGAGGGCCGCGGCAGGCTGGTGATACCTATAAAATTTTTACGGTATCCCCCCCCGTCGTCTCCCCCTAAAGGATTAAAGGGACACCTCTTTAAGTCGTTTTCGCGACAAAGTCTCTCTATGGGTATTATCGACGAAACGCTTCCGGCACGTTGGTCTTTGTCAAAACCCCGCCCCCGTCAAACAATCGGGTTACCGAGGTACTTGCGACTATTGCGAGGTGCAGTTTTATCGAATTTCTGAAATTTAGTTTTGATTTTTGCGAGCTGCTTATCAACTGCTTGAATTGTGCTAATTGCCATCATTTACCTCATGTTTATTGCATGAGTCTACGATGCCAGAGCTAATCAGGTATTTCCACAAGTGCAGAAAGAGGGGCTACACCTATCCTTCCTCTTCTCCGAGGCGGTCAATACATTCATTGGGTCTGCTAATTGCTGCTTCGACAAGAGGGGACGCTGCCCAGGGGGGGACGTGCGACTTATCTCTGTCATCTTTGGTTTATTGTACATATTTTTGTAGTCGCCTATTTTCCTGAGTATAGGCGGTAGCGTTGTCTTTCCCTTATCAACCACGAGCTGCGACAAATATTCCCTATAGCTTTTGCCGGTCACAAGCTCAAAATTAACTATATTAAGTGCTGAGACGTTCGCATCTTTTAAGAGCTTAAAACGTCCCTCAGCAGTGAGGCTACCAGGCTCATAAAGACACGACTCTCTGTCCATAAAGGATAGAGTACCCTTCTGCAATACTTGTAACTCGGTGAGCTTCCATTCCCCGTTATCAGCAGCTTGTAACCCGTGCGCTTCATAGGTGCCGTCCGGTAATTTACGCCAAACGACTGGCTGACCAACTTCTGAAGTCGTAAATACCGGCTTTTTCTCGGAGGTAAAGCTTATGTTTTCTGGCTTGAGGTCGTTGTGAAAGAAAGACAGTTGGTAGGAGACTCCCTCGTGGGAAAAAGGAACTCCCCCATGAAGGATTTCCAGGTTTCTACTCAATATTTCTGGAACAGAAGCTAAGCTTGCTGAGGACTTACTCTTAAGAGCTGTACGCAGATCTCCCTTCAAAACTGGCCAGAGGGAAACATATTCCCTGTCACCGACAAAGCATAGGTCGGGTGTTATTACGACATCAGGATGCTCACGGTTTATCTCCCCAAGGAGCAGGCTTGCTGTTCGCTCCTCTTTTTTCTTAGCTTTCCATTCCTCCAAATTATGGTCGTGAGGGACAGTTTCGATCCGACGCGTATATTCTTTCCCATCGATCATGATCGAATCAACATGGACAGAGCTACCCTTATGGGGCTCTCCAATAGTTTTTATTTCGCCTCTGAGAGAAGCGTAGAACTCCGCCTCTCCAGTATTACCGGCAACAGAAACTCGCTCCTTTATCGACTTGCTTCGAAAACTGGTGATTTGATCATTGAAGAAGGACAATTCCTCAGGCATCGGAGCGCTCTTGCGGGAGAGCCTTTTTTCTATTGACGTCGCTGAAAGAGACTTGTTGCGATCTTTTTCAACGGGACTGAGATCTCTTATTGATGTTGTAGGAGAGTTTTTGTCTGCCATTACAAGGCTAGGTTTTACGATTTTTTTTGGGGAAGCTGTTTCGAGCACTTGCTCGATCTCTTCCCCAGGGTGGCTAATCGGGCGCTCTATTTTTCCTAAGCCCCCCTCTAAGCTCCCCTCCAGTGCTTTACTAGGGATGTTCGTCAGAGAAAGTGCCCCCTGAGAATCTCGCGATTGCCAATAGAGCAAAAAATTATTAGCAGCATCTTTATTTTCGGCAGTTAGGCTACCGAGTGTGCAATAGGTAAGAGAGGGTAGATCACTCACCGCACCTCCTTTATAGGAGGTAATAAGATAGGATTGGGTACTACCGCTAATGCGGGGCTCAATAACTACTGCAATGGCAAAACATTCTGGCAGGCTGGGGGGAGCGATCCCCCCCACGCTGAATAGCTGCCCCTGAGGGTCGAAATCAATCACGTCAAACCCCGTTGACGTCCAAGAATCGATGGTAGCGATATTTAGGTGACTCGAGGTAGGGCTTAGGGTGGTGGAGCTAGCCAAAGCGCTGAGCTCGGTAGTCGCGCCATTGAGCAAAGCAAGGGGGGTGCTTACAGCGGCACTTGGTGAATTTTCTTCGCGCTGATTTATACAAGCGTGGAAGTTTGCTAAAACCATCATAGTGAGAAAGAACAGGTAAGGAGAGTTAGGCATAAGATTTTCTCCTAAGCGGGGGGCTAGTAAAAGTATATCATGATTTAGAGGCAAGCTGGCAACAGCAGGCTATGACCTTCCCTATGCGCCGTTCTTGATTTTGGCAGAGTGTGTATTTTGCAATCATTTTTCAACGTCTCCACTATTTTGCGCCTCCGCAGTCGAATAGGTAAATATTTAGTCCTTCAGCAAGCGGACGCATCTCATTGCTTAATTTTTGATACGGCTCCAAAATAGAAATTTTGTGCTCAAGAAGAGTTCTCACCACGATCAAACCATCTTCCGCCAGAAAACATCCTCTACTGGAGCAGATTTAACCTTTAAAAGTAGCCCCTCTTTCTGCACTTGTGAAAAGTATCTGAAAGAAATCTTCTTCCCCGCAGCAGCTTCTCTCCCCTCGTGCCTCCAGCATGGCAAGGCCGAGGGGGAAAAGCGGCCGATTAGCCTCCCGAAAAAAGCTTGGACTCGGCACACTCTCGAGGCAGCGAGAACGAGGGTGTTCCATATAAAGGCTATTGCTCGTAGCAGCGAGCAAGGAGGAGGTTATCCCCTGATGGTGCTTAGCAAAGTCAGCAGCGGATACGGGCAGCATCGAGAGAAGTCAGCAAATCCCTCAAAATACCCCTGTTCGCCGGGCTTGAGAGATCCCGGTGCTTTGTCCTGTGGGAAACAGCATTTTTAGCAAAGCTCGACCCCTAAAAAGAAGCCTCGTCAGCAGAATGAGAGGTCGGGGGGGGGAGCCCCCCCTCCTACTCGATATGCCACCGTAAGCCTCCTGCCATACTGGGGGTGGCGAGGAGCGAAATCCACTTCGAGGCCGGTGAGGGGCTTCTCCCTAGCCTTTGAAATTTTCTGGCAGCGACCGACAGGTTCGAGTTCAATAGCGGGGGTTTCCACATCCCCTTCGATTTTGTATCGCTGCTTAGTGCTGCAATGCTTTTGAATTATGAGACAACTCTATTTTAGATGCTTATGTAAAACCATTTATAAGAGGGCTTCTAATTTTTCCAGGTTACTTGCTTGGAAATGCCATAGTTCCAAAAAGTTCCCACGACAATGCCCATCACTGCGGAAAATGCCCAGGGGGAATTAACTGATTTGACCATAAAGTGCGCAACCCCAACATTTCCCACAAAACCAACGGCGCACACTCCGTAGAAACTTAGCAAACCCTTTAAAAATTCAAAAATTCCGGCCAGACGTTTGTGGCGATAGGTCAAAAAATTGTTCAAGATAAAATTTAAAATAATGGTAACAGATGTTGCCACAATATGGGCATGAATAAAAACCATTCCCAATAGCAACAACAATTTAATAATAGAAAGATGAAATAAGACCCCCAGCGAACCAATAAGGGCAAAAGAAATAAAGTGCGCCGAAAATTTCCCCCTGGTTAAACGTTCAGCAAGGTACATGGCAAATTCCCAAATTACCAGCGAGTCAAGCTTAGACTCCCCGTGAAAACGCGGGCGAAAATGAAATGACAACTCCTGAATGCGCACGCCTTGGTGAGGATATGAGGCCAGCAGATCAAACAGGATTTTAAAGCCCATAGGTGACATTCGTGGCAAGGCAGCAGTAAAAATCTCCCGACGGACCATAAAAAAACCGCTCATCGGGTCAGTAAGGGGGCTAGGCAGGAAATAATTAGCAATTTTAATACCATTGCGGCTAATTTTTTCGCGCAGTGGACTTAATGAATGGACTGACTCACCGATAAATCGTGAACCAACTACTCCATCCCATTCTCGCGAAATAATCAGCTTCCACATCGGTATAAGCAGGGACTCATCGTGCTGAAGATCCGCATCCATCACCGCAATGACCTCGCCGCAGGAAGCTAAGGCCCCCTCGACACAGGCGGAGGCTAAACCTCGACGTCCCCTCCGTTCGAGCACTCGAATACGAAGGTTTTCTCGCCCGCACTTACGGACAAAATCAGCCGTACCATCCGGAGAATGATCATCAACAACAAGTATCTCAAAGGGAATATCGCTCAGCAGCGTCGTAAGGCGTTTAAATAAAACAGGCAGATTATCCCGCTCGTTAAAGGTAGGAATAATTATTGACAACATAGCTTACTTTTCCTTTTGTTCTTGCAGCTGTTCTTCCTCCCCACTACAAGCTGCGACCAGGGCATTTCCCACCTGAGCAATAATGAGCGAACAATCCGCGGGTAAGGGATGTTGTGCAGAAAAAATGCCATAGCGACTACCGGCGTCGCCTTCTCGTTCAAAAAAACAAATTCCTGCTTCAGGATAGGGAAATCCGTGACTACGAAAAACAAAATTTTTCCCCCAGGGCAGTTGCGGAGTTAACAATTTAACTTTATCGCAATCCATGGGATCAAGGTAACGCTGATGAAAGCGAGGAAACAACGTCCGTAGGTCAAACTCTAGGTTTTTTCCCAAACCAACTAGACCAAGAAGGACCAGCAGCCAAGCGCATTTTCTGACCACAGGGTACTGGTGCTCGCGGAAGCCAAAATACAGCTGAAAAACCATTAATCCGAGCAGCGGTGCACAGCCAATAAAATAATATTCATGAATAAAACTATGCCCACCATCGAGCAGAGCAATAGTGCCGACCTGCAAAATAATCAGCCCTAAAGTAATGAGTAGATTTTTTCTACGTGTCCTCGAAAGAAAGGGCAAGGCGACGACGATGGCAAATATGCCCGGAATAAACAGCAGTTTCTCCCCCAGTAATTTGCTGATTTCCCTTGGTTGACTGACAAATTCCAAAAAGTTCAAAGGCGGGCTAGCCAAGGTAACTTTGAATAATTCAACCCCGTCTTGATAAGTTCGAATAAAGCCGAGACCCTTGGTATAATAGAGAAGCGCTATTCCTGTAGCTAAGAGCATCCAGAGAAGGTGCTTGCAGATTCTCTGCCAAAAATCTGGGACCACCATGGCAAAAGCAAAGACCACAACCGTCGTTGGTTTGAGCAGCAAACCGATGCTTGCTAACAATAATGCGCGAACTGTCCAGCCCTTAAGTAAAGCCCCCGAAAGGGCGAGAAAACAAAGAATAAAGGAAAGATAATCCGGCATAAATTTAAGAAAGTAACTTGCCGAAACCGAAAGGATGATATACCCCAGACAAACCAACTCCATAGGAACACCCTGGACTAAACGCCTTCGCCACAGATAAGCAGCATGAAAAGTAAGTACGGTATTGCTAAGGTAGAGTGCGAGGCTCGCAAGCTTTACCCCCCAGAAAGGGCCAAAGCTAAAGAATGGCGCAAGGCTAAGGCCAAGAAGAGGGAACTCCATCGGAGTTATCCCAGAGGAGGTTCCACTATTTAAAACCGCAGGCAGCAAGCTTTGCCAAGTCAAGGCTTCGGACTGCCAGCGCAGCCAATAGCGGATACAAACTCCCAGTGTGTCAATCTGACGCCAAAGATGAGGCAGATCAAAGGGAAGCGCAACCCGCAAAACCATTATACAACACCTAAGTGCTACCAAGCATAAAAAGAAAAGAACCAGGGGGTGATGAGATTTTAGTCGAGACGTGCCCATTTAAATCCTGGTGGTTTCAAGGAAAAATCGCACAGGTCATAAAACTCTGGCGCCTGATATTGCGGCTGGATACACAGTTTTTCTACGTTAGCGACGCGGGTGAATAACATGAGCTAATAGAAAACACAAGGGAAAGCAGCAAAACTGCACCAAGCCCTTGAGTAGTTAAAAAAGTGCTGACAACACCCCCCGCGTTTAGTCATAGACTCACGAGTTAATAACGGCTAAGGCCAGATCGATCCGCCCAAACGGAGCCGATACCTGCACTCCTTGAATCTCAGATCTCATCGCCGCGAACATTTCACAAGCAATTTCTACGCCCACTTTTTTGGCATCTTCGGCAGAATTAGGCTTAGCCATGCGTTCCATAATCTGTGCAGGAATTACCACCCCCGGTACTTCGTTATGCATAAACAAAGCATTACGATAACTCACCAATGGCCAAATCCCACAAATAATGGGAATCCGCAGCTGATGTTTTTCTAAGTAATCAAGAAAATACTTAAGCGCGTCGCTATCAAATACCGGCTGGGTAATTGCCCATTCAGCCCCGGCATCAACTTTCCAAGCAAAACGCTTCATCTCATACTCGAAATCTCGGTGAGCAGGATTAACTCCCACCCCCAAACAAATCGTTGCAGGTGCTCCAATGGGTCTACCCCCCAGATCGAATCCTCCGTTAAGGCGATGAATCATATTGGTGAGACCGATAGCATCCACATCAAACACCCCGGTGGCATTCGGATAAGTCCCCATCTTGGGAGGATCACCGGTGATAGAGAGAATATTGCGTAAGCCAATCGCCTGAGCACCGAGAATATCTGATTGCATACCGAGAAGGTTACGATCTCGACAGGTATAATGGAGAATGGTTTCTATCCCCAGCTGTTGTTCGATCATCACCGCAGTCAACAAGGCGCTCATCCGCGAACTCGCACAGGGCCCGTCGGGAATATTGATGGCATCGACGCCAGCTGCCTTAACTTTAGCTGCCCGTTCTAATATAGCCTCCGGAGAAATCCCCTGGGGGGGGAGTAACTCGATGGAGCTGACGCTCTCGCCGGCTGCTATTTTTCGTCCCCAGTTTGATTTTTGTCCTAAGGGGGTACGCTCCACCTCTACTAAGGGAGCTGATCTCTCTGCTGACGGCGAAATTGCTCCCAGCCGCATTTTTTTTGGCTGATTGTGCGCAAAGGCTTCAGCATGGCGCATTGCATTGGCCATTGCTTGAATATGAGCTGGAGACGTACCACAGCAGCCGCCGACAACCAGTACCCCACTATGCAAAAAATCACTGGTGAATTTCGCCATATAGTCGGGAGTGCTCATATAAATAGAGCGCCCTCCTAGCAATTTAGGCAGACCGGCGTTGGGACGTACACAGAGGGGGGTCGTGGTGAGTTTTCCTGCTTCTTCGACACAATTCAGCAAGGGTGCTGGACCAACCGAGCAGTTGAAACCAAGCACGTCGACTTCTAAACGATCAAGAGTGGCTATATAGGTAGCAAGCGAGGTCCCGAGAGGTGAATAGCCGTCTTCAGTAACCACGGTTAGAGCCATGATCGGCAACTGCGGAGCCACTATCCGCGCTGCCTGAATCGCCTGTTCCAGTTCATTGATATCGGCAAAGGTCTCAAATAAAATGCAATCCACTCCTCCCCGAGCCAGGGCAGCAATCTGCGCAGCAAAATACTCCCGCGCTTCAGCGAGAGAGGTGGGTCCAAAGGGTTCGATGCGCACGCCGAGGGGCCCGACACTACCGAAAACCCAGGCAAGATCGCCGGCCACAGCTTTGGCGAGCTTTGCTGCCTGATAATTAATTTCCTCGACTTTATCGTGCAAATTATAGCCACTGAGTTTTAAATAATTGGCCCCCCAGCTATTGGTGGTCAGGCCATGTGCCCCTGCCCGCAGGTATTCTTCGTGGAGTTTTTGCACCACTGGCGGAGCCGAAAGATTGGCATCTTCGAAGCAGCGATTAATAAAAATCCCACGATTATAGAGCTCAGTACCAATGGCCCCATCCAAGAGAATGGGCTTATGCTGAGCTATGGTTTCTCTTAAACTAAGTGCTGGCATATGTACCTATTTGATTTTGGTTTGCAACAAGGCGCGAGGAAGAAAACGCGATGCAGTTGGCATTTTGACCACTGAAGAGCGTTTTTGACGAGCAACGCAGTTGCAGACCAAAACCAGATGGGTATACATCCTCGATAGAACCTTAGTATTGCATGCCTTGTAATGAGTACAAAGCAGGGAAGGGGGGCGATAATGATCCTTGTACCGTAACTGCCTAGGTCTTGACGCAGTTGAGTTTGGAAACTTACTTGTAGAGGCGCAATCCTTTAAACACCATCGCGTAATCAGGCTTGTTCGTATTGGAACGGTAGTCGAATTCGAGCCCTCCGCCAATGTAAGCGCCTGCACCAGTGGCCGGGGCAACCAGAGCGGTGGCTTGAGAAATATTCTGCTGGCGTTGCTCTTCTTTTTGCCCTACTTTTTTGAGAGTTCCGGCTGAAACACTACCTTCACCCGCAACACCGACTACAAAGGCAGCCCCGCCGCTACCATCCGCACGCACATGGAAGGTACGCGATTGATATGGCTCTTTAACATCACGGGTATAATCTGCCCCTGCCGATAAGGAAGCCACCCCACCAATACCGGCAGCCACCCCGCCGTGCAGCCGATAAATCGTATAGCGTTGACCAAGAGGAGACTTACACATTTGCCGGTGGAATCCACCGTAACCACCGAGACCAAAAGCTACACCGACAGTAGTTCCTTTTGGGTTATGACAGTTCAAAACCGATTCGTAGGCTCGTTGCAAAATCGGCAGCATTTCGGGAGAAGAGGAGAACAATCCGGATAGATACTCATCAAGATCACGACGCTGCTCTTCGGAGAAGACCTTCGTGCGTTCAATCGTACTATCTTTTTTCTCGAGTTTGTAACCATCAAGTGATTTTTTACAGAGGGCATGAATTCCCTGCAAAGTAGTATTGCGACTGGGATCCATGCTCAACATAGTATTTTGAATATCTTTTAAATAACCAGCTCCAAGCTTAAACGAAGCAGTTCCTGCATAATGCTTTTCGATCAAGCTCACCGCACAGGTCGTAGCATTGTAGACATTAAAAGAAGTTTCGAAACCACCGAGGGCAATATCAATTTTCTTTTTTTCTTCTTCATATTCCGAGCCCTTCTGCCATTTATGCTTCATTTTGCTCAACCAAACTCCCGGTCCCCAGCCGGAGAGACGCCCATCGCCCTCTCTCTTTTCCATTTCCTGTTTATGCTTTTGCTCTTCTTCAGCCACATCAAGAATTACTTGCCGCCCATTCGGTCCCATACCGTTCTGCATGGTTACCGGCTGCATTTGCAGCCGCGAGAGGGGGGCTTGCGGCTGTTGACTAGCCCCAGCAAAAGCGTTAAGCGCGGGAATACTTAGATACAGAGCTAGAGAAACCGGAGCGACCATCAACAGCTTACTCATTACAGACCTCCTCTAACGGGTTGAGAATTACCATTATTTAAGCATCGATTTTTCATCGACGAATCACACAATTTTACGGCGTAATTTCTTCGAGAGCTTGCAAACTATATTTGAGCAAATAGGCGTTTCTATCGATGTCCCTTTGGGCGTTATCACGAAGCACAGGCGGTTGAGCATCATTGTGACAGAACCACCCTTGCTGGCCTCTGATGTAAGTATAGTAGTGACCTGATTCCAGAGAATTTCCGTAGGTTTGATGCACTTCTACGGCGAGGGGAGCATACTGTGCCCGCTGGTACGCTTTGCCCTCAGCATCGTGAATGATGAGGGAAATCGGCGCTACCTTTACGGGATGAGCGAGGCGAATACCCGCCATAGTTTCCTGATCAAAAGCAAAGCGATTAAGCTGAATATGCAAGGCGGGTGGAGCTGAAGCGAGCAACAGTTCTTTTTCTCCACTGGCGAAATTCACCGTTTTGCCACCACTCACTTGCTCGCGAGCAAAAAAAGCATCTACCGCTTCTTGTACCGACGATAAAGATATTCCTTCGGCGCTTTTAACGGGAACACTCAAGAAGAAATTATTGGTTTTATCGATGATTCTTGCGGCCTCTTCTCCCTCCCATTTTAGCACTTGGAGGAGGGAAAAAGAACTCCGCGGACGTAAACAGCCTTCGCGGACAGCAGGAACGGTAAATTCTAAGAGTCGCTGAATAAATTCCTGGGGATCTTGTTGCGGCCCAGGAATCGGCGGAGCCGGGCGCTTATGGAGGAGCATAAACGCTTCGCGATATCCTCCGCAAACCTGTTTTAACAGATACATCAGACGACAGTAGTGGAGTTCTTTATGCTCCACCTGCGCTGAGCGCTGCAATTGACGGAGGAGGGTAAGAAGATGGTGACGGAGACGCTGACGAACAACAATCAGCTTGGGAGAGTTGTGGTAGGTGTCGAGTCCGCCACCCCGCTGCAGGGTTTCCAAAAGACTCGTATCTGCTGCTAGTAATTTGAGCGCGCCATTCAGGAAACAGGTATTACCAAAATTGTCAAAGCCGAGAAAATATCGGCTATCAGGAAGTGCTTTCTTCTGCTCGCTATGTTCGCTATTTTCCTGCTTGAGTTGCTGGTGGTAAGAATTCCAGTCGTATTGAAGACCCTGATATTTTGGCAGATGCTCAGCTGCTTGCAGAAGATTGGGCGAGCTCAGCATCGCGCCGAAAAATAGTAAGCTAGAAATAGCTCTGGACATCGTTTTACTTCCTAATCTTCGGCTAGAGTTGCAAGATTTTTTGAGGTGCCGATTTTTAGGTAGTAAATACGATTTCTGATTAGGGGAGTTTAAGGAACAGAAGAGAAGGGGCAGGGCTTGTCCTGAAGCAACAGACAATCTTACTGGTAGACAAAATGTTCTACAGGCAGCGAATCTGCTTGCCGCAGCTGCAGCTTACGTTTACCAAAAGCTTGCCATAAAGGGGTTTTTGCTAATTTCTGGCGTTGCTCCTCATGCAAATGCTTACGCTTCCCACTGCGATGGTAGAAGTGACCATGGGTTTCACACAACACCCCCTCGCCTGAATACTTAGTTGCAAATTTGAGCTTACCGAACTTTGTCTCATGATCCTCATACACCCAGAGTGCCATTATTTTTTTGTGGCGTAATTGAGCCTTAATCTCAATAGATCCACAAGGAATCGTGGTTAATTCGCTGATTATTTTTCCATGTTTTTTCTTCACCATGGTAATTTCCCTAGCGTTACGAAGGGTATAGCTACCTTCCCCCTGGGGGAGATGCACATGTAATGCCTGCCTAATATTCTCTAAACTTTCCTTGAGATCAACCGCGCAAGGTTTCTCGCGAATACTCCGACAATAACTCAGAATTGGGGCTGATGCATTAACACTCCTCTTCTGCTGGGCATTAATAAGCTTGGTTAAATGAGGCTCGGCGCTATGCAGTTCGGCTGCAGTTATGGCTGGAAACAGCGCTAAGACAAGCTTGGCGAGGAGGCTCGCTGAGGTGGTTGCGGGGAGGCTGTGTTTTCGCCTCGCTCGTTGCTGGCTGTGAGCCTCCCCCCCCTCTGGGGATTCTGCAGCCCTGAGCGGGAGGGCTGCGAGCGCAAGAACTGAAATCAGCGCTTTAATATTCATAACAGACTCCATAACTTATATCAAAATAGGCGGGTAGTGTGGATGAGATCAAAAAATTTGGCAAGAAAATTTTATTGCCGTAGAAAAGACTTCAAAAAATCGGCGTACCCCCTCGGTTCTTCGCGAGTAAGCGCAAAGTTAGACAAGAGTAGCGTAGTCTTCGTGCCTGCCCGGCCATTTCTGCGTGGCTAAGCTTGAGAGCCGTACCAGGAAAGCCATCTGCTTCAATAAGTGGAAAAAGTAGCGAACTATTGCTCTCAGGAATGGACGAGCTCCCTAGGTTACGGGTAAGGGTGGTTTTCGGCAGTGACGAGCTGGGCAAATGAAGGGCAAAGAACGCTTGCATATCGCGCATAGCAACGGTGCGTTCTATAGAGCCCCCGAACGCGACAAATATCATCATAAATCGCCTTGAGTTCACTATCCTTCATCACGGGAGCTAAAGATATTCCAGCCATGCGAACACCGAAACCAAAAGCACATTGGGGGTCAATCCCCGCAAACACTTCAGGCGTGGTCACGGCACGAACCATCAGATTCCCCGTTTGATGAATCTGGAGTACTTTAGCTGCTAGAAAATCTCAAAGGCTAGAGAGAAGCCCATCACCAGCCTTGTGGATTTCGCTCCTCGCCACCCCCAGCATGGCAGGAGGCTTACGGTGGCATAAAATTCCATCCGCTTCCAGCGGATAAAATTTGACCCCACCTAAGCCCCCTGCCCTTGCAAAGAGGTGAGCGAAGGACGAAAAACGAGCTCTCCCAAAAAACAAAGGTCAGGGTATGGCTTATCGAAGTCGCGGCGCATAGCTCGGTGCATCGGGGCGCTCACTCGCTGCCTATTTACTCTTCATTGGTCAGGAGGCGACTCGTCGAAGTCGTTGGCTCAAGCAAAAAAACAGCCTGTTTTTCCCTCAAGGAGGGTCCTCTTTTTTCCTCTTAACCAATGCTGTTTTTAGCAAGCGAGGAAGCTTTTTTAAAAAAACGAGACCGAAATGCTCTTTTGCTCGCACTGCTTCCCTCTCCATCAACGGTTTTCGCGGCAAAAACCCGTGTATACTGGAGTTAGAACAGGGGAGGTACTATGGAAACCTACAGTATACAAGATCTGAGCAAGACACTTGCTACACTTGATGATCTCGAACTGTGGCAGAGAACCACAGCCGCAGCCCAACAAGAAAAACACTGCTGTGCCGTAGTCATTGCCCATATAGCTGAGGTGCGGAAACGCAAGCTGTTTCTCCTGCACGCTTGCCACAGCTTGTTCGATTATTGCGTCACCGTTCTTGGGTTTAGCGAGGCAGAAAGCTACCTGCGTTGCCAGGTGGCAGGAATCTGCTCTCGTTTTCCCGCAGTATTTGCCGATCTTGGAGCAGGAAAAATCAGTCTCTGCGTCGCCGGTAAGCTTGCTCCTCGTCTCAGCGAAAAAAACCAACACCGTCTCTTGCCAGCTTGCCACGGTAAAACAAAACAGGAGGCCGAGATCATTATTGCCAAAGAAAACCCTGCTTCCCTGGGGAAATCTCCCGCTAACAAAACGGTGATCCTTCCCTTAAACGAGGATTTTTTTGCAGTGCGTCTGCCCATGCATAAAAATCTGCTCGCCAAACTG
>JAHFAI010000071.1 GCA_023250635.1 Deltaproteobacteria bacterium | reverse complement strand
GTTTTCTTCGAGCAACTGGATCAGCACTGGATTGGAGAAAATTCCTGCTAAAAAAAATCGATGCTTCCCGTCAAGGCCCGCTAGCAAAAGCAGCTTAGAAAAACTCGGCACTCTCCAGATCATACACCTTCTCTTTTTCTGTGAGTAGGACCTGTGTTTCTCTTCTGATCGGCATGGAGAGGTGATTTCTTTAACCCGGCGTCTGTGTTTTTTTTTGAGTGATTATAGCTGCTTAAGCAGCTCTCGCACTCGTTGCTGGGGGATCTCCTCCCAAATACGTTGGGCTTGCTCGCGATCAAAGGAAGCAAGTATTTCTAGGGCTTCACGTTTTTCCGTTATTAAAATGCTTTTGGCCTGGGCAGAGAATGTTTTTAGGATAGGCATATAAATAAAAGCCTGCAATTGATCGATTATACCTACTTTGTTTTCTTCTTCGCTATCGCGGCTCTTGAGGATACCGCTGCTTATATCCAGCAGAGCCATTCGCTCTTTGAGCACTTTCGGTGTTTCGGTAATAAACTCAGGGCGCTCGGGTAAGGATAACACCGCGGAGAGATCCTGTAAACGCTGGCCAACGTTTGTAATTATGTCGTGGTTGCGCTGGAGCAAATCGCCGATGAAGTGGTCTTCGTGAAAAAAAATGTTATCCCTCCCCTGTATCCACTGAGCGATGCTATTTTCGAGAGGAGGAGGGATTTCCCTTGGCTGATCAGCAGCTGCGGGCATAACGGTTTTTGTTTCTAGCAGTTGCCCAGCATCCTCGCTAGATTTCTCTGAAACCATAGGTATGGTTTTGGGAGCTATGCGCAAAGTAATGCTGGAATGAGAAAGAAAAAAAAGAGAAGCGAAATAGACGAGCAACGCTGTACAGCCGAGTTGATTGAGCTTATTCATGGTTTCCTCATGGCTCTAAAAGTGAGAGATCAAATATTCCTCCGCAGCTGACCGCCAGTCCTTGGTCACTGCAAGTATTGAGCAGTACTCTGACTATTTCCGCTCCCGAAATTTCGTGATGAGTGGCTATAAAATGGGCGATGGCATTGCTGACCTTAGCTGCAGCAAACGAGGTCCCCGCACAGACTTGGCGCTCGGCAAGTTGCTTGTTATCCGCCTGGGCTGTTCCCCCGTAGCAGGATTGAACAAAAGCGACGGCACCATGAGCGGTGAGTTGACCATAGCTCGAGCTATGATGCAGGAACGGACCTTCGCTGCCGGCAATGGTGATTGCATTGGGAACGTGATCGAGAAGATTGCTGCGTCCAGGGCAAATATCGGGATCGAGGGTTCCCGTGTTGCCTGCAGCAGCGACGAAGACAACCTCAGGTAGTTTTTGGTACAGTTCGCGAAAATAGTCGCGGCAGCGCCTGGTTTGGAAATCGCTGCGTTCAAACATTTGGGAAATATTAACGATCTTAATGCCCCGCTGGCGGATGTAGTTGGCGAGTTGTTCTGGCTGAGGGGGAAGCTGTTGAGGAGGGATGAGGTAAAGCCGAGGGTGGTGGAGACCGGAAAGAACCAGTGAGGCTACTTTGGTGCCGTGGGCTGTGGCAGGTTCAAAGAGCTTGCTGTCAAAGAGATAGAGGAGGCGTTCTTTAGGGGAAAATCCCGGAAAATCAAGCCCCAAAGGCAGACGCAGATCATTGAGAAAATGAGCTAGTGAGTAGTTGTCCTGCAATTTGGCAAGATCGTGGGGATGGAAAGCAAGGGTTGGAGCAATGCCAGGAGCAAGGGGGTTAATTCCTGATTCAAGCAGTAAAATCCCAAGGGAGGGAGATAATTGATCGGGCTGAAGGAGCTTGTTCGCAGGGGCTTGGTATTTGAGTTGGACTAAAGCGCGATGGAGATTTTCTGCTGATCCCTGAGCTTCATCGCGTGAGAAAACCGGCTGCCAATCGCCACTATATCCACGAAATTGAGCAATCAGCTCGTCGTTTTTTTTATCGAGATGGAGAGTGGCAAAAAATAAGGCGCTGATACGCCCGCTGCCATCCAGATAAGCATTAATTTGGAATTCTCGATCTTCAAGTCGCAAATAACGAATAATCGGCGTCTGATCTTTGAAAAAGATTTTTTTGCTGAGCTTAAAAGAATTTCTCCGGGGATAGCTGGTCACCAAGGAGCATTGTTCGCAGCGCCGGTCATATCGAAGGAGCTCTGAGAATTTTTCTGCGGCATTAACCCTTGCTAAATCAGAGCGGAAAGCCTCGGGGGCAGTAGTTTCTTGGAGATGCTCGGCGAGCAGGTTGCAGATGAGGGTGCTTTGGCGGTGATAAACAGTAAGAGTAGTACTGCAAGTAAGCAACCAGTTCGCTTGCTCACCTGGTTTGTCACGGGTAAACACCTCGCTGCTTTTGCTAGGGATCGGAATTTCTTCGAAGGGGCCAAATTGTGGTGAGCTTCGAAAATTGCGCAGTACCAGATCGGTAAAAATCTGGGGGGCATCGTCCTGCAGGGGACTTAAGGTTAAAAAAACCCGTGTTTTTCCCCAGGGAAGGGCGCTGCGGGCTATTCCTGTAGTGAACTGAAAGTAATTTTGATCCAGATCGGCAAGAATTTTTGTGAGATCTTGGGCAGCAAAGCTTTCGCTGTCTATGGCGAAATTCAATTCACCGTAGAGGCTAGCTAAGCATTCTTTAAGCTCTGAGGAAACTCCCAGACTCTGCCGCCAGAGGTTTAAAAAGCCCTGCTCTCGACATCTTTGGGCTAGGGGAGAGACGCTGAGGGAAATGCAGCCTCTGCCAGGAGCAAAGATCATAGCTGCGGGGCATAGGCAGTGGATTAAGGCATGGTTAAAGCGAGCTCCTGGGCTTGCTAGGCACTGCTTTTTTATGTTCTCGAGGGAAAAATCCTCGTTGCTGGGAAGATCAATAAACTCTGTAGGGGGGGAAGTCGCTTGCTGAGGAGAGAGAGCATTAGGGGCAGATTCTGGGCGACAGGAAGTGGTAATTGTAAAAGCAAGCAGGGAGAAAAAAAGAGGAAAAAATCGCTTAACCATATTTTCCCCTTGGGCGTAAAAGGGTTTTAGAGGCCTGAAATATCAGTCTCACTGCGTTGATACAAACGGGTTATTTCTCCGCTCCACTGGCTTTGAAATCTCTGTGAGCCACTGAGCAAACCTTCGGCTATCAGGATATTCTCCAGCTTATTGTGCGAAGCTGGGCGGACATTCCAAACCTTGCCTGTAAAATGCTCACGCACTATGCTTACCACAGCAGCGGCCTCCCCCTCAGCCGTCAATAAATAATCACCAAGGGCAACATCTCGCGCTTTTATAATAGTGCCTGCTGCTAATACCAGCGGATGTTCAAGAGTTACCGTAAGCTGATGCCTACCCTCGCTGGTAATGGTAAGCACTTCTTCGCTGGTTTCGCCGGCAATAAAAGAACTGATTTTTTGTTCGCTAAAACTGAGCGTAGCAGGTTTTGTATCTACCGCAAGTGCCGAAATTAATTCTCGCTTAGCGTGATATGCGGCGGAGATTTCTTCGTCGGCATTGATAAAAGTGAGTCGTTGGCCTGGAGTGTAGCAACCGGCAAAACAAAAACCTTGCTTAATTAAGCCGCTAATGCACGCCGCTTGCTTATCTGCCGGAACGTTGAGATTACCTCCTCCTCCGCCGAGACGTCCATTAGAAAAGACCAGATAGGTACCTTCGCTATTCATTGCTTCTAGCATGGCATCTGATTTGATATAGCCGCACTTGCGCGACCATTGATTGCGCTCAGTAGCTAAACTTCTGCTCTGTAATTGATCGAAGCGGCAGCGTTCATCGAGATCAGCCATAGCTATAGTGGTGAGACACAGAGCAAAACCTGTGAAAACAACAAGAGGTACAAACTTCATAATCCATCCTTTTAGATTGAAGAAAATAGGTAGTGTTTTTTAGCTATAAATCCTTCTTGAGTAAAAATACTGAGGAGGAGTTTGCTTTGCGGATAGCCGTCAGTGCCGTTTACTAGAGGGTTTTCAATTACCCGCAGGTTGCAGCGTTTTGCAAAAGATCCCATACAGATATTGAGGCGTTTTCTCCCAGTTCCCGGATCGATAATTGTTTCGCTTGAACCCAGCTGTAGCTGGCCGGTCCCCCCCCAGGGGTTTTGACCGAGGAGAAAAACCTTGTGATCCTGAATAAACAAAAGATGATCGCGTTGGCCAAAAAGATGTTCGAGATAGTTCCCTCCGGGATGTCCCATGAATTTTATAAATGAAATATCGTCGTCTTTTGCGTAAATATAGGGGTATATTTCCCAGCTTCCTAAAGAACGCAGATCCTTATCGGGAGAAGGTAGGCTAAGGGCCAGGGGAACTATGTCTACGGTGGTGCAGGTGTTGAGGCCCTTGAGGCAGCCTTGAGCGCGTTTTCTAATCAGTTCGTTTTGTGTCCCATAAGCGTGAATCTGTTCTTGGAGAATACTTGTTTTGTTTCCGCTATAGAGAAAAAGTGGTTCTTCTTGACTGGAGGTAAGCAATAAGTGCCGACGATGGTCGATTTGACTGTCGTTGTCGGTGTGCTGTTGAAAAAAGACGGCTAAGGCTTGATCACGTTCAGCATCATCGTAGGTGGAAATCCCTTCTTCACGCTTGCGACGCAGCACTTCCTCGAACATATCATAGGAGCTCATAAACCATTTAAGCACCACTCCCTGGCGTTTAGCAAAGAGGCTTTCTTGTAGTTTTTCTAACTCTCCAGCCAATTTGTCAGGATCATTAACGTAATTAGCAATATTGTGGCCACCTCCCTGTATATGAGAATGCACCCTAAGTATCGAAGCCTGGGAGGCGAGATTGAGAAACTTGGAAAAGCTTGCTTTGGCGGAAAGACCGAAGCCGCTATAGCTCGCCTGGCTCTCTAAACGTTTGATTACTTCATCTTGCTGAGCGGAAAACTCGTAAAGAAGGGTATAGCGCCCACCTATTTGTCGCCCGCTATAGAAGTGGCTGCCACATGCTTGATAGAAAGCCATTAATCCTTCATGCTCAAGAATATTTTTTGCCTGAGGACTGAGATCAAAGGAACCATTCGTAGTGAGAATCTCACTGGTCACCGCATAGTTAGCGTCGATAAGCCAATAAAATGATTCTTCGTTAAAATGCACATCACTAAAATAGGAAAAGCTTCCCCCAGCATTGCCCCAGAGTGCTTTGGCGCTAATGCTTGCTGAAACATTCAGGGTTTCGTTGAGATGGCGTTTGTTGGTAATGCGCGTTTCTTTATACAGGCGGGAGAGCGCCAGGGGAGTAGAAGCAACATCGGTTTGATTGACACAGGTGCGGAAAGTTTTGGTTTCTTCGTAGTTCACCCCTCCCCCGAGGGAAGGCTGATAAAGGATCGAAGTAAGTTCACTGGGGGGAGGAGCGTCGAGGGGGCCGCAACCGCTCAGAAAAAAGCCGCTAAAAATAATTAGCAGCAATAAACGCACGAAGGAAAAGGCTATCATCCCAATTGTCCTCGTTATTGCTCCTACACGTAGCAGGAGAAAATTTATGGCATTTTTTATGTTGGGTAAAAAATAGCTGAAGAGTAAACATATTCGCAAGTGAAAAGAGCGGCAGGAAATTATCCGATGACACTGAAGATAAAAAAGATGATACCAACCCAGCTGTTAACGGTAAAAAATGCTTGATTAATATTCCCCCCATCGCGGACGAGCCAATGTTCATACATCATGATGGCGGCAATAAGCAGAACTCCGAAAAAATATAAATAAGAACAGCCCTCCACCATTCCTGCTGCGGTGAGTAGTCCTATCATTACGACAAAACACAGGCGACTGATGAGGAGCGCGCCGCCAAAACCATAACGCACGGGAATGCTGTGCAAGCATTCTTTTCTGTCAAAGTCGAGATCTTGGAGGGAATAAATAATATCAAAGCCAGCGGTCCACATCATTACTCCAGCGGCAATAAGCCATTGGGAGGCCTGCACAGCGGTACCAAGAGCAATACTGACCGCTAGGGGAGCGAGCCCCAAACACATGCCGAGATACCAATGGCAGAACCAGGTGAAGCGTTTGGTAAAGCTATAACAAGCGAGAATGAGCAAGAGGGGAATGCTAAGCCAAGCGGCCTGGGAGTTAAAGCGCGAAGCTGTAATCACTAAGACCAGTGCCCACCCCAAGCTCCAGCCAAGGCTGTGGGCGGCAGAGAGTTCTCCGCGAGGTATCATCCGCAGGGTGGTGCGTGGATTTTTCTGGTCTATAGAGCGATCAAGATAACGATTCATGCCCATAGCCCAGCTACGGGCGGCAACCATGGCTATGAGCAAGTGAAGAGCCTGGGAGAGGGTGGGTAGACCTACATGGGCAAAACGCAGGGCAGCAGCAGCAAAAGGTAAGGCGAAAATGCTGTGGGCAATTTTAATATCGTTCAGAAAACAAGAGAGGCTACGCCAATAAACGCGCGAGGAAGCAAAGAGAGTCATGGTTGAACCTTTGTTGAGACAAGATCACGAAGGTAAGGGGCGCCGTCACCCATGGGGCTACCGTACCAGGAGCAGTGTCGACCTGAGACCAAGAGAACCTTGCTGAGGGGGAGAAGCGCTTGCAAGGAAGAACGTTCTTTTTCGCTAAAAGAATAGGGCTCGTCAGGCAAGAGAACTACATCAGGCTTGGCGGCGATAAGTTGCTCAAGCGCGATGCTGGGGTAGCGGTCGTACTGGGAAAAACAGTTGTGCAGGCCAAAACGTCCGAGCCAATTATCGATAAAAGTTCCACGGGCCGCAACCATCCATGGTTTAGACCAAACAAGGTAGGCGAATCGCAACGAATTTTCGTGAGAAAATATTGGCGGGGGCAGTTCCTTCATAATACCGTCAACCAAGCGGAGGGCCTGCGCTTGGCGGTTGAGGTATTCACCAAGCAACCAAATTACATTTATCCCCTCGTCCACGCTGACCACATCGCTGACCCATACGGGGAATTCCGCCGCCAGAGTTTCTATATCCTGCTGGATATTTTCTTCTTTATTGGCGATGATAAGCTCAGGTTGGAGAGCGCGAATTCTGGCGAGATTAAGTTTTTTGGTTCCTCCAATGGGGATGAGCTTTTGTTCATGGGCTAGCTGAGAAGGAAGGGCAGGGCAAAAAACCGTAGCTCCAACCAGGGAGGTAGCGAGCTCGAGATCGTAAAGAGTTTGGGTTAGTGAGGGGACGAGACTCACGAGGCGTTGGACGGGGCTGGTGAGGGGGATAAGGCGCTTGAGTTGGTCGCGAATAAGCGAGGGGCCAGGAAACAAAGATCTTCGCTCACCGACTTGCATCCAGCGGGATTTTTTTTCGTCAAAACTGAGATTTTTCCAAACGCAGAGCTCATCGCTTGAGCGCATACAACCATGGCAATAGGGGCTTGTCTTGTCGATAACACAGACGCCAATACAGGGAGATTTTTTAAAATACATGAAAAGGCTGCTCCACCAATTATATCTCGTGGCTATTATCGTCTTTCTTTGGCAATCGGCAAGCATATATGCCCAGCCCGCTTGGCTTGCCTATGGAGATTTACGCGGAAATATACAGCCCTGTGGCTGTGATCCGCAAACTGATCTGGGAGGGGTGCGACGGATAGGAAGCCTGTTAAAGCGGGAAAAAACCAATAAAAGCGCTAGAATTTTGGTTTTTGACCTTGGTAATAATTTTCATCAGCCCTTTGGCGAAGCCGTCCAGAGCCGCTTTTTGAGCAAGGCCCTCGATCAGCTTGCTCCCGAGGGGAGTTTGCTCTTGGCTGCAGACCTCCCCTATTGGTGTGCTTATCAGCCAAATCGTTCCTTTGTGTTGAGCAACCACTCTGCTCAGCCCGTTTATTGTCAGGGAAAGCTGCAAGTGCGCGAGGCAATCAGCAGTGTGGATAGCCTTGTTCTTGGCTACAGCTGGCATGAGGGAGAAAGAGACAAAACCCCTTGGGGGCTTGAGCTCAAAAAGCGCTGGATGAGTCTCCTCAAGGGGCGGGGCAGCAAAACTCCTTTTCTGCTCTTTGATGGGCCGGTGGAGCATCTGCAGAGTATCGTTGCAGCAGGGCTCTTTGCGGTAATTATCTCGACGAGTCGGCAAACAGCGGAGAAAACCTTCGACCAGGGGGAGCGTGATGATAGTTCTCGCCTGCTCCCCTTAGGAGCAGAGAACCCAGTTTATCAAGTGCCGGTGGGTGGGGCAGGGGTTCTGCGGGGTGGGGCTCTGCAAATTCAGGAAGTGGCGAGCGTCGAGCAACTGGTGGCCGCTCGTAAGTCGGAATTTCCCGGAGGAATTGGGGGAAGTACCCCGCCTTCTTTAGGGCTTGCCAGCAAAGTTCCCCAGTTAGTCAGCTGGCTAACGACCACTTACGATGAGGGTTCCCCCCTTGCTGATCTATTAACATCTTATGAACAAGAGGAGGCGAGAGTCTTTAAAGACCGTGCTGAGGAACGTCTCAGCCAGGTTAAAAATAGCAAATTTGTCGGTGCTGAGGCGTGTAAAGGCTGTCATGCTAAAGCCTACG
The DNA here is from genome assembly GCA_023250635.1 of Deltaproteobacteria bacterium. Lineage (GTDB taxonomy): Bacteria > Bdellovibrionota_B > Oligoflexia > Oligoflexales > Bog-1112 > JAHFAI01. Next base: position 5,355 of record JAHFAI010000071.1, on the reverse strand, counting down.
CAGTATGGAAAACCAGTAAGCATGCAGTGGCCTACCATACCTTGGAGCAGGCTTTTAAAGGAGAAAATCCTAGCTGTGTGAGCTGCCATGTGCTCGGTTTTACGGCCAAGGGGGGCTTTGTTTCCGTAAAAGAAACGCCGCAATTTGCCGGAGTGCAGTGTGAGAACTGTCACGGTCCTCGTAAGGAGCATAGTACTGATCCGCGGAAATATAAGGGAGAGAAAGGTCAGGCTTTTAGCGCTTGCGGGGGCTGCCATAATTCGGTGCATTCGCCCAAGTTTGAGCAAGACAAGTTTTGGCCAATAATTCGTCATTAGCTTAGGCTAACGTTTATCGCGAAGGGTTCGGGCAATGCTCCGCTCAGCTTCGCGTTCTTTGCTGCGTTCACGTTTGTCATATTGTTTCTTTCCCGAGGCTAAAGCTATTTCAACTTTGACCAAGCGACCCTTAAAATAGATTTGGGTGGGAACGATGGTCATGCCTTTTGCGTGTAGAGCTTCAGCAAGATCACGAATTTGCCGTTTTTTAAGCAGTAATTTGCGGGGACGCATTTCTTGATATTCGCCAGGGCGGAGGTGAGAATGGGAATAGGGGGTGATGTGGGCCTGCTTCAAAATCGCTTCCTCGTCACTGGAAATATCTACCCAGGCTTCTTTGAGGCTAATCGAACCGAGGCGCAGAGATTTGACTTCCATTCCTTGGAGAACGATACCAGCTTCGAAGGTTTCGCCGATTTGGTAGTCAAAATAAGCTTTGCGGTTTTTTGCAATAATAGTAATTGTCACGGTTTTTCCTCTAAAAACAGCGCCGAGCATAGCATGGTAGACCAAGCTTTGCCAAGTAGGGAGATTCGGGTAAACCTCCCTGTCGGCCTGCCGATAAGCAGGGGGGCGGCAATAAGGCCTTCCTCGCGTCAGTCTAAAGGGGTCCCGGCTCATGAACAGCAGTATTCTCGCTTTATTTGTTCTTCTCACCGGGGGTGTTTCTTTCGGGGGGAATGCGGGGGAAGAGCCCAGCAAGAGCAGTACCGCACAGAGGTCTCCTGCTCAGCAGCTCTTGCCACGGAAAACCTATAGCCTATGGGTGGGGGCTAATGGTGGTCTCAATACAATAGTTAATGACCCCGATTTGCAAAAACCAGCGACAGGAGTGGGGATTTCACTCGCCGGGGGGGGGAGCATTAATGCTAATTCCCTGGGTTTAAGAGCTGGGCTCGGATGGAGTCACAGTAGTATTGGGGTAAGTCCGAGCTTGCTCTATGTGGAAGAGACCATTAACAACCAGGGTCTGGTCCCCGATGGTTTAGACACGAGTTTTTTCTATCTGGAAGCAGCGGTATCGTATTTTTTAAATCCTCGTTTGCAGATGGGGGTAAACCTGCTGTTGCCCTTTGGTACGGATACCCAGTTTACCATCCGTCAAGACGATGTTGATAGCTTACCCCATCCGTTGGGAGGAGTTGAGCTGAAGTACTCCTTTGGGCGTAGTGCTTTTGAGCAAGCAAGTTGGTGGTATGGGGTAAAAGTCCAAAAAGACCTAACTCTAAGCCACCGTGATTTATATGCGGCCTTGGCTTCCCTTGATTTTGATTTTCCGGTGTATCAAACCATTGAGCGACCGACTATTGTCTATCAAAATCGTTATAAATACCGAGAAAAAATCGTTACGACTATTAAAGACCGGCATTTTATCAGTTTGGGTATCGTTGCTTTTGAAGCAAACCAAAGCGCCATTCTCGCCGGTGATTATGCTTATCTGAATGCGGTGGGTGATTATCTGGTTAGTCATCCGCAATTGTGGCAGGGGCTATTGCTTGGCAGTAATAACTTCAACTTTGACAAGGGGGCGCAGGAGATAACCAGGCAGCGTTTGCAGGCAATAAAAGAGCTCTTTGCCGCACGTGGCATTAAAGCGGAACAGGTTTCGACCTATGAACTGGTTACTCAAGAAAAACGCGCTAGTTTATTTGATGCCTTCGAAGCAATTGATATTTCAATCGTTGGTGAGAAGAACGTCGAAACACTGCAGAAAGATATAGTCCATCTGATGCAACAATTCGCCATTCCGGATACCTGTTCTGAAGGAAAATGTATTTAATCTACCCCTCGTCTTTTGGTCTGCAACGGTGTTGCTGGTTAAAAACCCTCCTCATTGGCCAAAATGCCAACTACATCGCGTTTTTTTCCTCGCGCCTTGTTGCAAAGCAAAACCCGATGGATATATCTCGCCAGAAACTAAGCGCCATGCTATACAGGTGAGCCCAAGGCCGGCAGCACCTCAAGCTTAGGAATACCTATGTCGAGCACTTCCCCAGGAGATCAACCTTTTCTTACCCCGCCGGTGGCTTCCGCTTATACGCGGGGCCCCTACGGCTTAAAAATAGCAAAGCGCCCCATTCCTGGCGTAAAACACATCGTCGTGGTTGCTTCAGGAAAAGGCGGGGTTGGTAAGTCTACGGTGGCGACGAATCTAGCCCTGGGGCTCAGTGAGCAGGGATTTAAGGCCGGTCTTCTTGATGCTGATATTTATGGTCCTTCTGCCCCGACCATGCTTGGGGTGCATCAGATTATGCAGGTTGATCAAAACGACAAATTAATTCCTGCTGAAAACAATGGTCTGATTTTTGCTTCTTTTGGTCTCTTGATGGGGGGAAAAGAAGCAGCGATTTGGCGTGGGCCGATGCTGAGCAAAGCTGTTCTCCAGCTTTGCTACGAGGTTTGTTGGGGAGAATTAGATTTTCTTATTGTTGACTTGCCCCCCGGCACCGGCGATGTGCAGCTCACTTTACTGGAGCGTTTGCCCATAAGCGGCGCCATAATTGTTTCTACTCCCCAAGATGTTGCGTTAATTGATGCCGAAAAAGCCTTAAGTATGTTTCGTCGCTTAGCCACTCCAGTTCTCGGTATGGTTGCTAATATGCTCGGTCATCAATGCAGCAATTGTGGGCATAACGAAGCTATTTTTGGTGAACAAGGAGCAGCTAATTTTGCTATTCGCCGCGATCTCCCCCTTTTAATGAGCATACCTTTAAAGGGTGCTATTCGCCAAGCTGCAGATAGCGGTCAGCCACTGTGGCTCCATGATCAGGAGAGTGCCCAGTTGTTCAATCACCTAGCGCAAAAGATCAGCGCGTTTTTTCATCAAAGTAGCGATAAAAATGCATGAGCTTTTTACCAGCGTACGCTCGGCCACCAATCCCACGATTTGGTCAAAGGGGGTGGCACTCAATCGTCGGCAAACAGTTTTTAAAGATAGTGAAACTGCGGCTGAGGTAGTTTTGCGCATTGTTGATAGCCTTCAGGCAGTTAATGCGGTGGTAACGCTGTGGCCCGAAGAAGATGATTGGCGTTGTGACTGTTCCAGTAGGGAAGATCCCTGTGAACACGTGGTAGCAAGTGTTATTGCCTTAAAACAAGCGGCGGATGGCGGGCAAGAAGTAGCTTCTCTTGAACAGACTTCAGGCAAAGTAGCCTATCGTTTTTTTAAAAAGAGCGGTTTTTTACATTTGGCGCGGGTCATCGTTATGCAAGGGCAGGAATACCCACTCACCGTTTCTCTTGCCTCCCGCAACTTACAACGCGCCAAGGGTATGACTGTAGCGCCAAGCAAGGAAGACCTAGCGATAGATGTCTACCTGCGTGGACAGATGAATGAAGCGCTTAAGATCCCCCAGTTAACCAAAATTGTTGAGGCCTTGGCACAGTTCACCTGTGATGTTCGCTTAGATGGTAAACCAGTGCAATGCTCAGCAACTTTAACTGGCTTTATCCTTTGTATTCGTGATGAAGGCACGGGAATTCAGGTGACGGTTGAGCAAGACAAAACGATTAGCGAGATTTTTCGCAATGGTGTTGCTCTCTGTGGCAATACTCTGCAGCCGATGAATCGCAGCAATCTTAATCCGGGGGAGCTGCAGTGGCTCTCTCACGGCAAATATTTTAGCCGCAATGAAATTGTTTCTTTTGTAAGTGAGATTCTTCCTAACTTACAGAAAAAAATGCCCCTAGCAGTCACGAGCGTTAATCTGATTGCGACGACTCCCGCAAAAGCACGCCTCTACTGGGCTATTACTAGTCGTGATCACCTACTGGAAGTCACCCCGCAAATAGCCTATGGGGAGCCAGTAATCGCGGTGGTGAGAGCGGGACAGCTCCACCTAGAAGGGGAGCGAGCTCCTTTACGTGATTTTCTTGCCGAAGGTAAGATAAAACAACAATTGGCCTTAGAATATGGTTTTGAACTGGATATGTCCTATGCCTTTAAGGATGAAGAAGCGGTTCGCTTTGCTGAAGGTTTACAGGGTCACAATGAGCCGACGAGTAGGCCGTTGACGAATTTTCGTAAATTCGCTCCTTTGCAAGTCGATTTTGATCAACAACAGTTTTCTCGCGATAACCCCCTGCCTATTCAGTTTGTCACTTGTGATGAACAGGGGGCGAGGAAATTTGCTGACCCCTTGGCTGTAGCTCGTGCCTGGGAAAACCATGCCTCTCTAGTTCCGCTACTCGATGGGGGCTGGGCGGAGATTCCTCACGATTGGTTTCGTCGCTGTGGTCAACAACTGATCGAGTTGTTAGAAGCACGCCATCAAGAGGAAGCCTTACCGAGTTGCTTATTGCCGCAATTGCAGGATTTTTATCAGCAGCAGGGGGCAGCTCTCGAAAAAAACGCACAATTAATTAATGCTTTGCGGCAATCCCAGGCTACGCCTCGCCAGCTAGTATTGCCGAGCGACCTTCAAGCAAAATTGCGTGATTATCAGTTACAGGGAATTAATTTTTTAAGTGAGTTACGTGATCAGGAACTGGGGGCCTTACTTGCGGATGATATGGGCCTTGGTAAGACTTTGCAGGCAATCGCCATCATTGACGGTCGTTGTTTGGTGGTCGCACCGACCAGTGTAATCTATAATTGGCAGCAGGAAATAAGCAAGTTTCGTCCTCAGTTAAAGTCAGCTATTTATCATGGACTCAACCGTAAGCTCGATGAAAAGGCCGATGTTACGATTACTACTTACGCTATATTGCGCCTTGATTTAACCTTACTCAAAAAAATTCGTTGGCATACGGTTATTCTTGATGAAGCTCAACTGATAAAAAATCCCAAGAGTCAAGCTGCTCAGGCTACTTTTCAGATTCCTGCCCGTTTTCGTTTAGCATTGAGCGGTACCCCGATTGAAAACCGTCTTGATGACATTTGGAGTATCTTTCATTTTCTCAATCCTTCGTTGCTTGCGAATTATCAGCTCTTTCAGAAGCGTTATTGTCAGCCTATTGCTAATGGCGATAATGAACGGATGACGCTTTTACGGCAACGTTTACAGCCTTTTATGTTGCGGAGAATGAAGAAAGAAGT
>JAHFAI010000128.1:1255-4236 GCA_023250635.1 Deltaproteobacteria bacterium | reverse complement strand
CATGAAGACGCTTGCCGGTTTTCACGGGCCTTGCCATGCTGGAGGCACGAGGGGAGAGAAGCTGCTGCGGGGAAGAAGATTTCTTTCAGATACTTTTCACAAGTGCAGAAAGAGGGGCTACATTAGTGCTCGCCACCAGGGAAGACTCATGATTTCTTACTCCACTTGTTTGAGGTATATCCATCGCGAAGCCTGAAGAATATCCCTTCGGGAATCGCTCTCACTACGGCCATAATAATTCGCCAAATTCTAGGAACGTAAGCCACGAGACTGCGCTTCTCCACGGCTCTGACGATGCCCCGAGCCGCGTGCTCGGGCTGCACCCCTAAGCGGCCGCGGCGAAGATGCGCTGTCATTGGCGTCTGCACAAGCCCGAGTTTAATATCAAGCACACGTATAGCCGTTAAAGCCAGGCGCTGGCGCAATCCACTCAGATAAATCGATAAGGCCCCTTTAGCAGCTCCATAGATATAATTTGTTCGCCGCCCCCGATCGCCTGCTACCGAGGTGATCACCGCGATACAAACAGCTCCTTGTTGTTTTTCTAGCAAGGTGACGAGGGGAATAAGTAGACTAACCACGCTGAGGAAATTAGCTTCCATAAGCTCAAGGGTTTTGCCATAGTCGTTTTCCGCCGCCTCTTGCTCACCGAGCTCTCCATGGGCGAACAAAACTAGATCTACCCTGCCCAAGCTCTGCATAGCCCCAGCGATTAATGCAGAGTGCTCACTAAAATTACACAGATCAGCCTGCACTGCCGCCACAACCACAGCCCCCCGCCCACTGAGATCCTCTTTGGTAGCGGAGAGCTTTTGGGGATCTCGCCCCAGCAAATAAAGACGGCATCGTGATGCACAGTAAAGACGGGCTACTGCCCGTGCTACAGCCGAATTAGCACCAATAATCAGAATATTTTTACTTTGTGGGGACATAGTTACTTCTCCATCACTCGTCGCCAAAAATCAGAAGAAAACCGCGGATCAATATAAGCTAAAAACTCCTCCCAGCGCGGAAAGTAGCAGCGAAAATCCTCCCCCGACATCCGCGCATCTTTTGCGGGATAGACCGAACCACCTGCGGCCCGGGTAATTGCATCAAGGCGATCGAGCAAGGCCAGCAGCGGAGCTCCACGATTAGCAAAGTCTAGAGCCAGAGTAACCCCAGGACGAGGAAACGACAACAAGCCCAGGGAGGGTATTTCACCAAATTCCTTCAGCACCGCCAGAAAAGATCCCATCCCCGACTGCGCAATTACCCGGAGCATCTCTCCCAGGGCCTGATGCCCTTCAGCAAAGGGTAGAACACACTGGTATTGAAAAAAGCCTTTGCCCCCATACATCCGGTTCCAGTGGTGCACAGCATCCAAGGGATAAAAAAATGGCTCGTAGTGCACTAGTGTCGGTGCTGATCCCCGCATTTTTTGACGCCTGTAATAGGCTTGGTTAAATAGGCCGACACTAAAGCGATTAAAAGCCCAGCTGGGCAGATCGCAGGGAAAAGTCCTCACTGCGGTGGCAAGCTTTTTCCGAGGAATTGTTAGCTGCGCTAAATCCTCCTTGTTCCCATGATTTCCCTGAAAAAACACCCCTCGACCCAGATTTTTCCCGTGAGCAAGGGAATCAATCCACGCCACGGTATAGGCATAGTGCGTTAACGACTGCCGAGAAAGGGTGAAAAACTCCTCAAGGTTGGCGAAACAAAGTGTCTGCTGACGAATCCAGGGACCGAGCACCGGCTGCAGTTGGATTTCCGCCCAGGTGATTAGGCCCGTCAGCCCAAGACCACCGATGGTAGCAGAGAAATAGTCCCGATTACTGGTCGGGCTGCAGGCTAGGCGCTGGCCGTCAGAACGAAGCAGCTCAAACTCTCGCAGGTGATGGCCAAAATTTCCTGCCCGGTGATGATTTTTGCCGTGAACATCGTTGGCAATTGCTCCACCGACGCTTACCCATTTGGTGCCAGGGCTTACGGGGAGAAACCAGCCCTCAGGAAGCACCAGCTCAAGAATGGCTGCAAGACTTAAGCCCGCTTCACAACGGAGAATCCCGCGAAGCCGATCAAAGGACAGTACCCGATCAAGGTGCTGGGTGAGTAAGTGGGTATGACTGCTGTTTAAGCAGCTATCGCCATAGCTGCGGCCTAGAGCATAGGGCAGGAGTTTTTCCGTAAGGGAGCCAGAAGGCAGCTGCTGATAACGCCATTCAAGAGTTTTAACTCTTGCAGCAGAAACTTTATGGAAACGCCCCCAGCTGCTGAGGTTTCTGGATGCTTCTGTCATAGCCGAACCCTCGGGAACTACTATTTGTTTAAAGAAGAACCCAACTTTGCCGTAAGCTCGGTGAGCTGCTGCAGCTCCTGATCTAAGCTGCTTATTTCCGAAGATAACTGCAAAGGCCCAAGACACCCTGACGAGAGCGTATTTTGCTTAGCCCCACTCAATGCTAGATCAGAGTTTCGATACCACACGGCTAGCGCCCCGCCAATAACACCCGCCGCAAGTCCTATGCGAGCACCTTTTTTACTCCTTGCTAAAACTCCTTCATCTACCCCGGAATAGATCAGCTTCTTGTCATTTTCAAATGAAATAATTCTCTCGGAATCAACCTCCGTCCTGCTTTTTACTTCTTGTTTAAACTCAAGCTCTTGTCTCTTTCCTTCCTTAAAGCCAGTTTCCGCTTCGTCAAATAAAGAATTGACCTCTTCGCCAGTGTATATATTGGCGGCAGCTGTAAATTTTTGGCTTTTATCTAACCATTCTTCCTTAGTTAAAATAGTTTTACTGTCCGTAATCGTACCATCGGCCTGGCGTGTATAGGTAGTAAGTCGATAAGGATTATAGGTAGAATAAAGCACCGCTGCTGATAACCCGCTTACCCCTATGGACGCCCCAAGGAGAGCAAAGCCCAAAATAGAGCGCATTGCAAGAGAGGACTCGTTCTTGCTTTTGTTAGAATCTGCATTGTTATTCGAAGAAGGGCCCG
>JAHFAI010000128.1:0-1245 GCA_023250635.1 Deltaproteobacteria bacterium | reverse complement strand
GGTAAAGCCTTCTGAGAGTGGTACCATACAAGACTCAAGCTGGGTTTTTCTCCCCCTACTTGATCGAGCTGCTCGGCAAGAAAACCAGCGTAATAACTGAGCTTATGCGCAAAAACATGCTCACCACCATCGCTAATATGCTGAAGTAAGATTTGACAATTGTGCTGATCAAATTCAGAGGAAAAGTTTTTTTTGCTTAGTTGAGCACTATAATCAGCAATTTTTTTAAAGAGAGTTCTGGCTTTTTCTTTAACCTTGCTCCGTTGAGCACATAGCAGAGTGAATTGCTGGGCGAGTTCGGCAGAAGTAGACTGGGGTAAGGTGTAGGGGGCACTCATGCTCATCGCTTCGCTACAAAACTCAGCCTGCCCCTGACGGGCATCGCTACATGCCTGAACGCTAAACAAATAACTTCCGCCTTGTGCGGGGAAGCCGCACAGGGCCTCGCCTACTTCCCCGAACCATTCAGAAATACAGGGAGCAGCAGTCTTGTTCTGCTCTTTTTTACAAGCAGTTCCTTTATAGAAATCAGGCATTGTCATTTCAAGAGGATGGGTAAGGACCGGAGCGGTAAATTGCCCCGTAGGCGAAGAAAGGATATAGGTGTCTGTGGAGAAAGCGCTAAGCTTAAACTCCCCCGGTGCTCCATGGACGGGAAAGTTCTCGGGTATTTGCTCAAGCTGGCTTTTTTGTACCGTGGTTTCGAGAGCTACAGGAATATCGGAAGTAGATCGATCCTGCATTTTGCAGGCCAGGGGCAAAATGCCTAGGATAAGCGCAATCATTATTGCCCGACACCAGGAAAAACCCATGGGTGACCCTCATTACTTGATGGGTAGGCACTAAACTACTCAGGTCTTGGTGCATCTTTGCCGCTTTCTTCGTTGCTGTGCGTGCTCACCGCCAGACGGCTGCTTCGCTGCTCGCGCCTTGAAAGCAGCGAAGATGCACCAAGACCTGAAAAAGTACTGAGTAGTTACTTTAAATGTTACGTGAGAAAGTACGGGGATGGAAGATTTAAGTGAAGACGAGGTAGGACCATGCTAATCCGTGCGAAATCCTTCTAGGAACTACTCAAGGCTTGGAAAAAGCCTCCACACTATCAACTACTCAAGGCTTGGCTCAGAGTAGTTTAAAAAAAAAGCCGGTTATCTTGCGATAACCGGCTTTTAATTAAGGCTGCATCGAGCTACTCTCCCACAGATAATTCTGCAGTACCATCGCCGCTGCTCAGCTTGACTTCCG
>JAHFAI010000070.1 GCA_023250635.1 Deltaproteobacteria bacterium | reverse complement strand
GAGAGGCATCCTTGCTGGTGATTCAGTACCAACAGTATAGGGTGTACCTCCATTTAAATTTTAATTATAGTTAGTTACGACTGTACGGCGATACCGCCACAATCCCGGTCACGTATGATAGCCACATTATTACTTATGAGACAACTTTATTCTCGCGAGCAATTATTTACCCAACTCAACTTGCAACAAAAACACCGTTGGTGCTTCCCCAAGCTCTTGGGCTAATTGGCCTGTACCGCTGGTTTCGCCCTCACTCAAGCGATACAGTTGCGGTAGAGGATATAGCACCTCCAAAAAATGCAGATTTACCCCCGGCAAATCGTAGCGCCAACCAGCGCTAAGCACCGGCACCGCAACCTGGAGAGTTTGAGGCCTTGTATTCGAGATTATTTCGGCGTGGAGACTACGATGAGCGAATCCAAGAGAAAAACGCAGATCGCGATCAAGCCCACTGGGCACGCTGGTTTTTACCCCTATAAAACGGCTACGCTGTAGTAGTAATTGCCCTTCTCTCGACAACTCACTGGCAGGAATACTCCCGCTCAGCCAGAACTCATCCACCAACCATTTGAGCTGGGGAACTTGGACAAATACTCCCAGCTGTACACTCAGGGGGGCTTCGTAACCAATGCTAGGATGGACGCTGGGAAGGGTTGCTTCAGCCCAATAGAGCGAGGGACGATCGAGACCATCGAGACCAGTAAGTACACCGATTTTTAGTTGTTGGCGATTATTCACTCTGCCCTCACGAAAATACTGCTGATAATAGGACCACTCAAAAAACAAACCCTCTTCTTTACCAAAAAGCAGCCCGTTATGTAAGGCCATGGTAGTTACTGCTTCGGGTTCCCAAGGTTTATGATAAAAAGCCGGAGTTACTACAGCACTGAGGGTGGGAAGTAGCTCATAGGAAAGCGGCAACAACAAGCCCCCTTGGTAGCCCTGACGATGCGTAAGCCCGGCTGTAGGCACCAGTATTTTGGGATTGAGACTAAAAGCAAAACGGGCTTGATTGATTAGATTCCACCCAAGGCCTACGCTTGCAGCGCTGGGGCTTACACTAAGGCTTCCTTCCACTCCTTGATGGATTCCCCGACGATAGTGGTAGCTCATCCCACCATGAGGAGCAGAATAATAGACTCCGAGGCCATGGCTCGCCGCCCCAGGAGTGAGGACACGTCCGCTCTGCAGGGAAGATTCGTAGGTGGCGCAACCGAGGCTAGCAATCAGCACCAGTAGTAGAGGAAGCTTTGTAGTTTGCATATAAAATTTGTTAGCTCTTAGGGACCAATGAACTTAATTGCAGAAATCTTGATACCATCGCGCCCAACCGAATAATCGGAAGTTATTCTAAAGCGAACTTTTATCGGCGTTAGAGCTCGTTTAGTATACTTAGCTATATCGAGGTACAAACGTTCTCCATTGCTCGATTTGCCACTAATTGATTTAAGATTTTCCCAGGTTTTTCCGCCATCACTAGAAATTTCTACCAAACAAAAATCATAGTTCAGTTCAAAATCATAGCTTGCGTCCATCACCATGGTGGCCGCCGTGCTGGGCAGCTTAAGATCAGGCATGGTCAGAGCTGAATTAGCGTTATTGGCATAAGTACTCCCCGGGCTATCAGAATAAGCCTTGTGCAGAGGAGTGCTGCTTAGGGTTTCAAGTCCCCAGGTAGGAGCAACGCTGAAGCCCTCGAGATTTTCGCCATTATACTCGGCGTAGATCGTGGTCGTTTGCAGAGTAAAAGCTAGAGAAGTTGTAACTTCACCCGCATTACCGACGTTATCGAAGGCACGAATAGCCACAAAACCACGATAGTTAAAAGGAAGCTGATCGATTACGTAGTAGCCTCCCTGCTCGTTTTTTTCCATCAGCACTTCTTCGGCTTTGTTCCAATCATCGACTGAGCTAATCGCACTCAGAGAAATCCGCGCCCGATAGCGAGAAGCCTTGCCTTCATTGCCATCGTCTCCCGTAGGTAGAAAGGTAAATTTAACACTGGAGCTTGTCGTACCAACGAGAGTTAACTGATCCACCTCACCCGGAGGGATTCTATCGTCCTCTAAGGCGTTATAGGCGTTAAGACGTCCTTGCGAGCTAACTTTCTTGACTAGGGCCGGAAGAAAATCCACCGCCGAGAGGATGCGTTCTTTTATTTGTAAATGAGAAATTGTTGGATACTTTCCCTTAACCAAAGCCGCCACCCCTGCTACATGAGGGGTGGCCATGGAAGTGCCGCTAAATTTTCTATAGGTATTCCCCGGGGTCGTCGATAAAATCATCACCCCCGGAGCGGCAAGATGAACTGCTTGGGCTCCGTAGCTGGAAAAATTAGCTAAAGCATCGTTATGATCGGTGGCAGCTACGGCAATTACGTTTGCTCTCGTATAAGAAGAAGGATAATGGGGAGTGCTATCGTTATCGCTTGGGACATTACCCGCAGCGGCAATAAAGAGAATTCCCTTACTATCAGCAATGCCGATGGTTTCATCAAGGGTGGGGGAATAACCGCCCCCCCCCCAACTATTACTGGTGATATGTACACCAATCTTAATCGCATATTCCAGGGATTTTACCGCATCAGCAATGGTGCCTGAACCCGAAGCATCGAGGAACTTAATCCCGACTATGGACACTTGCCAGTTGACCCCGGCTACCCCAATACCATTATTACCGCGAGCTCCGATAGTACCAGCACAATGGCTGCCGTGTTCATTGTCGTCAAAAGGGTTATTGTTATTAGCGACAAAATTCCAACCACGCCAATCATCAATAAAACCATTGCCATCGTCATCAATACCGTTGCTACGTTTGTCTTTACCATTGGCATCGAGACCACTCTCCCCAGGATTACTCCAGTAGTTATCTTTGAGGTCGGGATGGTTGTAATCGATACCGGTATCGATTACCGCAACCAGGGCATTGCTGGAGCCCTTAGTCAGGCTCCACGCCTCGGGAGCTTTGATATCAGCTCCGACTTTTCCTCCCGTCTGTCCCCCATTATGCAAGCCATAGGTCTGAGAAAACTGCGGATCGTTAGGGGTAACGGCTTCAAAACTATGGACGTAGGTATTGGTTTCGACATAGGCAATATATTCATCACTACCTAAATTGGTAAGTAGCTGCTTAAAAGATAGCGAATTTTGCTCGTGATTTTGTTGTTTAACCAACAAGGCTCCCGACATAAATTTGCTTACCAAGACGAGATTATTGGCACGCAAATATCTTTCCTGATTAAAGTTAGGATCGGCTTTAAATTTGATAATAAATTCGCCAGTCTTGTGTGGTTCTGCCAAGTTATGGATAGCGGCGGATAGGTTGGCAGTGCTGCAGAGCAACAAAGCTAAGGGAACAAAAACCCACGATTTAGTTCCTAACATAGTGTCTTCCTTTTGTAGATGGAGGCTCACTTGCTAGTTTATACGGGCTGTTTTAGCGGAGAAATAGCTAGGACTTGCCTAGGAATTACCGAGGAATTACTCTCCTATCTTACTGCTCTACACAGAGTAAGCGGAGAGCTGTATTGCAGGCTTGCTGTCCTGAACCAGAAGAAATTGCCGTGCTCCCCGTAGCATCAGTGGCACCGTAAGATCCTCCATCGCTTGGTGAGTTGGAGGAAAAACTGCTACATTTGACCGTTCCTGAGCTCCAATCTGAATTTAACCCGCTCCACACCGAGTAGCTCACTGCGGAAAAAGAATTGCTCAGGGGAAAGGAGAAATTTGCATTGCTGGTGGTCGTGCCAATCAGGGTCGTGCCATCGGGGCGATAGTAAGCCGAGCTCGCATGAAATACCCAGTCACTATGGTTGGCACAGCCGTTATTGCAGGCCTGACGACTTGCACCATCGATCAGCATCGCCTTGTATGTGCTACTGTTTGGCTTATTGCTATCAGCCATGCATTTAGCATCAGCGCCGGATACCCCCCCTAAATTACCGGAATATGTCGTACTACTTACAAAGATCATATAGGAAGTATAAGTCAATGAAACGCTCGCATTACCACTGCCGGTAGTTCCCGCAAAATTGCTGATGCCCCCCATTGCCGCGGTCAGTACGACGGTTTGTCCTGAAGCACAGCTCCCTCCGCTGAGCGTAACCGTAATAGTGCTGGTGCCACTACCACTTACCGAGACCAGACGAGGAGCCACGCTACAGGTCCCCGTGTTCACACTGAAATTAGCAGCGCTGGCAACGACCGCTTCGGAAAACGTCAGTACGATGCTACTGGGAATTCCTCCTAGGGAAGCACCGTTTGTGGGGACGCTGCTCGCTAAAGTCGGAACCGTACTGTCCAGAGTATAGGTTGCCGTAAGGGCTGTACCGCTTGCCTTGTTGCCACTGAGATCGCTCACTAAACGCGGATCAAGGGTGAGGGTAAGGGTCTCGCCATTGATGCACAGCCCATTTGCCAGGGTGGCAGTAGCTGTGGTGTTGCTGCTATTCATTGCCACTGTAATGGTAGGATTGGTAACGCAGCTTCCTGATACCACAAAATTAGCAGAGTTTAATGCCGTAACTGCTTCACTAAAGGTAAGAGCCACACTGCTCGGCATTGCTCCTACATAGCTGGTGCTGGGTGAGAAGCTGCTAGTAATCGTCGGAGGGGTATTATCCACCGTAATCAAACTACTCTCAGAGGATTTTACCGATTCCTTGCCCAGGGTATCACGGAGAATACCGGCCTCGATATGAAGGGTAAAAGTGCCGTTGCCACTACAGGAACTCACTCCTACTGTCGCTCCCTTTGTAGAAATTGTGCTCACCTCAATGGTGCAGCTGGGATTACCACTGGTAACGCTCATCGTTACCCCTTGGCCTGCAGCAGTAAGTGTGCCTGTAGTGCTGACCTCGATTCCCGTTGGGGCGTTGAAAGTAAGTGCTAAGCTGGTGCTTGCGCTTGCATTAAGATAGGTTTTGCTCGGGGGAGCGAGCCCTATGCTTGGACCAAGCAGGCTTAAGGTGTAGCTGGCAGATTGGGGCACTCCTGCTCCAGGGGTTAAGGCGCTATCGGTAGCAAGACTTGGATCCACGCTCAAGGTGAGAACTTGAGCGTCACTGCAAAGACCATTTACCAATAAAGCAGAGGCTACTTTTTTGTCGTCACTCATGGTAACCGAACTAATTATCGGTAGGGTGGTGCAGGTACCCGTAAGCGAAAAAGCTGCAGGACTAAGAGCGCTCATCGCTTTAGAAAAACTTGCGTAACCCACACTCGGGATCTTACTTAGTTTACCTGGCGAAGGGGTGAGACTAATAAGGGTAGGCGGCACATCATAGGTGTAGGTTGCCGTTCCCGCAAAGTACTGCGCTTTGCTGCCAGTAGCACTGGCAAATTGCTGATAGTCGAGAGCAAGGGTGAGGCTTTGTCCATCGGAGCAGCTGCCGCCATCAAGGATGATGGTTAGTCTCTTAGCGGTATCATCGTGAGTAATAGTAGGGTCGATGCGGGGAAGCACATCACAGCTGCCAGAAAGAATAAAGGCGTCAGTATCGGGAATAGTCATAGCCTCGTTGAAGGTAGCGATAATTTTGCTGGGAATCATGGTGACAACACTAGTGGCCGGGGAGAGACTGCTTAACGTTGGTCCCAACAAGGTTGCGTTATAATGGCGCGGGGGAACATTGTCAGATTTTCGGCAAAAAGTTGCGAAAAGCAGCATAAATACCAAGAGCAGCAAAATTTTCATAATGAGCTTCCTTCGCTGAGCAGATCCTGACTAACCAGTTACTCAAAAAATTCGATTGTACCTTCAGCAATATCATACATTGCCCCTACTATTTGGACTTTACCGCTCGCAACCAATTGCGCAAGTACTTGGCTGCCTGCGAGAATGCAGGCTACGGAATGTTCGACGTTGCGACGAGCAAGCACATTTATCAGTTCCTCAAGTTTTTCGTCAGATCCGTGGATTAACTGCTGACGTTCATCCTCAGTTAACGATTTAACCAATTCTGCGATCACCGCAGGAACACAGGAGGCTCCATGGTGGTGAGACTGATGGGTGAGAGATGCTTGCGTATATTCAAGGCTTGCACGCACCGCTCCGCAATTCGTATGCCCTTTGACGATAATAACTTTAGAGCGTGCGAGAGTGACCCCCAACTCGATGGAACCGATGATTTTCTCGCTGGTGATATTACCGGCTATTCGTACCGAAAAAATATCTCCCAATCCGGTATCAAAGACTATCTCTGGTGCGGTGCGAGAATCCATGCAGTTGAGAACCACCGCTAGGGGAAACTGCCCCTTGGCGCTGCGTTTGAGCTGCTTAAATACTCGACGATTAAGGCGCTTTCCCTCGACAAAGCGTTTATTACCTGCTTTTAAAATAGCGATTACTTCCTGGGGACTGATCTTTTCTTGGAGCAGTGAAGTCGGTAAATCGTTGAAAAAAAGCTGATCGCCTAGGGGTGGGTAGGCCGAAAAACCCTGGAGGCTCACCTGGATTCCCTTGGCTGGGGCATACTTGCGATTAAAATCCACAATAAGACCGACGATATCTGGATCGATAAATTCAGTTTGGCTAGCATCGATTAAGATATGAGAGTAATTGCCGCTTTCAAAGAGAACCTTTTTGAGAGAGGCGCGAGTCAAAAAACTCACACTAAGAGGGAACTCGATCCGCAGTACCTCACAATCAAGATAGCGCTCACGATAGAAGCGAAAGGACCGCCGATGGTTAGCATGAAGAATAAAACTTATGGAACAAAGAAGCCCCAACACCACCCCAGTCAGCAGATTGGTAAGAACAATCGCGGTTATCGTCGCCAAGAAAGGAATAAACTGATGCCAGCCCTGGGCAAACATGGCGGCAAAAGTGCTGCGTTTAGCTAGTTTACTGCCAGCAACTATAAGAATCGCTGCCAAGCAAGAGAGTGGAATAAGATTAAGAATTCTGCTAAAAAACAGCAGGGCAATCAGCAGTAAAATACCATGCCCCAAGGACGACATCTTTGATTTGCTGCCTGCCTCAATATTTGCTGAACTGCGCACTATCACCGAAGTAATAGGAATTCCTCCAAGCAGCCCTGCAACGAAGTTGCCGATACCCTGGGCCATCAGTTCTCGATTGGGTGAGGCGAGCCGTTGCTGAGGATCAATTTTTTCGATCGCTTCGAGGTTGAGCAATGTTTCGAGAGAAGCAATTATCGCAAGGGACAAACCTGCAAACCACAATTCTGGTTTTTGGCAGATACTAAGCCAACGGTGGAGAGTGGGGGTGGCAAGAAAATCAAAGCTGTTTTCCCCGAGAGGAATGGCTACCAGATGTTCAGCGCCAATGGCGAGCGTGGGAAAAAACCTTAGGAAAAACTCCAGTCCAATACCTAAGAGCACAACTAAGAGAGGCAGGGGGATAGGACTTGCTTTTAAGCGCCTATGCTTCTGTCCAAGCACGAGAAAAATGAGGGAAAGTACGCCAATAAGGGCGGCACCGGGGTGAAAATCGCCCAGCATGGATATCAGTTCACTCAGGGTGTTTCCCTGGTTATGCTCCACAAAGGAAAGATCGCCATCGGGATTTATATCGTGACCAAGAAGATGCGGCACTTGCTTGAGAATTAACAAGATGCCAATCGCCGCTAAAAGCCCCTTGATAACGCTATTGGGAATAAAAGAAGCTACATAGCCAGCACCAAGGAGGCCAAAAATTAGTTGCACAAGACCAGCGATCATCAGAGCTACCGCAAAGGCTTCAAAGCCTCCCAAGCTGGCAATTTGACCTGCGACTACTGCTGCTAGTCCTGCGGCAGGGCCACTGACGCTGCAGGAAGATTTGCTTAGCAGGGTGACGACGATGCCACCAATTACCGCTGAGATCAATCCGGCGGTTAACGGTGCATTGGAGGCTAGGGCGATGCCCAGACTCATGGGCAGAGCCACGAGAAAGACTACCACCGCAGCACGAAGATCTAATAAAGCAAAGGATAGGGAATAGCGGAGCTGATTTTTCATGAACCATTCACAGCTTGGATGTTATCATTATCGCAGAAGCATTATAGCATAACCTCATCCCCCAAGCTAACGGTTCTCTACTCCGCCGATTTTTAAGGGAAGCTCCTTAAGCAGCGCCGCAAGCACAACTTCTCCAAGCTGATCTCCATAGAACGAGGTGCAACTCTCCAGGTGAGGCTGGGCGTAGAGCTCTTGGGGTACAATATAACCCACATAGTCGTTTGCCGTTCCGATAAAACGGATATGCTCGATACCTGGCAGAACAGTAAACAAGCTCTTTTCCCAGCTCTTCTGCAGATCTGCGAGAGGTTCTCCCGGCACAAAAATCCAGAGAACTCGATTGAGTAATAGATAGGTGATTTTGGTAAATCGCGGCAAGGCAGACAAGACGTCGACGTTGAACAATGTCGAGATGAGGGAAGATATGTTGCAAGCTTTTAGGTTAAAACGCGGAGCCGGTAAGCTTAGCAATAAGGAACCCGCGCTGAGCGAAGCAAGCGACTGCTGCTGTTCCGGTATTTCCTTAAGACGAGCGACAAAATCTTCGCCATATTCCCTCAGGCTTGAGCCTCTTTCGGGACTAATATTCCCCGCGGCGCCATTAAAGAAAAAACACTCGCTTCCCATAGCGGCTTTAGACGATTTTTCGATGTAACCAGCAATATCGGACGAAAGGGTAAAATCATTGATACCATACCAGGTGGGATGCACTGGAAAGGTCTGCAGACAACCGCGGGGCTGATCAAGGTTATCAGCACTGCTAAAGCGCAGTTCCATTCCTTGCTGATAGAGCAGGGTCCCTGGCCAACGCAGCTTACTGAGTCCCTCCACCGTTCCCGCACGCAGGCTCAGAGTGTTGACCTCTTTGCTGCTGCTCAGTGCTTGCCGATAACTCACCAGCAGTGCTTCTTGAAGACTCGCCACCAGTTCAGGACGGTAGCGCTCGGTAACCGCAATTTGCCAGAGGGGATTCTCACTAAAACCTCCGTGCCCGGCATGGGTATGCGTCGCCACCACGCTCACCTGGCTCAGTAAGGCTCCTTGCTTGGCAGCCTCATGCTGGAGCCAACTACTTATTTTTTTGCTGAGGTCAGCACTAACCAACAAGGTATCAAGAGAGACTAAAGCCAGCGTGGCTTTTTGTTGATCAACACCCACCCCAGTGAGGAGAAACACTTTGGCTCGCGGGGCTTCATCCACATCGGTATAGGTAGCGAAAAAACCATTACGATATTCCCTTGCCGGACGAGGGAGCCACAGACGACGGGGAAAACCAGCAAAGCCAGCCAAAGCCCCTGCTTCTTCGGGAAGAAATTCTGCCGCTCCCATACCTGTGCTAAAGGGCGGAAGTAGAGTAGTAAATTCCTCTGCCTCATCGCGGGTGAAAAACAGCGCCGCATAGTCCCCTCGCCTCGCTTCCGCGGGTACCCCGCGGGGAGAAAGACGGCAAGCCAACGGCAGCAGAGCCCAAGCTAACACAAGAGAACGCTTAAAAGAGATAGGCAAGGGTAACACTGGGAAACACCCCCTCGAGCACTAAGGGCTCAAACTGTGCTCGACCGTAGCCGAGACCAAGGCCGCAAATAAAATTGCCGTATTCTCGACGATAATGGAGGCGAAGCCAGCTGAAAGAGAAAGCATGATTCGCCGCAATTCGCCCGTATTTGCGCAGTACTGGGGGAAGACTGCTATAATACTCGAGCAACCAGCCCTGATCCCTACCGCTTTCCCCCGGATAATACAAAAATCCTAAAGAAAAAAAGTTTTCCAACAAATCGTGATAGAAGTGAAAAATACTCGAATCGAAGGCAGAACTGGCTACGCTCACCTCCCCAGGAAGCGCTGCCCATTTATAGGCAAGAGTATTAACCAGCTGCAAACCCGATAATTTGCCCGTAAAGGGGTAAGAACTTGCCAGCCGACCACCTACTGCCAGCGATAGGTGACGACGAAGGCTATCATAACGAAGATCCGGTGCAACGAGCGGTGCAAGCCATATTCCAGCAAGATGGTAGCGACAACTAAGAGTCACTTCCAAATCGAGATAGCTTAAAGCCAAGGGGGTAATCCCGCCAAAGCAGTCCGTGCTTAAGGGAAAGAGGCTTGTATACGCATCGATATAGCGATTCTTAGGCTCCGCTTTTTCATGGGGATAGAGAGTAAGATCGTCCTGGGGAAAAATAGAAAGACTCAAGGACTCTCCCCGCAAAAACGCCGGGTAGAGGGCGACGAGCAGAAAATAAATAAGCGCCTTGTTCATAAGAACCCTTAGGCTATTCCCTTGTATCCCCTTTCGTACTTTTTGGAGGAAATATTTAATTCCTCAATCGCGATGCAGGTAGAGCATTACTTCCCAGTTACCCTTGCGGCCCGAGATTTCGAGATCTGCTCGCCCACACAACCTAAAGCCAACTTGTTCTAATACTGCTAAGGCACTCATTACCGCTTTTTCGCGAAGCTCAGCATCGGTAACCACCCCCCCCTTAGGGACATCCTCGCGAGGCAATTCGAACTGGGGTTTTACCAACAGCAAAAACCTGCTCCCGGCAGTACCCACCTGCCAAATAGCTGGAGCAAGACGGGCTAGAGAATTAAAACTAATATCCGCTACCACCCAGGCAAAAGGCCCATAGGGAGTCGGATCAAAAACCCGTATATCGGTTTTCTCGAGAGAAACCACCCGAGGGTCTTGACGCAGTTTCCAGGCCAACTGATTCGAGCCCACATCCAGGGCTATCACCCGCGATGCACCGATGGAAAGAAGCAGATCGGTAAAGCCGCCGGTTGAGGCGCCAATATCGAGCACCGTTGTCTCCCGAAATTTCTCTTCAAGCTGGAGAAGTTTGAGGGCATTGGCTAATTTTTCTCCACCACGACTCACGTATTTACCCCGGGTTTTTAGGCTAATCGCTTTGTCAGGGGAAACCTCGTCGGAGGCTTTGCTAACTCGCTGATCTCCAACCACCACCAAGCCTGCCATCACCAAAGCTTGAGCCTGCTTGAGAGAATCAGCTAAACCACCTGCTACTAACAGGGTATCGATACGTTCTTTTTTATTTTTTTTGCTCACCTGAGGCAACTCACCACGTTATAATTCAAACTCATCCCTATCTAGATCTATCAAAAACTTCCACTGCTGTAATTTGCCGAGGATTATCGCTTCGGGCCTGACAAACAGGTGCTGGAGAAAACCGCAGGTTTCGTTGAGAATATCATCGCGCATTTCTGCAGAAATTGCATCGTAAAGTCGACGGGGGCTGTAGTTACCAGCAATAAAAAGCTTCTCGTGCAGGTGCAGCAAGGTATAGGCTGGATAGGCGGCGCCCTTAAGAGGCAAGCCTAAAATGGGGGCAAAGTAGTCCCAGGTAGCGGCTTCAGCTGAAATACGCTCCTTCTCTAAGCCTGCTGAGGAGGATTTAAAGACGCGAATGGGATGGACAAGCTCTCCGTCCTCGCCACGAATTCTCATCCCGCGTATGTCGGGGATTTTATGCAAATTTTTGCCAATCCAATAATCGATGGTATTAGAGATTATCCTCTGCAGTTTGAGGGCCTTTTCTCGAGCGGCGATGACGGTGGCTTTGCGCTTGAGATCAACCTTTACCCCCCCTCCTCCATAGAGAAGCTTTTCCAGCTGCTGTTTGCGCTCAGGGCAGAAGCGGCTGAAGGCCGCATCTATTGCCGATTTTTTGGCATCAGTGCAATTGGCACCGGCATGGAGCAGGTGGTCAAGTAATACCCGTTTATCATCTTTATCCATTTTGGGTAAACAAAGGCTGATACACAGCAATTTAAAACGGATTTCATCGAGAAAAGCCCTTGGTATTCCCCGGCAAGAGTAGGTTGGTTTTAGCGACGAGACCACCCGATCACTGAGTTTTTGTTCATCCTCAGGGTTTTTAATCCCAGCTAAAAAATTGATCAGAATCGCATGGTTAAGTGAGTAGCTGTCAGCCATAAAACCGCTAGTTACTTTGAGCATAGCAGGAATATATTTAAAATTTTTCTTCTCTTTGAGTGCGAGATATATTTGTAAATAAAAATCCTCCCAGGCGGAGGTAATGGTCGCTTCATCTTCAAATAAAAAAGCACAGACTCTCTCCATAAATTTAGACTGATTTTCAGCGAGAGTTTTTCTTCGCTGTTGCATAGCTAACCACTGGGGCTGTGCCCGAGCAAGCAGCGCGGAATAATCAATACTGGGAGCCTCCCGAGCCAAGTGGGTCGGGTTATGAACGAGACTACTAAAAAATACCTGATCTAAGCTCAAAACGTAGCCACGCTCCACATAGGTGGAGATATGGTTAGCCAGACGTTGCAGAAAAGAAGCAATTTTGCTATCGCTCGGCATAGTACTAAGCTTCGTTCCCCGCAAAGCAGCGATCGCTTCTTTCAGATCAGAGAAATCAAGCAGATCACCTTCGAGAGCAATAATATCTTGGAGTCCGAACCCCGCTCGAGAGAGGTAACTTAAGTGCTGATTGGCTTTTCTCAACTCGTCTGCATTGAGGCCAGTTGCTTCATCAGGCAGAGAAACAGGCGCGCTCCTCTCCTCTATTTGCTGGGTATCGCCTCCTAGCTCGTGATAGGGAATTTTACCTTGGCTCAGCGGAGGGGCTACTCTTTGCTCACTGGGCGCTTCGCCATCGTCATCATCATCATCGCTATCAGAGAAAAAAGCGGAAGAGATCACTACACACCAGGACAAGAAGCAAAGACGTATTGCGGTAGAAATAACCATACTTACCCCACAAAATTGTGAGCACCCTATTTCGCAATGAATACCTATGGTACCCAAGCCAAATGATTTTTATAGGATAGGCAAGCTTCATGAATAAAAGGTGAGGAATAAAACTAAAAAACTAATTCTTCTCTGTCCCGCTGGTGGCGTACTCTTTAGAGTAACCCGGCCAAAATCTCACTACATTTCATCCAGCTTTGTTCCGGAGTATTTCCTCGCCCCATTACATAGCCAATACGATCAAAGCTGCTTTGTAACGCAGGGATGCTCTGTCCCTCTTCGAGCAGGTTCTTAACCTCAATAGTGAATTCGTTGCAGAGGCTCTCGGCATGCTTCCTAAAGCCAGTAAAAATCTTTCCTGGGGTTCCGTGAGCAAAGCGAATAGCAGCAGCGGGAGCGCGCTGCTCGTTGGTCGCAGCTCCTGCCAAGGTATTGAGGGCTCCCGTTAAGGCGAACTCCGCGCATATTGCCATCAAATTTATCCCCGTAACTTCCAGAAGCAGACGCCAAATCTGATCACCTCCCGGACGGGTATGTGTCTCAACAATATGGGGAAAATTCCTGCTGTCGAGGATGATTTCTGTGTGGCTTGGCCCGTTTTCTAAGCCAAGAGCGTCGAGGCTAGCACCAACATACTGCACAATAGCAGCCTGGAGTTCAGAGGAAAGCGGAGCAGGGAAAATATGCCCCATTTCGATCGTTGAATTGGGAAATTTTTCTTTCTTAACCAAACCTAAGAAATGATGGCAGCCGTTGCTAGAAAAAGCCTCGACACTATATTCTTGACCCTCAATAAACTGCTCACCAAGCGCGGGATAAAGACCACGTTCTCCACAAAGGGTTTTTATGGGCAAAAGATTTGAATAATTTTGTATCGGTAAGACATGCTCGCTTGCCGAACCAATCTCGGGTTTAATCACTATGCCACTTTGGTGATGACGGGCAAAAAAAGTTTCGAGATCTTCGCTGGAATTCAGCATTGCAAAGGCTGGTTGCTCAATCCCAGCCTGACGGAGTTTGTCGCGCATCAGACGTTTGCTGCGGGTCTGAAGAATTACCTCACGAGAGAGAAAAAAAGGCAGATTTAAGCTGCTCGCTATGTCGAGGGCTCGTTCTTGGTAATTATCGTGAAAAGAAACAACTGCCGCTAAAGGATAGCGATTGTGCAAGTGACGAGCATACTCACACCACTCGGCGTTTACTTCCTCTTCGTTGAGGTAGGTAATGGTCCTCCAGGGGAGTTGGAGATCTTCAACCTTGGCGTCTTTTCTGCCGAGCAGCAAGTGGAGGCACTCCGGCGCCACCATCGTAAAGAGGATTTTGTGGATTGCTCTAACCCCATCAACAACGAGTATATTTCCTGCCACCACCATCTCGTAGCCCTCAACCTAGATTACAGTTCTTCAATCTCAATAGTATAAGCAGCGGCGATAGATTCTAGGTCTTTGCGTACTGCAGCCTCATCTTTTCCGCGCAGATAGAACTTACCACTGGGGAAGCCCTCGTCAAAATAGCGATTATAAATTTTGCCCGGCCAAGGAAGATCGGCAAACCAAATGGAGTAAGGTAGGCGTTCGAGCCCAAAAAGCTTGCGGACCACACAGGGATTGGTGCTCGGAAAAGGGGTGACAATCCACCCAGCCGAACCCCGTGGTTTAGGATCAGCGATAAACCCTTGAGCTGCAGAGAGAGCT
>JAHFAI010000069.1 GCA_023250635.1 Deltaproteobacteria bacterium | reverse complement strand
TTTTGCTTGCTTTGTTTCGTGGCTGTTCCTGAATCTCCGTCATCAGGTCCTTATGACGGGTCATCGTATAATATAGGTACTCCAGTTCTTGGGCATCAGGATCGGCAACGGGGGGAGCAGGAAAGTCCTCGATTGCTATACCTGGGGTGATTCCCGTGCTTCCCTGGGTGTTTCTCCTTGCGATCTTAGCAATCCTCGTAGCAGCAGAGGTGGGGCGAGAGGCCGAGGGCTCAGGGCTCTGCAGAGCTTCTAGCCAGGCGAGTACCGGTTGCTGTCGGAGCATATCCATTAACGGATGGTGTATTGCCACCTCCAGAGGCTGATGAGGGGAGGGGCGCAGAGAAACTTGGTACTGGATTTCGTTGCTGGCTTGATTGGCTACGGATAGATTAGCTTTGACGAGACGAAGCACATCATCAACAGGTATCCAAGCAAAGTCGGTGTACTCCGCCTCTCCACGCTGGGCATATTCGCGGAGCTTTTCTTGCAGATCTTTCCGGCTGACCAGGGGGACTTCATGTAGATACATGCGATGCACCGCATCTGCCCCCGGGGAGTCGCTGATTAAATCATGAGAAGGAGAAGCCAGCAGATCTTCACTGCTGAGCTGGTAAATACCCATGCTTTCTTCAGCCACCTCGCGTAGAGCGGTATTCATCAGGGTTCGATCTTGATTATCGGACTTGCCGCCTAGGTTACCCCACCATGTATGGCGGATTCGTTTGCCCAGCAGCACTTTTGCAACGCCGTTTTCTCGGGAATAGAGGAGGATGCTGGCTGAGGAACGCTCCGGAATAACCCGGCGAAAGGGGGTGGAACTCTGGTAGCTGGTTAAGGGATGGGGGTGCTGATGGTAGTAACGCTGCAAGCTCTCCAAGCGGGTAACAAGGTTTGCTTTGAGCTCGGGGAAGTTTTGGAGCTCCAAGAGCTGCTGATAGTGCTCGGCAGTTTTGATAATTAATGCTTTGAGGGGCAGCAGTTTTTCAATTTGGCTGCTGATTTCTTCAGCGGTGAGCTGTTGATAAAAGCGAGCTCCGTCCATGTTCGCCATGAGCTGAGGTGCTGAGGGGCAGCCAAAGCCACGCATGGTGTCGAGATCGCAGCTCGCATCAGCAAAGGAATAGCCCAGGCTTGCTTTTTGCTCACCCAAGGCCCGGTAACGGAGAGCCCCCCCATTATCCATGCGATAGATGCTGTTGTCGCTGAGCCAGAAATTTTTTCCTCCTTCTACCAGGTCCCAGTTAGCCAAAAAGGCATCGACAATAAATCCTCGAGCTACGGTGGTTTCTTTGGCAAAGCCAAGAGGTGCGCCAACTAAATAACGTGAGACTCTCATCAGACGGCCGTTTTGACGCAGAATTTTAAAAGGGGGTACGGCGATAGCAAAATCAGCTTGGTCTTTGCCTATGGCCTGGTAAAGGCCATCAGCTAAGAGTTCTTCTTTGAACTGCTCAAGGCGGTTTTCCTGTGGTTTCTTCAGCACGAATTTACGGTCGCCGGCTTTTGTGAGGTAAAACGTGCTTCGTGTTCCTCCTGCTTCAGTGCTTTCCTCGCTAAAGCCCTCAAGAGAGTCGGGGAGCTCCCTTGCTTCTCCCCAGCTAAGATCAGGGGCCTGGCCAAAATGGACTAAATAGCAGCTTTTTTCTTTGCAGATGGTTTCGTGGAGAGAATCGAGCTGGTGCTTGCTGTTATCCATAAGCACCACGGTGGTGATCTGCGGGGAGGACAGCACAAATTCTTTGCCATTCTCTTGCCACGAAGGATTTTTCTCTAACCAGGGTCCTTTGAGAGTGCCATTGGTAATGAGCAGGGGGATGCTTGGGTCGTTAATTCCTGCTTCGGCAAGATCTTTGCGGGTGCTTAGGCGTTCAGATTCTTTACGCGAGGTTAAAAAGGCGAGATGGAAGCCATGATCTTTCCAGCGTTTAATATACAGATAGGTGCTCGCAGCAAGGGGGCGTGCCGGTGCTTTTTCTCGCCCCCCCGTAAGGGTGGTATCATCGATGTCTATAAGCAGCAGAATGTGCTGAGGGGTGTTGAGGATGAAGTCCGCGCTTGAACCAATGGGGTGGGGAGGAAGGGGGCTGCGGCGCTTGAAGAGCAGGGTGTTATCAACATCGGCAAAAGATCTGACTCGCATCTCTATGGGGGGCTCGGATAGGGCAGGGGTGCCAACGGCGGCGCTGAGCAGTAGCAAAAACAACTTGCCGAGTAATGATCTGCGCATTGGATTCTCCTTGCTAGGTTAGTTTGTAGGCTAGGGTTTCTGTGTCAGCTGGGCGACGAGGATTACCCAGAGGAGAAAAAAGCCAAAGGAGATTTTTTGCAAGAGCGGCAAATAGAGCAAACCGACCCCAGTTTTCCAGACGAGCAAATTGATGCCGACCAGAGCCATCATCGCTACGCCCAGATACAAGGCCTGCTGCTTACCCTGCTGCCGCAAAATTCCCAGAGTGAGGAGAATAGCTCCACTGAGCAGCAGACTTGTTCCATTGATGATACTATCGTGAAAAGGGCTGGCAACCAGCGGTAAAAGCCCCGCACCGAGGACTCCCATGCTCCGTATGGCCAGGGCTTTCCCGCGTCGGGCACTGCCAAAATAAGCAGGAAGTTTCCACCAGAGGACCATTAAGCCTATACTGAGAACGCTGATTCCCACTAGGGCAACGGGGCGAGCAGGATTGTCCTGGCCCCCGTAGGTGGGACTATCAAAGAGATCACACCAATAGTTGTCAATCAAGCTAAAGCCAAGGCTGGCAGGATTGAATTTTGCCCCTCCGGGATAGAGATAAGCCCCGCTTATATAGCACACAAGAAAAAAGCCCACAGCCCCGATGGGGATCCATGACCACTCACGCTGGAAAGATGGGGGTAGATAGAGCATACGTTTAAAATAAACGAAAATTCGTTTGTTTTAAATAGGCAGAAATTTCCACTAGCCCTGACGCGCGAGCCGCTCTTCCTGGTGGTTATCCCGTTGGCGATACAGTTCTTCAAAGTTAAAAGGGGCCAGATAAATTGGCGCAAAACCACCTTTGACGATCATGCTCGAGACGACTTCTCGACTATAGGGGAAAAGCATGGTCGGGCAGTAAACTGCTAAAAAGTGCTCCAATTGCTCGCTGGAGAAATTATTTACCATAAAAATTCCTGCCTGCTCAACTTCGACAATATAGGCAGCGCTGCCCTCGGTTTTGCAGGTGACCGTAACTGTAAGCACCACCTCATGCATTTTATCGTTAAGCTCCCGACTTTGGCTCGAGAGTTCGACGTTGGTTTCCGGATCCCATTTGCCACTAAACACTTCAGGAGATTTGGGTGATTCGAATGAAATATCTTTTACATAAAGATGCTGAAGGGCAAACTCAGGTTTTGAAGGCCCTGCTGTTTTTGCTTGGTTCATGGTACTCCTTTATGAGAGAGCGGGGGTTCAAGTGACTCGGCTTGCGGCCTGCTGCCGCTCC
This sequence comes from Deltaproteobacteria bacterium, assembly GCA_023250635.1. Classification (GTDB taxonomy): domain Bacteria; phylum Bdellovibrionota_B; class Oligoflexia; order Oligoflexales; family Bog-1112; genus JAHFAI01. Next base: position 10,957 of record JAHFAI010000069.1, on the reverse strand, counting down.
AAGGAAGGGGACTCTAGCATAGGCGGGTGCCAAGCCCCAAGAATTCTCGCTCGAGTCGTTATATTTGTCCGCTACAACGAGGGAGCACGCTAATGGCAGAGACCTTGAGGAGTTCCGCGCAAACGATGATGGCTGCAGAGCAGATCATTCCCCCGCCTCCGGCTTTTGCGGCCCAGGCCCTGCTGGGATCCCACTCGGCTTTCGTCAAACGCTGGCAAGACAGTGTGGAAAACTCCGAGGCTTTTTGGGCTGAGGAAGCTGCGGAGCTGTTGAGCTGGGAAAAAACCTGGGATCAGCTGTTTGTAGATCAGGGGGAGTGCCGCTTCCACTGGTTTAGCGGGGGAATGCTCAACGCAAGCTATAACTGCCTCGACCGCCATCTCACCAGCAGAGCTCACAAAACTGCTCTGCTGTGGGAAGGCGAAGATGGCAGCGAGCGTTCGTTTACCTTTAGGGAGCTTCGTGATCTCGTCGCCCAGTTTGCCCAGGGTCTTGCTGCCAAGGGAGTTAAGCAGGGGGACGTGGTCACTCTGTATATGGGCATGGTCCCAGAACTCACCATAACCATGTTGGCTTGTGCTCGTTTAGGTGCTGCCCACAACGTGGTTTTTGCAGGCTTTAGTGCCGAGTCCTTGGGGGCCCGGATTGGTGATGCCAACTCTGCACTCTTGATCACTGCGGATGTTTGTTATCGTCGAGGTAAGGAAATCCCCTTACTGGCCATCAGCCGCGAGGCTCTGCAGCAGTGCCCTGATGTCCGAGAATTGATCATCTTAGAACGAGCTGGCTCTCCTCCTCTCCCCCAGTCCAGCTCCGGCGAGCACTTGTTGTTCCCTCCCCAGGGGGGAGCCTCTCATTTTCGCGAGAGCAGCTGGCAGGAAACCCTGGAGCTCGCCAAGGGGCAGCAGCATCCTGCCGTTGCCGTACCAAGCGAACAGCCGCTTTTTATGCTCTATACCTCGGGTAGTACGGGTAAACCCAAGGGCATACTCCACTCTACGGCGGGATATTTGCTGGGTGCTACCCTGAGTTGCCGCTATGTCTTTGACCTTAACGACCGTGATATTTTCTGGTGTACGGCGGACCAGGGGTGGATCACCGGTCATACCTATGGACTGTATGGGCCGCTGAGTCTCGGAGCAAGCGTCTTTATGTACGAAGGGGCCCTCGATTTTCCCGACTGGGAGCGGGTCTGGCGCATGATTACTCGACATCGTCTGACTATTTTTTACACCGCGCCAACCGCCCTGCGGGCCTTTATCAAGCAGGGGCCTGATCGGCCCCGCGCCCATGATCTCTCCTCCCTACGCTTACTCGGCAGCGTGGGGGAGATGATCAATCCGCGGGTCTGGCATTGGTTTTATCACACCGTGGGCGGCGAGCGCTGCCCCCTCGTGGATACCTGGTGGCAGACTGAAACGGGAGCGGCCATGGTCAGTACCATTCCCGGAGCGGTGGGCAGCAAGCCAGGTTCGGCCGGGTACCCTCTCTTTGGTATCGACTTGCAGGTTGTGGACGAAAATGGCAGTGAAGTAGCCAGAGGCAGCCAGGGTTATTTGGTCATCACTCGTCCCTGGCCCTATATGATGCGTACCATCGTCGGTGATCATCAACGATTTATCGATACTTATTGGCGTCAGCTGCCGGGTTGCTATTTTACCGGAGATTTTGCCCGACGTGATGCTGATGGCTATGTGTGGATACTCGGTCGCTGCGATGATGTGATTAATGTCTCAGCCCATCGTATCAGTACCATGGAAGTGGAGTCCTTGCTGGTGGCTCACCCTCTGGTTGCTGAAGCAGCGGCGGTGGGGGTGAGGGATGCCTTAACGGGGCAGCAATTACAGTGTTTTGTGAGTCTGCAGCCAAGGGTGTCGGCAGATAGTAGTACCAGAGAAGCGCTGATTGCCTACATTGTGCGCTCTATTGGCTCTTTTGCTCGTCCTCGAGAAGTGGTGTTTGTGGAGAGTCTTCCCAAAACTCGCTCCGGCAAAATTATGCGCAGAATCTTACGGGATAAGGCTGAGGGGCGAGAAGCCAGCGGTGATCTCAGTACCTTAGAATCGTAGAGTAACCGAGGGAAATTCCTCTTTAACCATGGCATAATCCTTGTCTCTCGGGTTAAGTCTTGACAGCCATGGGGATCTTATCTACTTAACTAAGGGGCAGTCTCCCTCGTCGGGGCGCTACTTTCGGCAGGGGTTTCCCCGTCGAGATTATTCACAACATAAGGATCTAGAAGATGGTAAAAAACTACAAAAATTTACTCCTCGGTAGTTTAGTGCTGAGCGCAAGCGGTGTCATGGCTCAGGAGCTCACCTCCGAAAAAAGAGCTCCCCTGCAAAAGATTCTTCCTAACTCGTTCAGCAAGGCAGAAGCCTATCAAAAGCACGACGCTCCTGGCGTAGCTGAAGCTGGCAACAAAGCTGGTTTCGAATATATTCTCGGTTCTACTTTTTTTGACAAGCGTATGGAAGTTGAAGTAACCCTCGGCGTACACAAGCTTGACACCGATGCCAAAATCAACACCTCAGAAATCGTGGTTGAATCAAAATTTACTGCCGTCGATTTTAACGAAAAAATGCTCACCCTTGCGCCTTACGTCAAAGTTGAATTGCCAACTCAGAACGATCAATTGGCAACCAACGGCCGTTTCGGTGCTATTTTTGCTTCTAGCCACACCATGGCTACTGACTACGGTGTGTTCGGTATTCGCGGTTACTACGATGGTGCTGCTGAGTTTAGCCGTAGCCCTGACCGTGTGGAAATTACCCGTGATGGTGAGCCGGTTTCTGCTAATGACCCAAGTCTTGTAAACCTTGGCTTGCTCACCAATGCTTCAGGCAACCTTACCGCTGCTCCGCAGGCACTCAACACTCGTCACGAAGCTGGTTTAGAGCTTACCTACGGTGCAGACAAGTTTGTTAACGGTTTAAGCTTCAAATCAAAAACCCGTCGTCGCATCAATGGCAAGCCAATGATGGAATACGATTTGACCGAGAAGCGAGTTATCGCTAAAACCTATGCTGCTGGTATTCAACAGTACAATAATATCTACCGTGATGCCGAAGTGCTCACCGCCAAATACATGATCAATGATACTTTCTACGTAAAGAATGATTTCACTCTCTACCTGAAACAAGTTGAGAATCAAACTGGCGATAAGAAATTTGCCTACGAAAATCTCATCACCCTTGGTGCTAACTTGTTCTAGCTGCTGAAAGGGGATATGCAGCGTGCTTGCTGCCTTCTGTGCACAGCTGCTGCAGCAGCATCGTGATCACCTCGATCAGCTGCTGATCCTTCTCCCCACTCAGCGTCTTGCCACCCAGCTGCGAGCATTGCTGACCTCCGCCGGTTCCCGGCGGGTCTTTCCACGCCTTTATACCCTCGATACCTTTGTGACTGAGCATTTTGCTGCGGAAGTGCTGCGGGGAAGCCCCTTATTGCAGGATGCGGCCGACCTTGCTGGCTTTAGGGAACTTACTGATGAGGTAAACCGCCTTATCCTTAGTGCTTTGCTGAATGAACAAAACTCTTTTGTCCACCTTCACGGTGGACATGAAGCGGAGATTTATCACTTATTTGCCGAAATAGATGAGTATGAACTGGGTGAAGAGGCCTTTCGACGCCTAGAAAGCTTAACGGGTGAGGAAGCAGCTCATCGTGATCGCCAAGATTCTAGCTATGGGCAACGGTTTCGGGAACTGGCAGATCTGTATGGTCAGTATAAACAGTGTCTCAGAGCAGGGGGCTTTATTGGTCGCCAGCAAGCGCTGGCGAGAAAATGCCAGGCCCTCAGTTCCTTATGGGAACAAGAAGCCGGGTCCTTAGCAGGGAATATCCTCTATTGCGGCTTTTTTACTAGCCTTAAAGCCTATTATCGGCCTCTGTTTCAGGTGCTCAAGGGCTCGCGAAATTTGCGTTTTTTTCTGAGCCCCGTGCCTCCCGAATTAATGACTCCTGGCAATCCCCTTCATCACCTGTACGAGGTTTTGCAGCTACCTCGCCTTGCGGCTCCATCGACCGAGGTCTTGGCCTCGCTCAGCATCCACAGTTTTTCCTCGCCCCTCGAGGAGGTGGCCTTTGTCCTGGCAGAAGTCCAACGTCTGACGCTGCCCCGTCATCTCGGCGGCAGCCATGGCCTGCTGCCGGCCGAGCTGGGAATTATCGTACCTAATGAGCGAGCCTACGCGAAGATACTGCGCGCTTTTGTGGATATTGCCGGCTGCAAGGCTAACCTAGCTCTCGCCATTCCCCTTAGGGAAACTCCCCTTGCTCGCCAGCTCCTACGGCGGCTGCGCAGCGAACTGGTGCTTGGCTGGGCCGAAGTCGGTCAGCAGAGCCAGGCCCTTGATTTTTGGCTGAAGCACTACGAGGGGGTTCTTGCCGCGCTCTTAGGTGAAGGAGAAGAGAAGCAAGCTGATGACGGTGCAGGAAAAGCACTGCGTGGGGTGGGCGATGACCTGAAACTGTTCAGCGCAATCAGGCCGTCTTTTCTGAGCGCAGGTGCTTTTCTTGCACTGCTGACTGAGCGTCTAAGCAGCGGCCGCTGCTATCGCCTGGGCTATCCCCTGGAGGGGGTGCAAGTTCTCTCCTTAGCTGAATCTCGCTATATTCCGTTTCGTCAGGTATTTCTGCTTGGTTGTCTCGAAGGGGACTTTCCCCGCTCCCTCCCTCCGGGCTATTTGCTTGAACAGCGCTATAAAAAAAAATTGGGGCTGCCCACTTGGGCTTATTTTGAAGCACTCGAAGATACCTCGTTCTATTTATTGCACAGTAATTGTCGGCAATTGCTGCTTACTTATCCGCGTTCTCGCGGGGGGCGGGGTACAGTTCGTTCACGATTTATCGAACAGAGGGAACGCCTGAGGGACACCATCGTTTGTGCTCACGGGGCCTCGTCCTTTACCCGTTCTTTATTTGCAGCCTGTCCTCTGCCCGCAGAACTCGGCAGCTTGCGAAGAAACTATGCTGAGCGCGAAGCAGGGATACAGCCGCTTCCTGCCCAGCAGCACCAGGGTTTGTATCAGGGGGAGCGCCGCGAGTTTTTTGCGAGCATCTCCCCTACCGACCTCGAAAAATTACTCCATTGTCCCTATCAATTTTTGCTCAAGCGTCTGCAGCTTGTTCCCCGACTCAAGGATGAAGTCAAAGAGGAATTAGATCAGCGCCAGGAAGGAGAGCTTCTTCACCGTATAGTCGAAGAATTTTTTGTTGGTTCGAATTTTCCGGGTGAATGGGGACGAGTTCCAGGGCTGAGTCCTCGCGATATTCTTGAAACCCCCTCCGCGCATTTACTCAAGCGCTTGAACCTTATTACTGCCACGGTGCTTCCGCCGGCGCAGCGGCACTCACCCTTCTATTATAATTTGAGCGAGCATGCCTGGCCACGATTTATCGCCTATCTTAAGGAGCGCTATCAGCAGCTAGTAGCAACGGGCAGGGGGCTCCCCCAGACCACCCTCAATGAGTGGCGCTTAGGGACAGAGCCTTTTGCAGTTTCGCCGCAATTACGTTTTAACCTGGGTGGAGAGGACTTTGTTACGACGATTGTGGGCACCATCGATCGTCTGGAAGTAGGGGCGGGCTATTATCAGGTTACTGATTATAAGCGTCGAAGCCTGCCGTTTCCCGCAGAAATAATGACTGCTGATGTCCCTCAGCTTATTGTCTACGCCCTCGCCTTAGCCCAGGTTGTTGCGGCACCTCCTTCAAACGAAATTTCGTTTGAAGGAGGTGAACTGCGCTATTGGAGTTTGCTCGAGGGCAAGGCCAGTGCCCCCTGTAAAAATCTTGCCAAGGCAGCAGAACGCCTGCACGAGCGCTGGCAAGCACGTTTGCAGCAGTTGCTTCCCCCGCAGTCTGCTGCTTTTGTAGCTGAGCCAGGGCGAGCCTGTACGTTTTGCAGTTATGCCGGCCTGTGCAGAAAAGGTATGGTCTGCTGATGAGTGAAGCAATGGCGATGCGATCTCCGCAAAATCCCTATGGCAGTTGTGTGCTTGCTGCCTCAGCTGGCAGTGGCAAAACCTACCAACTCTGTCGACGATTTTTATATTTAGTGGCTGCCGGTGCTGCCCCCGAACAGATTGTTACCCTGACTTTTACGGTGAAAGCAGCTGCTGAAATGCGCAGCCGTATTTTGGGTGAAGCCGCTGGGCTGCTCAACGAGCAAGCAGCTCAGGAGGAATTTCGCCGCAGCAGCGAGGATTTTTATCAGGGAGCTCGTTTATTTTGGCAGGAGCAGGGGATGGTGCTGAGCGCCCCACGCTCACCGCTGGAGGTAGCACGGGCTATTCTAGCTGCCTCGCAAAGTTTAACCATTACCACGATCGATTCCTTGTTTCGCTCCTGGATCAGCGAGTTTCCCCTGCTCAACGAAAATTCCTGGGGAGATCCCCGGGCGCAATTTACCCTGGCTGAACCCTGGGAGGAAGAACCCTTGCATCGTCAGGCGTGGCAGCGCTTGTTCAAGCATACGAAAACTCGTGAAAAAGTGCTTGCCTGCTGGCAGGAAGTTAAACACTACGAGCCAGAGCTTGGTCTCTATGGGCTGGAAAAGCGCTTATATGAGCTCCATCGTCACCACACCCATTTGTGGCAGTTAGGCTTCCACGGTAAAGCGGCTTTTATTCCTCATCCCTTGCAGCTTGGAGAAGAGGCCAACGACTTGGCCCTCGCTGACTTGGTCAAGGTCTTAGCCCCGCAATTTAGGGTGGTGATTGCCGGCACCAGCAAGGAAGCGTTGTATCGCCAAGCTGTGGAGTGCGGTGATATCCCCGCCCTCCACGGAGGAGGTCTGCTCACCCGCAACTATGAAATTTCTAAGGTGGTTCTTAAGGGTAAAAAGCGCGATGAACGAGCAGCGGAGATCGCCCTTATTGAGTCAAGTTTACGGCAACTGGGTGAGCATCAGCAGCTGCTGCGGCTTAATAGCATCGGTGCCGCCTTTATTGCTCTCTATGAGCTGTGGGATAAGGCTCGGCAGCAGATTAAACGCGAAGCGGGGAAACTTGAGTTCAACGATTTGGCGAAAGGGTGTTTACGCTTAGTCGCTGATGAGCAGTTTGCGGAAGCACGCTGGCAGGTGAGCAGGCGGATTGCCCACCTCTTGATCGACGAGATGCAAGATACCAGTATTTTACAATGGGGAATTTTTCGCTGCTTAATCGAGGAACTTCTTGCAGGTAATGGGGCTCAGGGCGAGCACAGCGGAGTGGTCAGTACGGCCTTTGTGGTCGGCGATAAGAAACAGTCGATCTATGGTTTCCGTGAGGCCGAGCCGGTGGTAATGGAGCACGCTGCGGCCTTGTTTGCGGCTCGGGGTTGGCCGGTTTTGGCGATCAATCAGAGCTATCGTAGTGCCCAGACCCTGTGCTCCTTTGTCAGCGACTTCTTTAGTACCCATATAACTCGAGATTTTCCTGAGCATCGCAGTGCCAAGGCCAGGGATGGTTCCTGGGTGGTTCCTGATCTGGCTGAGGTTTTTTTCGAGAATTGCGTCGGCGAAATTGCAGGAGCAAGTCAGGAGCAGGAGGCTGAGGGTGAAGCCTTAGGCCCTGCTCAGCGTGAAGCGGTTTACCTTGCTCATTTTCTGGCCGAACATCTGGCGGGTACTGCTGAAACTCCCCTCAGCTGCTGGGATAAAAACGCTGGAGGATCTCTGCGTCCCCTGGCCCCAGGGGACTGTTGTATTTTATTTCGTTCGAGCACCCACGCAGCTCTCCTCGAGGCGGAGCTGAGTACTCGCGCCATTCCCTATCGCCGGGAACAGCAGGGAGGATTTTTCGTTTGCCGAGAAATAAGTGATCTGCGGGCCCTGCTGAGCTATCTCCTTAAGCCTGAGGAGGAAGCCATAGCTCTGCTTACGGTCTTACGCAGTCCCCTTGCTGGCTTAAGCGATCAAGAAGTGCTGGGCTATCTTGAGGCGGTGAGCAGCAGTGAGCTTCCCCAGGCCCCGGCCATTAGTCAGTTGCTTGCCAGGGATTATCCTGAGCTTCACCGCATACTTGATGAATTGCTTGCTCTGAGTCGCTCTCATCTGCTTCCCCACGAGCTCGTGTTGGCAATCTACAAACGTTTGGGGCTGGTGGGAAGCTATGCTCGCTTGTACCCGGGTTTAGCGGGGGAACTTGCTGAAAGCAGGCTGGGTCAGTTTCTCGAATTAGCCCTGAGCAGTGAAGATCGGGGTATAGACGAACTTGAGTCGTTTGTGCAGGAGCTCGACGATTTGGCTGAGCGTGATGAGCAGGGGCTGGCAGCTGTGGGGCAGGACGCGGTAACCTTGATGACTATCCATAAAGCCAAAGGTTTGGAATTTCCCCTGGTAGCGGTGATGGGCTTAGGAGATGACTGGTTTAAGCTGGATCCTTATTGGCTCAAAGATGAGGAGGGTTTGATTTTTGTGGGCAGGCAGGAGCAGCAGCCGCAATCGGCCGGTAATTCCTTGCAACAAGCTCTTCTTGCCCAAAAAACGCGTTTGGCAGAAGAGGCAGCCCGGCTGTTGTATGTGGCCCTAACCCGAGCTCAGCAGTATCTTGTGCTGGTGGGTAGTCAGCGCCAACGAGGGGGCGCAGCGAGCTTTTTGTCCCAGCTTGCGCATACCTATGGGCAAAAAATCTGGCGAAATACGAAATAAGCTGGGTTACAAAAAATGTATGGTCACACACACCGATTACACTATAATGGGTCTTTTTACGGGGGTTAAATCCCAATAAAGGAATAATTGATGCATTTGCGGCGATTTTTTACCTGGATAACTCTCCTCTGTCTAACCATGGAAACTTTGGCTTTCTCTCCTTCCGCAGAGGCGAGCAGCTCTGCAGGCATTAAACAGCGGGCTTGGTTTGCCTGGCTCCACACTTGTTCTAAGAGTTCTACGGGCCATAGATTTTATCTCCCCTTTTCTCTTCCGGGTTTCGTGAAGCTGTCTGCAGCCATGTTTGTGGGGCACAAGTTACGTATCCCTTGTGAACAAGTACTGCCTTTAGGTAGCAGCTTAGAGGACTCTCTCGCCGAGAAAAATCTACGGGCAGAGCATTGCAGACAAAACAGTGAGAAGGAACTCTATGGATATATTTACTCGAGTGGCCCTTATCCTTCCCACGAGACTTTGTTAGCTCTCTCTAACGATGTAGAAAAACAGGCAGAGTTGATGAGCTTGGCACGAGGCTCATCGGCGGCAATTATCGATAAAATAGTAGTGCTCTTTGCTGGTCTGAATTTACCAGAAACTCAGGCGATAAAATTTTATAATGACATCTGTCAGGGATCTGATGCCACCTTGCAGAGAAAGTGGGGGCTGTTGTTTGCCAATTATCTCCCTATCGCGCTTGCAGAGTTTAGACGTACAATTTTATCACTTAGAACACACTCTGATAATGCAATTTTAGTTGATCATCTGGTGATGATAGCTAAAAAAAATCCAGATTCTATTGATAGGCTAACACTAGAATTATTTGAGCGCATACCGAAAGAGAAATTTTTTGAAAAAGAATTAATTTCGAATGTAAGTTCACGTTTCTTGCATGATTATTGTATGAGAATAAGCGCCTTCCATGTTTTCTCTTATCCGGTGATTTCTCATCAAGTTCCTGGAGATCGTCAGCTGCTTATTCATGAACTGATAGTAGCTGGAGCGGTAAATTCCTTTAAAAATGGCGGTGGCCATTGTCTTCGCGCATATTTTTCTGGAATGCAGCAGCTTGGCAAGGGGGAGAGAAATTATTTTATTTATAAAGGCTCATTAGAGCAGCGAATTGAAGGTGATCCTGAATTGATGGTGAAATTTATTCTCGAATTAGCGAGAATGAAGCCCGAAAATGCTTCGATTGCTAGTCGTGTTCTTATCCATGCAACTCGAGTTTTTCTAAATAACGAAACTGCTGCTGCAGGTGAAAAAAAATTGCTTGGCTTTTTTTCAAAGTTTGATACACGAACTGAATCACCTTCCTATGTCAATAGTCTATTGTTAGATGGAGTTGACGGACCACTCATGCAATTTCTCCGTCGACGAGGTGACTCTAATGAACTCCAGCTTTGGGCTGATGTTTTTCAACGCCTAACCACCGGCGAACCCTTATAAATTTCAGGGGCTTTTTTATTGGCTGAAATCGTGGCAATAGAAAACCCATATATCGCAAGCATTTTCTGGAATTTTCCCACTGACGGCCAACTAGAACTATGAATTTAATGGTAAACCGCTGAAGCGCAGAGGTGCTGATATTGCCTCAATTCCCATCTCTATCTCTATCTCTATCTCTATCCTCATTTGAAATGCTCTAGGATAGGGATTTATGCAACAACGCCTATTTTTTTGGTAAAATTCGTACAACAAGAAGAGGAAGTAGCGATGAAAATTATCCGAGATTTTTTTCTTGTAGGTGGGCTGTGGGCTCTAGGACTTGCCCCTTTGCCTGCGTATGCAGGCTCTGCAGATGAGCTGCACCAGTACGGGGGAAGCTATTCTTTTTCTGGCGATCGCATCCTCTTTGAACTACGCTACCGGCATAATCCCCTCTCTCCCGGGGGAGATAACCCCTTGCTCTGGTATATGAGTTTTACTGAGCAGCTTGAGAAGAAACTTAAACAATCCCCTCAGCCCTTAGCCTTCTGCCGAGCTTTTAATCACCCCAACCTGTCAACGGTAAATTCTATGTCCTACGGTCTCGAGCTCAGTCCTGAGGCTCGCCAAGCATTGCAGATGGCAGTCATTAAACACGATACCCACGGGATATGGGACTGCGTCGAGTGTCAGCGCTATGACTTCAAGGTTTACTGGTCTCAAGCTGCAGGCTGTCATGAAATCCGTCTGGAGTCGGCAAAGGGCTGTCAGACCGTGTGGGATGATTAGGGTTGCTGTTGCTAGGAAGGACAAACAAGGCAGGATCGGGCCCCTCAGCGTAGGTTTATTTTTTAGGCGGTGGTCTTGTGATAATAAACCCGCGCTTTTATGTGA
>JAHFAI010000068.1 GCA_023250635.1 Deltaproteobacteria bacterium | reverse complement strand
CAACGGGCGCAACGGGCGCGACGGGCGCGACGGGCGCGACGGGCGCAACGGGCGCAACGGGCGCGACGGGCGTGACGGGCGTGACGGGCGTGACGGGCGCGACGGGCGTGACGGGCGCGACGGGAGTGACGGGCGCGACAGGCGTCACAGGAGTTACGGGCATGGCGGGTGTTGGTGGGTTTTTTAGCGGTGTTTTATGTCGGAGCAATGTGAGCAATAGTCCCTTGGTTCCGCAGACCCAGGCTCCGGATCCGGAGCCTGGGTGGGATCTTTTGTTGAATCCGGATCCGCCGATGGATGCGTGGAGTCTAATAACGTGGGAAGGAAAGAGAAGCGACAATTACCGCCTTGCCCAGAATGGTAATACTATGATTTGTAAACGTAGCTCGCTTTCAGTGAGTAATGCGTCGTTTCGCTATAATGCACTCGTGCCTTTTAGTGATCTCTTCGAACTTTGCGGAGATGAAGATGGTTGTACTGTTCAAGATGATTCCTATCTCAGTGACGGTAGCGTTCCGAAAGCAGATGGGGTACGAGAAGGTCGTTTGTTTCTTCATAGTGATTTTAGTTATATTTTTAGTTATAGCAATGTAGATTCTGGGCAGAATTCGATACTGAAGAGTGGCTCGCTTGTTGCCACCAGCACTGATCCTGCATCTAAGACAATTACACTTTCTTCTAAGGCGCTTTTTTTATATGGTGTACTTGATTATCCGACTATTACGGGTAGTATTACTAAGGTTGAGGAGGGTTTTTTAAGCGACCAATACCAATTTATAACTTCTTCCAGCCTTCAGACAAACTGCCCTCTTTTTGGAAAACCAGGAGGTCCGCGTAGGTTCCAATCATCTTCTTTTCGCTATTATAAATCCCCACACGAGGGAGTGTATATTTATAATAACGCAGGATCAAACATCACCTGTCGCTGGAGCTTTATTGATTAAGGCGAGGTAGCGAAAAAAAAGAACGGTGGTGGGTCCACCTGGACTTGAACCAGGGACCTTGGAGTTATGAGCACCCTGCTCTGACCAACTGAGCTATGGACCCGAGAACCACCACCTAAGAAGATAGGTACCTGCTTTCATACTTTAAAAGCACTCACCTTGGCAAGAAGAAGCTGCTTTCAGGATTCGATAAAGGCGCGCAGCTTCTTGCTGCGCGAAGGATGACGCAACTTGCGCAGGGCCTTTGCTTCAATTTGGCGAATCCGCTCGCGGGTTACATCGAAGTTCTGTCCGACTTCTTCCAGGGTATGGTCGCTGCGCTCACCGATACCAAAGCGCATCCGCAGCACTTTTTCCTCGCGAGGAGTCAGGGTTGCCAGGGCCTTCTGGGTTTGTTCGCCCAGGGAACCCGAGATAACATTTTCCGAGGGTGACATAGTAGATTTATCCTCGAGAAAATCACCAATGTGATTGTCTTCTTCCTCACCGATGGGGGTTTCGAGGGAGATCGGCTCCACCGCAATCTTGAGAACCTTGCGGACCTTGTCGAGGGACATATCCATCCGTGCAGCTATTTCCTCGGGAGTGGGTTCACGCCCCATTTCCTGGACGAGATAGCGACTGGTGCGGATAAGCTTGTTGATGGTCTCGATCATATGCACGGGAATACGTATGGTTCGCGCCTGATCAGCGATGGCTCGGGTTATGGCCTGGCGTATCCACCAGGTGGCGTAGGTGGAGAACTTATAGCCACGACGATATTCGAATTTTTCCACCGCCTTCATCAAGCCAATATTGCCTTCTTGAATGAGATCTAAGAATTGCAAACCGCGATTGGTGTATTTCTTGGCTATGGAAACCACCAAGCGTAGGTTGGCTTCAACCAGTTCGCGTTTGGCGTGTTCGGCTTCATCCTGCATGGAGACGAGTTCGCGATGAACTTGGCTCACTTCAGCGGTCTCCATATCAGTTTCTTTTTTGCAGCTTTTTATCGCCTGCTGGGAATTGAGATAATTACGGGTAATCCTTGCCCATTCTCGCTCGGTGGCCTGGCCAAAGGGGCGACTCGGGCTGGTATGCAAGTAGGCCATCAATTCCCCAGGGGTGGTGTGCAGACGCTTGGCATAATAGAGAGCATCGAGCTCGTATTCCTTAATTACATTGGCATACTTGGTTAAGGAATCGATGGCTGAGGTCATTAAGCGGCGATTGATATTGAGTTCTTTAAGGCACTCAAAAACCTGTTCTTTTGCAGCAGTAAGCTTGGCATTGCTTTTGTCGAGGCTAGCTTTTTTGCCCCGCGCCAGGGTGTATTTATCGAAGTGTTTAATAAATAAAACCGTTGTTTGGCGGACCTTTTCTTCGTGCACTTCTTCATTATTTGAGGCTTCATCATCATCGAAGCCTTTGATCCAGCCCTTGATGCGGATCTCGCCTTCCATGAATTTTCGTGCGGTTTCATAAATCAGATCCATACCCAATTTAATATCGAGCAAGCGATCTAAAATACGGTTTTCGGCGGCTTCAATCTTCTTAGCAATAACCACCTCGCCTTCGCGAGAAAGCAGGGCTACGCTACCCATCTTGCGCAGATAAATGCGCACCGGATCATTGGAGCGTCCGAGAGAGGTGTCGACGGTGCGTTTTTTGGGCCGACCCTCTTCTTCTTCTTCGCTTTCGTTCTCATCGCGGCGTTCTTTTTCGTCGTCCTCGCCGAGTTCATCCTCATTTTTGCCTTTGCCGCCGCGCTTGCTCTTCCCGCCACGGGTGCTGCTGGCGCCAATGTGGGGATGGAGCTTAATTTCATTATCAAGCTCTTCGGCTTCCTCGTCATCGTCGTCGTCGTCATCATCGTCGGCCAGTTCGTCTTCGACCAGCTCATCTTCGACGGCGATATGGGCAACATCCTCGTCATCGTCCTTGATTTCTACATCACCATCATCGAGGGTGATATCCTCATCGATGGAGGAAATAAAATCATCAGGCAGGAGAGAAATAGGGGTTTTGCGGCTAGCGTCTACCACTTCGATATCGAGTTCCACCAGGCGGCTCATCAAGTCGTCGAGCTGGAGGGGGCTCATGTTTTTGCCGGTGAGGGCATCTTGAATTTCTTTATAGGTGATGAACCCATCGTTTTGTACTGCCTGGGTTTTAAAAAGCTGGCTCAGGGTGGCAAGGTCGATAGTCGCATCTTTGCCGATTTTGCCGCTCGCTTCTTTGTCGGCAGCGAGGGCGCTTTTTAGTTCAGCAGCTCCGGGTTTTTCACCGCTGCTTTCTTTCTTTTTTGCGGGTTTAGCCGCAGCTTTAGTTTTGTCTTTACTCTCTGCGCTACGCTTGCTTGGTTCCGGGAGCGTCCCTCCGGTCTTGGTTTTTTTGAGGGGAGCCGTGCGTTTTCCTTCGCTTTTAGCAGTAGCGAGGGAAGTGGTCTCGTCGGATTGCTCTTTAGGGAGGTTTTTTGTGGGCATAGCTTCTGAGAATCCTACTATAGGGTTGACAACGCGGACCGCGCTAGGCGCAGAGAAGCAAGTGAAAATACTTACTATTTTTCTGTAAGTCAACTATTTTGCATTAGGGATTCGATATTATAAAGTTTTTTGTTAAGGAGGGCAATTTCTACGAGCAAGCGCCTGGTGTTTTCCCGTTGGGATTCGGGGGAAGCCTCGGGGATAAGCAGTTGTTTTTTGAGGAAATCAATATTTTCTCGTACGCGGTTTTGTTGGTAGCGCAGCTGGAGGCGTTTTAGCTGGTGTTTGCGGTCGCTACAGGTAAAGGCGGCATTGGTTTTGCGGAGGCCGGTCATAAGTCTAAGAACGTGATTATTTTGGCTGCTTTGCCACGACCCTAAGTCTTGGATGGCGGGAAGCTGGCCCGAGGCTAAACAGCTGAGGAGCTCCTCTATAAAATACAACCAGACCTCTTCGAGTTGCAACTCCCGCTCGATAAAGTCACGGACGATTTCGAGATCAAGTTCGCTCGCTTCAGCAAAATAAAGGTGGCCTATAAGCTCGTAAACCAGGGGTGGTAAGAGCAGGGGCAGTGGGTCATGTGGGGGGGCTAGCAGGGCAGTTGTTGCTCCCTGAGTACGTGTAGGCATAGGGGCGGCGAGGGAGTTCGGCAGACGGGGACCGCGCTGGTTTCTGAGCTTGCTTTGCTGGTTGAGCTCCTGGTTGATCATGTGCTCGGCTACCCCGGAGAGTTCTGCTATCTGTCGACAGAGAAAGCTGCGGGTAATAGGCTGGGGAATGCTGGTCAACCAGGGAATAAATTCTTCTTGAATCAGATGGGGAACAGCCGTACTTGCTGCTCCAGCCAGTTTCGAGCGAATAGCATAGGAGATAAGGTCCACGGCATGAGCGAGGAGCTGATCGAGCATTTCTTTGCCAGCGCTTTGGCGAATGAGGCTATCGGGATCTTCGCCCGTGGGGAGGTCCACCACCTTAAAGCGTAATTGGGGGAAAGTCAGGGCCAGGGTTACGATTTTGAGGGCGGCTTGGCGCCCGGGACTATCGCCGTCAAAGACCAGATAGAGCTCACGGGTTGCGGCATTGAGCTGATTGAGATGTTCACCGGTAAGAGCTGTTCCCTGACAGGCTACGGTTTCGGTAAAACCATGCTGGTGGAGTTGCAGGGCATCAAAGTAACCCTCTACAACTAAACCACGATTTTTCTGGGCCATGGATTGGCGAGCACGGTGCATGGCAAAGAGCACCGCGCTCTTATTATAGCGGCTGTTTTTGTATTTTTGTGAGGAGCCGCCTAAGGTTCGCCCGCCAAAGGCGAGAAGGCGCCCGTAGCTATCGTGAATAGGGATGGTCAGTCGATGACGAAAAAAATCGTAGGATCGTTCATTATACAAGGTGACCAGGGAGGCCTGTTCCAGATCTTCCCGGTGAAAGCCCAGGCGTTTTAGGTGGTTTTGGAGAGCTGCCTCGTTGTTGGGGGCATAACCGAAGCCAAATCCAGCCCAGGTTTCTGCAGGAAAGCCCCGCTCTTTGAGGTAGTCCCCGGCCTCAGCGCTTACCTGCTGCTGAAGCTGAACAGCAAAAAACTGCTGGGCTGCGAGGAGGATTTTTCCTTGTTGGGCCTGGGTTTTTAGCCGGCTAAGGTCATCGGCAGAACGTTCTAAGGCACCGGCATTGATAGAGTATTTATCGGCTAACCAACGCAGGCTCGCTAAATAGCCAAGGCCATGTTTTTTGCGTACAAAGGTGATGGCATCACCGTGTATGCCGCAGCCAAAGCAGTGGAAGTGATCATGATAAACGTAAAAACTCGGGGTGTTTTCCCCATGGAAGGGGCAGCAGCCCACCAACTTGCCAGCTTGTTTGTGGAGATCAACGGCCTCTCCAATAAGGGTCGCCAAGGGGGTCTGGGTGAGTATTTGGTTTTTGGCTTCGAGAAGAGACATACTAACCTATCTCACTAAGACCCAAAAAGGGTCGGTCTAAAATATCCGCGTTCATTTTCTGCGTCTGCTATGGTAATAGCCCAAGTCCTTTCCTTTGTCACCGATGATGGGCAAGTAGCGAATTTGCTGGTGGTCAAAAAAGCAGCTTTCTTCCGCGCTAGGTGATGATTGCCTACAGAGTTTTAGGGAAAGCAAAAGATTTTTTTATCTAACTAGGGAGAATTGTAATGGGATTTCGTTGCGGTATCGTCGGCTTACCCAATGTGGGCAAATCGACGATTTTTAATGCGCTGACCTCTGCGGGAGCAGCGAGCGCGAATTACCCCTTTTGTACTATCGATCCGAATTTTGGCATCGTAGCCGTGCCTGATCCCCGCTTAGAGCGAATTCAAAAATATATTCCTACCGAGAAAGTAGTACCGGTGGTGATTGAGTTTGTCGATATAGCTGGCTTGGTTAAGGGGGCAGCTCAGGGCGAAGGACTGGGCAATCAGTTCCTTGGCCATATTCGTAGTACCGATGCCATCGCCCATGTGGTGCGCTGCTTTGCCGATGATGATGTCATTCATGTGGATGGCGGGGTGGATCCGCTGCGGGATATTGCCACGATTCAAACCGAGCTGATCTTTGCTGATAATTCCACGGTAGAAGCTGCTTTGAACCGTTATATCAAGCAAAGCAAGGCTGGCAAAAAAGCCATTGCGCAGATTATGACAATGCTCGCCGACCTCCATGAACACTTGCAGGCGCTTAAACCGGCTAGTACCTTTCCTGCCGGGCAGTACTTTGGTGATACACTGGAGGTAAGCGCTGCGTATCAAGCGCTGCATTTAATCACCAGCAAAAAAGTCGTGTACGTTTGTAATGTTGATGAAGAAACTGCCTTATCAGCGGGGGGGGATAACGAGGCCTCGCGGGTAGTGAGAGAGCTGGCGCTACGCGAAGGTGCCGCGGTGGTCTGTGTTTCGGGAAAAATAGAAGAAGAATTAAGCCTGCTGCCTGAGGCGGAGCGCGGTGAAATGCTGGCGAGTCTAGGACTGGCCGAAAGCGGTTTAGCGCAGTTGATTCGAACCGGCTATAGCCTCTTGGGCTTGCAAACCTATTTTACGGCTGGGGTTAAGGAAGTACGGGCCTGGACTATTGGAGCAGGGTGGAAGGCTCCCCAAGCAGCCGGGGTGATTCATTCGGATTTTGCTCGGGGGTTTATCTGCGCTGAGGTGTTTAGCATCGCAGATCTTGAACGAGCAGGCAGCAAAACAAAATTAAAAGAACTAGGTCAGATTCGTTTGGAAGGAAAAGAGTACATAGTTAAAGATGGCGATGTTATGGAATTTCGCTTTAATGTGTAGTAGAAGCGCGCCTATAAATTAAAGAGGATGTAGAAATCGATGACCAAGAAGCATAAAAATCAGCTGCGGGCTCTAGTTCTGGCGCTGACGGTTGTAGGTGCCTTGCTGTGGCATTTCGACAAGCTCGGTTCAGCGAATCTTCGTTTCCAAACCTACGCTTTGTTCAGTGAACAAAATATTTCTGCAGCTGAATTGAGCAAGGTAATCGCCCTCCATGAAGAGTGCTTCGAAAACGATCGCCGTAAAAATTTATTTAACTACTACCTTGAGGTGCAACATCCCCATAGCGATGAGTCTTTTCGCAAGTATCTCCGCGAGCGGGTCGAGACGATTATCCAAGAGGGGCGCTTGCAGAAGAAAAGCATCTTTCGCCGCAAGGAGAACGTCACCCTCCTCCGAAAAGGTAGCGAACTTATCGGCCTCTTTAGCTGCGCCCCGGAACAGCGAATATCTCACGGGAGTTCGATGATTTATGATGTCTGCCTCGCCTCAAAAATGCGCGGTAAAGGCCTCGGTCAACAGCTTATGGAGCAGGCGATTAGGCAGTGTCAAGAAGTGGGAAAGGATCTAACCCTGATGGTCTATAAGGATAATACTCCAGCGATAGCATTGTATAAAAAACTTAATTTTTCTCTGGTGCCAATGCCCGGCGAAGCCGGTGATGATTTTGAGTACTTCAATAAGTATTTTATGGTCTTTCAGCCAAGGCAAAAGTAAGCAGGAAGCTCCTTTCAAGGAAACTCGCCATCAAGCTACTATTCACTTGTCAGCCAATCTTTTTAAGTGATACAAGTAAAAAATAGAATATTTTTCTCCAACATACATTTTTACTCTGCCGCCTGGCGTTAAGTGGGTCACTGCTCTACGCAGGAGAATGCTGCGGAAAAATGCGGAGGTTTGTCATGAAACCTAAACCGATTGTTTGTCTTATTGATGAAGATGAGGAAGTTCACCGGGGGTGGACCCGCTCTCTCCAGGATGAGGCAGAAGTATATTGTTACCCGGACCACTATGGTTTGTTTCGTCAAGCAAGTACCGACAAGAGCCTGATGGCTTCATTTAGCTGTATCATCGTGGGACGCAAGTTTAGCAAACTTAATCTCGATATGGCCCATAGCCATATTCCTGATTTAATTCGTGCCAAGGCAAGTGGGCCGCTGTTTGTAAATTGGCAAGGTTTTATTACCAAGGAAGAATTAAGCAAGAAGTTTGACGGTAAATTATTCCATAAGTTTGGGGTTCGCTGGCAAACCTTGCGCCTAAGAATTCAAAAATTTGAGAAAAAATCCTTACAACAAAAAACCAATGTTGATTTGACCATTAGAACAAAATTTAAAAAACAAGGGAATAATCGCAGTATTCCCAAGCCGGATCGTTGTTATGCCCTGCTCAAAGCTATGGCGAATAATGCGGTAGGTAGTCATCGAGAAAAAATTGAATTTTATGCTAATCATGACCCGCAAACCGGCATGCAACTGCTTGAGGCTATTTATTCAAAATTAGTCACGGACAAGAACCGGCCCGACAGTTGTCCCAGCCGCTATATTAATTCCTCACCGGTAATTGCTAAGCGGATCCTGTATGATACCCTGTATGCGTGAAAGGAAACAGCTATGCTCTCTGATAATTTTGTCAGTCGTCTGCGCAATCGATGGGCTCCTCGCACCCAGCGTGAAGCTGAACGGGTAACCTTTAGCAATACGCAGAGTAGCGACGAAATAGAGCTCGCTTCCCGCCAAACGGCTCAAGAGATCTCTAGGTTGTTTCCCCAGCTGCAGGACAAAAAAGCACTCAACCTCGGCTGTGGCTACGGGCGGGTCGATTTTTATCTGGCCCCTGAGGTGGGACATCTGTATCTCGTCGACATCTCTAAAGAGATGCTCAAGCTAGCCAAAGCCCGACTTGCCAATTTTGCCAATGTCTCCTATGTGCACAATGACGGTGCGGCGCTCAGTGATATTCCCAGCGCTTCCATCGATTTGGTTTATTCGATGTTTGTGCTCCAACATAATGCCAAGGAAGCAGCTTTTCGTTACTTGCTTGAGTTCAACCGCATTCTGGTCCCCGGAGGAGCGCTCCTTCTGCAATTCCCCTACTGCGAATCCACCTGGTATCGCGAAGATTTTCTTTATAATGCCGTGCATCAGGAAGATCGCAGTAATCCAGCCCGGGTACGGGGCTATTCCCTGGCGGAGACCCGTTGGTATCTTGAAAAAGCAGGTTTTTCGGGAATTAGTGTCGAGCAGGATGCAGAGGAACGTATTTTTTCAAAAAACGAATTGCTCGCTCTTGCCAAGAAAAGTTCGGAGGTCTCCTGTGCAGCCCTGAAAGAGCGAACCATGGCCCGGCGGATTTCCCAACTCAAAGGCGAATGGCGTTAGCTGGCTAATGCTTTTAAGATGTTTCTGAGAAATTGATCGCCACAGGGGCGGTAATTGCGGTGTTCTGGTTTGCGAAATAAGGCACTTAATTCTGTTTTTGAAATAGAAAAACCAGATTTTGCTAAGAGCTTGCTAATATCGCTGTCTTGAAGCTCGAAGGCAATGCGCAGTTTTTTGAGAATGCTATTGTTGGTGAGTGTTCCCGCGGGGTTTGGTCCTGCCGGCTGTTTCGCTGGTCCCCGTTTGAAGATAATCAAGCCATCCATAAACTGCGCCATAAGTTTATCGCTGCAGGGTTTATAGCCCGGCTCGTCTTCTTGCTTCAGAAAAGCCACGAGTTCGGCTTCACTGACACTGCCGCCGCCGCTCAGTGTAAAAAGCTCCATAAGTTTTTTTTCGGGTACATTTAGTATATAGCGAATACTGCGTAAAACATCGTTGTGAATCATAGGTACCTTTGCGGTCATGAGAAGGAAGCTTATTTTCGGGGATTAGCATAGTAAACGAGTGTTCGTCTAGGCAATTGCTCAGGGGTGGCAATGATTTCTCTGTATATGATGGTGATTGGGGTCTTAGCAGGGATTGCGGCAGGGATTTTTGGCATCGGCGGGGGGATTATTCTGATTCCCCTGTTGATGATATTTTTTAAATATCCCCAAGCAACGGCCAATGGAACTTCTTTAGTCGCACTGTTATTGCCGGTCGGTATTTTGGGGGTAAGGGAATATTACAAAGCGAGCAAAATTAGCGGAGAGAATATTCGCATGGGCTTGCTCATAGCTCTGGGCTTGTTTGTGGGGACCTATCTCGGTGCGCGGATAGCAGTGCATGTACCCGAGCACGTCTTGACTAAGATGTTTTCGCTGTTGTTGGTGGTGGTGGCGGTGAAATTATTTTTTGCGAAATAATATTCCCAAGTTAAAAGCTTGAATAAGAGAAGCAGGCAGTGGGGGGCCGGTTACATAGAGAATATCCTCATCTCGAGCTTCGTGCTCGGCGAGGGAAATATGGCTGGCACCTTCCATCAGGGTGAGGAGACGTCGAGCAATAGCTTCGGAAGGTTCCACCATGGTTATAGGGCGAGGAAAAGCTGCTTGCAACTCCTCCAGCAAGTGGGGAAAGTGGGTGCAGCCCAGAACCAGGGTATCGAGCAGGGGGTCTTGGCTGAGGGGGCGGAGAATGGTGGCGATTTCCTCGCTGCTGATGAGCTCTCCCCGTAGCTTGGCTTCGGCAAGTTCAACTAAGCGGGTACTGCCGAGTTTAAGCACCGTGCAGTTGCTTGCATGGAGAGCAATAAGTTCTTGGGTATAGGCGCGTTCAATCGTGCCCGGGGTTGCTAATAAGCCAATGACCTTTGAGCGACTCAACTGAGCAGCTGGCTTGATGGCTGGAACCACCCCGATTACCGCTTGCTGCAGCTGCCCGCGGAGCCTTGGCAAGACCACCGTGCTGGCTGTATTGCAGGCGATGACTACATAGTCTAAGGGAAATTGGGCTAAGACTTGCTGACAGAGTTGTTCCACTCGCCTGGTGAGTTCCTCCTCGCTCTGTAATCCGTAAGGAAAAAACTCCTGATCACAGACATAAACAAAGCGACAGGCGTTTATGGTTCGACGCAGAGCCGTTAAAATTGATAATCCGCCAACACCGGAGTCAAAGACACCAACTATGGGAGGATGTGGTCGGTTCATCTTTTTAGTCCTGGCTTAGGGCTTCGCTCACCTCTGCAGCATTGCAGTAGCGGGGGCCGCCCACATAGGCAATCCGTCCGTTAACGATCTCCACGATCTTGTCGACGGTAAAACCCTCATGCTTTAGCCCGCGAACGATTTTTTTAAAAACAAACTCAGCTTTATCTTCGTCGAAGACTTGTTCGTTTTTATTGAAGGTGCGTTTAAAAATTTCGCTGACATGCTGGGTTTGCCAGCGAGCATTACTAGGAATATTGCCAAGGTAGACTTCTATTTGTTTAAGTTGTTCGATAGCTTCGCCAGCCCAAGCTGGACAGCTATCAGGGGTGCCGTTGGTGGTCACGAGCAGGGATCTCCGTAAGGTAAAAAGGCTAGAGTTACTGGCCTATACCCTATCCCCGCAGCTGGGGCAAGGGCTTTGGCCAAAGCCTGGGAATTAATCCTAGCGGCCATTTTTTATTGCTACAGAAAAATGGCGGAAAAATGATTTTTTAAAAAAAACTTCAGTTAATTTAAGGCGTTGTGCTATGCTTTGACTTAACAACAGCACAGGAAAAAACAACCCCCCGGAGGGGACCCTAAGCTCTCGCCACCTAAGGTGAATTGGGTTACATGTGGTGATCTCAAGGAAAGGATAAACTTGAAGTAAACAGACACAGGTAGGAATTTTACGATTGCAGTGGCAGAGCTCAAAGCTGTTTTTTATAGAAGCAGAATAAACGAGGCACCATTAAATCTAGCTAAGCTTATTCATCGAGAATACAGAATTCCACTAGCGGGATCACTGCTGCTTCTACCAATTACCCGAGCTGCTTTGCAGATAATTAAAAAATCTCTGTGCAAAACTGGCACTTTTTTCTCTTGAATCCTTGCTTACATGAATTTATGTACGTCACCCCCTAGGCTTTGTCAATAAATAAAACAGTAGATGATTTCAGCACAAATAAAAGCAGGTAACGACGTGTAGCGCGAGCATTGATCCTATTGAAACATCACTTGATTGCTGATATCGGCGATGCTAGCGTTCAATAACTACTCAGGATTAGGAATCTCCCTATGATTGAACAAGACGCCCAGGCAAGTAACCCCATTCAATTGACCTCTCATCCTTCCAAGAATGGGAACAAAGCCATAAAAATAGACTGGGGAGCCAAGACCCTGACTGAGCGTGGGCTGATTATCGCCACGACCACTCATCGCGAGCAACGCAATGCCATTGGCACTCATGCCGGGGCCTACTCCCTGTATCGAGCTTTGGCTATTGCCGCAGGTAGCTTGAAATCAGATCACAAAGCAGATTTGACTAATACGGCTCCCGCAGCCCAGATCGGTCCTCATCCGGGATGGTTTGATCCGAAGAAGATTATTTCTCTTGACCCTTTTGGCCACCTGGTATCTGCGCGTTATCAGGAATACGTAGCCGCAGGAATTGATGTGCGTCCGACCATAGCGGTGACTATGGCCCATATTCACATCCCTGAGATTACCTATGAGCTGGAACGGGGGAATCTCCATGCTGACGGCAAGATTCTTCTCGCTAACGGGAGCATTACGGTAACCAAGGCAGCTATTGAGCCGGTGTGGTACCTGCCAGGTATGGCAGAGCGCTTTTCTCTTAACGAAGGTCTTCTGCGTCGGGCACTGTTTGAACAAACCGCAGGGATGTTCCCTGAATTGGTGACTCGTCCTGATCTTAAGGTCTTTCTTCCGCCTATAGGAGGGATGACCGTCTATATTATCGGCGATGCCGAAGCTCTCGGTGATCCTCGCAAGGAACTTGCCGTGCGGGTTCATGATGAGTGCAACGGTTCCGATGTCTTTGGTTCGGATATCTGCACTTGTCGCCCCTATTTAGTCCATGGGATTGAGCTTGGGGTGAAAACCGCTCAGGCGGGGGGCATCGGGGTAATCGTCTATAACCGCAAGGAAGGACGCGCGCTTGGTGAGGTGACCAAATTCTTGGTCTACAATGCTCGCAAGCGTCAAAATGGCGGAGACAGTGCTTTAACCTACTTTGCACGGACTGAGTGTGTGGCTGGGGTTCAAGATATGCGTTTTCAAGAGCTGATGCCGGATGTGCTCCATTGGCTTGGTATAGAAAAAATCGACGTACTTGCTTCCATGAGCAATTTAAAATCTGCTGCTTTGGAAAAAGCAGGTATTCGCATCCTCCATCAAGCCTCTATGCCCCTCGACAAGATTCCCGAAGATGCTAATGTTGAAATGATGGCTAAGCGGGCAGCAGGGTATTTTTCCGAGGAACCGAAGCCTGACCAGGTAAGTTTGGCACAAACTAAAGGTAGAGACTTGGAAGAGAAGAAAAAATAAAGGGGGAGCCCGTGGTTGTCTCTCAAGAAGCTCAGGCGCGAGCCTACTTGCGTAGTCCCCGTACTATTCGTAGTCATTGTCAGCAGATTGGTAAAGCTGCTGAAGCTGGCAGCTTGCGGTATTTTCACTATCAGCCCGAAAAATTAGCAGCGACGGTGGCCTATGTGGTGGCAGAAACCCAGAGGAATTACCCTTCCGGACGTATTCCCATCCATGGGCGTCTACGCCATTTAGCGGTGGGAGGGGTTGACCGTGCCGCTTTGATTCGTCAGCGCTTAGCAGGACAAACACGGGAAGAAATTGTGCGCGCGGTTTTTGAAGCGGTGGTAGTTTCCGTACTGCTCGATGGGGGGGCTGGTGCGGAGTGGTCCTACCACGATGGGTTTTCTCCCGGGATTTGGCAGCGTTCAGAGGGACTCGCCTTGGCGAGTTTTGCCCTATTTTGGCAGGGGGAGTTTTCTTCGCGTAAACACCGAGATCCCTTGCGGGTTGAGGCGCCAGCCCTCGAAGGGCTGACGGTCGAGCAGCTTGGTCGCGGTATGCAGGCAAGTGCGGACAAGCCCCTTCTGGGCTTAGCACAGCGAGCAGTGTTATTACAAACTCTGGGTAAAACCATCCGGGAAAAACCCCAGTTTTTTGCTAGAAATAGCGAAATTCCTCGCTTAGCAGGGCTTTTTGATTATTTAGTTGCAGCCCATGTTTCGCGAGATGATCAGGGCACTACAAAAATTGCTGCGGAAGAAATTTTTTCTGTCTTGTTGGAATCTCTGGCTGATATTTGGCCTCACGGCTTGCAGTATGCGGGCGCTAATCTCGGCGATATTGGTGTGTATGGAGGGATTGTTGGCGAGTTCGCCTGCCATGATATGATTCCCTTTCACAAGTTAACCCAGTGGTTAAGTTATTCGCTGTTTGAGCTTTTTGAGGAGCTGGGTATCAAAGTGGTTGGTGGTGAGCAATTGACCGGGCTACCCGAATATCGTAACGGTGGCCTGCTGCTCGACAGTGGGGTGCTTGTTCTTAAGCATCCTGAGGATGCACTTATCGAACATGAGCCGACCAGTGAGCTGATTGTGGAATGGCGTGCCTTGACGGTGTATCTCCTCGATCAAATTGCGGAGGGGGTACGCTTAAAACTAGGAAAAAGTCCGGAGGAACTGCCTTTGGGCTGCGTGTTGCAGGGGGGGACCTGGAGTGCCGGGCGTCGTTTGGCAAGAGAAAAACGCGGCGATGGTAGTGGCCCGCTTATAATCAAGAGCGATGGGACAATTTTTTAAATTATCGCGTAACTACTCAGGTCTTGGTGCATCTTCGCCGCTTTCTTCGTTGCTGCGCGTGCTCACAGCCAGACGGCTGCTCCGCTGCTCGCTCCTTGAAAGCAGCAAAACTGCACCAAGCCTTGAGTAGTTGAAAAAGTTCTGAGTAGTTAGGCGCTGGCGCGAAAGCGCCAGCGCCGTGTCCTGACGAACGCAGTGAGGAAGGATCTTTCACATAACATCCGGATATCACGTGACAGATCCTTCGTCGCTTTGCTCCTCAGGACACGC
>JAHFAI010000005.1:64012-66502 GCA_023250635.1 Deltaproteobacteria bacterium | reverse complement strand
CCATGCATAAAAATCTGCTCGCCAAACTGCAGCGCTGTGCTGAATTATTGGGCGTGGCCTCTATGCAAGCCCAGTTGCCTGAGCTCCTGGAAAAAATAACTGATATAGCTCTGGCGGCAAAGGATCCAGCTATAAAAGCCGCAAAACGAACTGCACGAAAAAATCCTAGGCCTCCTAAGGCTGAACGAAAGAACCCCAAGCCTCAGACTCAAATCGTTGCACCACAAGGGAGTGAGAACTCCAGGGAACAGTCTGCTCCTGACTCGCCCAGACTAAAAAAAGATGCTTCTTCACCGCACAAAAAAAGAAGCCGAACAATTCCTGCGGCTACCCGCCGAGAAGTACAAAAACGCGCTAATTTTCAATGCGAATACCGTAGCAGTGAGAACAGGCGTTGTACCCAGAAGACCTTTCTTCATATAGATCATATTACCTCGTTTGCTAAAGATGGTTCCCACGAAAGTGCTAACTTACAAGTGTACTGCCAGGCTCATAATCACTTAAAGGGGGCATTGGAGTTCGGCTTACCGTGGAAAACCGGGGAGTCTTGAGAAATGGCGAGAGCAAAAAATAGTGCAATTCAGCCGCTGACCTGTGTTTTTTGGGAGAGCTCGTTTTTCGTCCTTCGCTCACCTCTTTGCAAGGGCAGGGGGCTTAGGTGGGGTCAAATTTTATCCGCTTCCAGCGGATGGAATTTGATGCCACCGTAAGCCTCCTGCCATGCTGGAGGTGGCGAGGAGCGAAATCCACTTCGAGGCCGATGATAGACTTCTCCCTAGCCTTTGAAATTTTCTGGCAGCGACCGACAGGTTCGAGTTCAAAACGAACATCGAGAAAAAACGAGTACTTTTTACCAATTTGCTGCGGACCGTAAAAAAACAAATGCGTCCAGTCATCGAATTTTGCGAGAAGCTCTCCCCCAAAAAGCTGGTGGCCATTCCGTGGAATATTCGTCGAGCAATGGAACAAATAAAAACCAGTGCCAGGCGTTAGGAAGAATCAAAGGAAATTTTCTTTTTGTGCTGGCATCAAGATGAACTATAAAAATTGATGTTGAATCCGTTTGAAAAAGTTGCAAACCTAAAGACGATGGGTATACATCATCTCATTAGCGAATGACCATCAGCATAGCGCCAATCGCCGAGAGCACCCCACAGGAGAGCTTAAAGCTTAGATTCCCTAATTCACGAAAGAGAAAGTGCCCCACCACCAGGGTTATAATGCTGCTGGTCTGGTAGAGTGGCACGACCACCGATAATTCTCCCTGGCGTAGGCAGGCAACAAAGCAGAGATACGACATGGTCCCCGCCCCTACCGGCAAGAGTATTTTAAAGCCCAGCTCGCGAATTATTATCGCCGCTTCTCTTAGAGATCTGGGGAAGACCAGAATAAATAATATGCCGGCATTCAAAAAAGCAAGAAGCGCCACAAAGGTGGGAGAGAATGATTGGGTGAGTACCTTATCAAGGGTAAGGGCTAGGGAGACAAAAATACTGCCTACCCCCTCGAGCAGCGCTCCTTGAGGATTGATTTTGTCCTTGGTGCGGCTCAGCACTAAAACACCACTGAGCAAGAGGATGCCACCGAGAATTTTATTGAAGGTAATTACCTCGGCAAAGGCAAAAATGCCAAAAAGCCAAATCCACAGGATGCGCAAACGAGAAATTATCGCTTTGTAGGAAATAGGCAACAGCCGGTCTGCCGAAAAGGAAAAAAAAGCAAAAAACATCCAGGCAACACCTGCGGCAGCAATCCACCACACATTAGCCGCAATTGCCGCAAAACTTGGCTGTTCGGTTTTCTTGCAGCAGAGATAAACCCCCAAAACTAAAGCCCCCAAGCACTGATAGACAATAGCATAACCATGAATGCTGGGGCGGTCCTTGAGTACCCAGCGGTGAAACAGGCGTTCTACCACCGATAAACTTACGGCAATAACCAACAACAAGGATGGGGAAACCATGGTTCCTCCTCAGGCTTGCAAGGGGGGGCTTATACTAATGAACGGTTGTGATGTTAGTCTAGTATCACTTTGTTAATTCTGCTACCGTAATCTGCAACAACCACTATCTCCAACAAAATGAGGAATTCTATGAAAGGAAAAGCGGGTATTTTTTTCTTGGTTCTTTGCCTTTTTTCTGCTTTCTCAGCCCGTAGTCAATCGCCTTCCTGGCAGGAGCAGTTGCTAGAATCACTTCAGCAGGTGCATGATGCTTTCACCGTTGAACTCAGCGCTGAGGGCCTTGCTTCCGTGGGACGCGAACTTTCATCGCAACTTAGTAAAAGCACCATAGTTCAGCAGATTCCCGATCAAAATTGGAAGATTCCCTTTTTGGTCAACATAGAAGCGACTCAGCTCTTTGCGCATTTGCAGTTAAACCATTTCCAGATTAAGCCCCAAGCAGGAGGTCTGCACTTCTCCTTCAAAATTGACCAGGGTTTGCTCAACCTCGGTTCCCTGCGGATGAGTAGCTATTTTGTCCCCATTTT
>JAHFAI010000005.1:0-64002 GCA_023250635.1 Deltaproteobacteria bacterium | reverse complement strand
GTGACTCATCTATTGTTATTACTAATACTTCAGCTCTTGAGGTGCATGGTGCTGTGGGACTGGTGGTAAATGATCAGGGAAAGGTACAGGTCAATAATCCCCGCCTTGATTTTGCCATCAGTGAAAACAACTTCCGT
Organism: Deltaproteobacteria bacterium; assembly: GCA_023250635.1. GTDB lineage: Bacteria > Bdellovibrionota_B > Oligoflexia > Oligoflexales > Bog-1112 > JAHFAI01. The sequence continues at coordinate 63,865 of JAHFAI010000005.1, read as the reverse complement.
GCTCTTGGCCCGCAATTCTGTGAAGGCCCCTTTGGGGTGAACGATTACGTCAGCAAATTTGTGCTCAACCGCCTGTTTAGTAACTCCCGCAGCTTGCTCGAACAAGAAGTAAAAACTCAGGTTGCGGTGTTGCTGCCAACCCTTGAAGGGGAGTTGAACAAGCGTCTGGCACTAACTTACCCGCTTTCTTTGCCCGGCATGCTGCTTATTCCTGCCCTTGATTTCGGGGTAAAACTCAAGCCTCGGGAGCTCCTCATTAGCCCCGAACGTCTGCTCGCTCGGATGAGTGTGGATTTGATTGCACCACGAAATCTCTCCTCGGTCGGCAGTACTATAGGCAAGAGTCAGGCTACAGAAGCGAGTCACAATGCCGCTGTTGTAGAGCGAGCAGAAGTGCAGCGTAGCTGGCAAGCACGAGTGGGGGTAAATACTGCGGTGATTAATAAAGTGCTGCAGGTATTGGTGAGTAAAACGGGCAGGGAGATACATCTTTCCACCTCGCTGCATGAGCGCTTTGCTAGCTTTCTTAAAATCGACGAATTGCAAACCATTTGGCCAGAGTTAGAAAATCTACCGCGCGAAGCCGAGTTGGTAAATCTTTTTGTGAGTATGCCGGAAGCCCCCTTTTTTACCATAAAAAAGCCTGAAAACAAGCCTTCCTATCTTGAAATGGTCGTCCCTAAGATTGGGCTGCGCTGGCAGGTGAAAAAGGCGGGAGAATGGCAGGATTTTTTCTTTACCGACCTACGAGCCCAGTTGCATATGGATCTTGCCGTTCATCGCGGAGTAATGAGCCTTGGGCTGGCGAATCCAGTTTTTGCCGTTAAGGGCAGGTGGGCGCCCGGATATCATCCGGGCAATGAATTTTTTGACGAGGAATTATTTAGAGAAATTCTCAGCATCATAAGCCAGGTAGGAGCTGAGAGTTTAAAGTTGCAGCAGCTGTCCTTGCCACCTCTTGTGGTGGGGGGGGCGAGCTGGGAATTTGACCAACTAAGCCTCTTCAATCCTTATGTGTGTATTGCCTTATTTGGCCGCTAAGAGGCCCAATTGAGGTTAGCTGCGAGCCCAAAATAAGTTTTGTTATTGACGGTAATCCCATCATAGGAGAGCTTTTGGTTGCCGTACTCGAGCATCCATTCCACATCATTCCACTGGTAACCAACATGTATTCCTAGGGCACTACCCACTTCGAGAACATTTCCGGGATTATCGTCTTTATTCCGGCGGCCTTCGCTTTCGGCAAGATGGCCGGTTTCGAGGCCGTAGAAAATGCCCAGATGAACCGCACGCAGTTGCGTTTCTAGCCAGAAATCGAGGCCATCAACTTTTTCTTTTGCTGCCTTGTTTAAATTCGCCATGCGGGTGGCTTTTTTATAGAGGGGATTACCGCTAGCATAGCTCATTGTACCTTTAAATCCGGCGAAATTTCCCATCACATTAAAGCCGAAAATTGAGGCATTATAGCTTACAAAATTGTTATCCACATAGTCGCTAAGATTTTCCATCAGCAGTCCAAGGGAGGCGGTTACTTGGGGACTGAAGGTAAAATGAGCTGCAATATCAACGGCGGGGGTTTCGGTGCTGTTGTTTTCTTGTTTTGGTCCTGGTTTAGAGGGATTAAATAGACCAGCATGAAGATTAACCATGCCGAGCACTTCATGAGATTGGTAGGTGACCCCAAGATTGCGCTTCTGGTTGAGGGTGCCGGCAACTGAATCATCAAAAACAAATTTCATATTATTTGCGGCGCTGGTGATGGCGGCAAAGGGACGGGCCTGACGCCCAACCATCACCGAGCCTTTGCCCACATCAACCGAAAAGCTATAGGTGCGCAGGGCTAGTGGTAAGCCCGCATCTATGGAGTTGCCGCTGCTATCCACATCGTTTGTCAGCATTGGACCGAGCTCAAAATTGACGGCTACTTTATCAGAGATCAGAAAATTCATTCCGGCACTGGATGATGAATGTTGGTAGGAAAATGCGGTAAATTTTTCGTTTTCGCTCGGTCCACAATCCGTTGGTCTGGTGGGTGCATATTGCTGACAAACGATGTCAACCCCATCTTTGGTTTGGTCGATTTTTTGGTTGGTTGAGATGAGAATGCCGGGGGTAATATTGCCGTAAAAGTTGGGATTAGCATGCAGGAGGCCTGGCTGTACCAGGCCACAGCCAAGGAGCAAAAACGAGGGATAAAACACCAAAGAATTTTTCATAGAGGATCCTCTCAAATAGGCCTACGAATAGGATTCATTAAAAGCAGAGCGGTTTTCCCTCCAGTATAGCCTAGCCCTTCCTGGCCTGCCTATGGCTAACGAAATTAAGCAAAAAATTTATATCTGGCGTGACCTCATCGCTGGTAAAAGTCCTGCAAAAGGAGTAGTCTGCTGATGCCTCTGGCATTTGTATGTATGTAACTACGTGGAGAAGGATTAACCATGGCTGATCGGTATATTTTTCAAGGAAAGAATCTTGTCTGCCTGCTGGGTGACGAGAGCATTGCTGAATTGAACTTTAATCACGCGAGTGCTTCCGTTAACAAATTTGATAGGCAAACCCTCAACGAATTAGCTGAAGCCGTTGCCGCCCTCCAGAAGACTCCGGGAGTTCAAGGTCTTATTATTAGCAGCCACAAGAGCGTTTTTATTGTGGGTGCCGATATTAGCGAGTTTGCGGGGTATTTTCATGGTGGTCGCGAAGTGATGAGTGCCTGGCTTCGGGAAACTCATCGGCTGTTTGCAGCAATCGAAGATCTTCCCTATCCCAGTGTCACGGCAATTAATGGGGTTTGCTTAGGCGGAGGCTTTGAATTGGCCTTAGCCACCTCCTTTCGCCTTGCTGCCGAAGGAGCGCAGGTGGGTTTGCCCGAAACAAAACTGGGTATTTATCCAGGATGGGGTGGGACGATTCGTCTACCCCGCTTGCTAGGTGCTGACAATGCCGTGGAATGGATTGCCTCAGCGAAAGGCTATAGCCCGGCAGAAGCCCTGGCAGTGGGAGCCATTGACGGGGTAGTGTCCTTGGCAGAATTACGCCAAGCCTGTGGTTCCCTAGTGCGTGAAGCTTATCAGGGAAACCTCGACTGGCAAGCACGGCAGCGCGAAAAAACCGCGCCCCTCACCCTCGGCAGTAAATTTGAAGGGATGATGGCTTTTGGGAGTGCCAAAGCGGTGGTTGGAGCTAAGGCTGGTCCTCATTATCCGGCCGCTATTGCCGCGATTTCCGCCATGGAAGCCTCGGCCCATAAAAGCCGTGATGAAGCTCGGGATATAGAAATTGCCGGATTTATCACCCTCGCTACTTCGACGGTGGCTGATTCCCTGATTAGTATTTTTCTCGCTGAGCAGTTCACCAAGAAAAAAACTCACGATTTAGTCAAAAAAGCGCCTCCTGCGGCAGAAGCAAAGCTCCTCGGGGTGCTTGGTGCTGGTATTATGGGTGGTGGTATTGCCTATCAGGCAGCTTCTTCAGGGTTAAAAACCATAATGAAGGATATTACTGAAGCCGCCTTGGAAGCAGGCCTTAAGGAAGCAGCTGAGCTGTTTGTGGGACAAGTAGAACGCAAGAAAATAAGTGTTCCGGAGCTCGCTCGGGGCTTAAATTCTATCTCGGCAACCCTTCGCTATGAAGAATTTATCCGCACGGCTGTGGTTATTGAAGCGGTCGTTGAAAACCAAGGGATCAAGCAAAAGGTGTTGGCAGAGCTTGAGCAGGTGGTGAGTGCTGAGTGCGTGCTTGCCTCCAATACCTCGACCATTTCTATTACCCAGTTGGCAGAAAAACTCGAACGCCCTGAACAATTCTGTGGCATTCATTTTTTTAATCCGGTCCATCGCATGCCTCTGGTGGAAGTGATTAAGGGCAAAAAAACCAGTGATCAAACCATTGCTCGGGCGGTCAGTCTGGCGACTCAGCTCGGCAAAAAACCTATTGTGGTGGGTGATTGTCCGGGATTTTTGGTCAATCGGATTTTATTTCCGTATTTTTTTGGTTTTATGCAATTGCTGGCTGATGGGGTTGATTATCTGCGCATCGATACGGTAATGGAGCGCTATGGTTGGCCCATGGGTCCAGCTTTTTTGCTTGATGTGATCGGCATTGACACCGCCGTACATGCGGCTCGGGTTATGGCCGAGGGTTTTCCTGAACGCATGGCTTTTGCCAGCCCCTCAGCGATGACCGTGCTCCAGCAGGCAGGGCGACTCGGGCAAAAATCAGCGAGCGGATTTTACCGCTATGAAAAAGACAAGAACGCTAAGCTACAGAAACAAAGCGATGCGGGGGTGCTTGCTATTCTCGACGATATCATCAGCAAAGACCTCAGCTTGAGCGATGAGGAAATCGTTGCGCGCTTAATGGTGCCGATGACGAATGAAGCGATCCGCTGTTTGGAAGAAGGGATAGTGGCTACACCGATGGAGCTTGATCTGGCCCTAATTTATGGCCTCGGTTTTCCTCCCTTTCGTGGTGGCATCCTCAAAGCAGTTGACCAGCAAGGATTAGCAAACTTTGCGCGCAGTGCCGAGCCGCTGGCAGTTCTCGGTCCGTGCTACCAGTTGCCCGCATTAGCCGAGGCCATGCTTAAAGGCGATGGTGCTCGTTTTTATCACTAAATAAGCTTATTAAAGCTTATTTCTATTAACTGAGAGGAAACAAATCCGATGAAACAAGCTGTTATTGTCGATGCGGTACGTACCCCTATGGGACGATCAAAAGGTGGCTTTTTTCGTAACCGACGCGCTGCTGGAATCTCTGCTGATTTGGTCCGCGGACTTTTAAAGCGTCATCCCCAGCTCGATCCACGCACGATTGATGATGTGCTGTGGGGCTGTGTGCAGCAGACTTTGGAACAGGGATATAACATTGCCCGTTTTATTTCCTTGCAAGCGGGGATTCCCGAGGAAGTGCCGGCCCAGACGATAAATCGTTTATGTGGCTCGTCCATGCAGGCCCTCCACAGTGCCGCCCAAGCAATTGCTGCAGGGCAAGGGGAAGTCTATCTGTGTGGTGGGGTGGAGCACATGGGGCATGTTCCCATGAGTCACGGAATTGATTTTGACCTGGTGGGGAGCAAATATTACGCCAAGGCTTCGGGAATGATGGGAGTAACTGCGGAACTGCTTGCCAAACTGCATCAGGTCTCGCGTGCCGATCAAGATGCTTTTGCGCTGCGTTCTCATCAGCGCGCCTACCAAGCAAGTATTTCTGGGGGCTTCGCTGCAGAGATCATCCCTATTTCTGGCCACAATAGCCAAGGAACGCTGACCCTGTGTGGGAGCGATGAGGTTATCCGTGGTGATTCTACCTTAGCGGCATTGGCTAAATTGCCCGCAGTCTTTGCCCCTCGGGGGGGGACGGTTACCGCCGGTAATTCTTCGGCGATTAGCGATGGCGCAGCCTGTTTGCTGGTGATGGAGGAGAGTCATGCACGAAATCTCGGTTGTAAACCACTCGCCCGCGTTCGCGCTATGGCCAGTGTGGGCATCGCTCCGGCAATTATGGGTTATGGACCGGTAGCTGCAGTAAATAAGGCATTGAAGATTGCTGGTCTTAGCATAGAAGATATCGGGGTGTTGGAACTAAACGAAGCTTTTGCTGCTCAGTCCTTGCCGGTTTTACGTGACCTTGGTTTGGCTGAGAGGTTTGACGAAGTAGCAAACCTCCACGGGGGAGCCATTGCTCTCGGTCATCCTCTTGGCTGTTCCGGAGCTCGGATTACCGGAACCCTTGCTCATCTCATGGGTCAACGGCAGAGCCAATTTGGCGTTTCAGCCATGTGCATTGGCTTCGGGCAGGGAATAGCCACCGTCCTGGAACGCCTTTAATAAAGTGCTGAAGACTTAAGAGTGCGAGTCGTCGTCAGCTTCATTGTCTTCGCTCAGGTCTTTTTTGGGTGCTTTAAGATTGAGCATCTTAAGGGTGAGGGCGATGGCTTTGGGGTCATCGTACTCGAGTCCAGCGAGCAGTTCCTGGGGGAGATTTTTGTAGATAAAATCCTTGAGCTGTTGCTCATTCATGTTCTTGGAAACTTTTAAGAGAATTTTGATAATTTTCATGGTGTTATCTCGATAGCAAGGGGGTGCTCGCCTTTCCTTCCGCTTTCTTGATTCTATCGGCCAGCCAGTATCTGAGCTTTAGTCCTCTACTTATTTTTTGGTAACGACAGTGGTTTTGTAACTACTCAGTACTTTTTCAACTACTCAAGGCTTGCTGCAGTTTTGCTGCTTTCAAGGAGCGAGCAGCGGAGCAGCCGTCTGGCTGTGAGCACGCGCAGCAACGAAGAAAGCGGCGAAGATGCAGCAAGACCTGAGTAGTTACGTGGTTTTTTATATCTGGGCTAATTCCTTCAGCAAAAGCTCGCTTATACACGGGGCTGCAGCGACGATGGAGTAGGATCTATCTGTGCGAAAGGAGTTTACCGTGCCCCCTGCTTCGCTGACCAGGAGTACTCCTGCAGCGATATCCCAGATCTGCAAATTGAGCTCCCAGTAGCCATCAAAATTTCCTCGCGCTGTCAGACATAGATCGTAGGCGGCGCTGCCCAGTCGTCTAATCCCGCGAGTCTTGGGAATAAGAGCTGCTAAATAATTGAGATTATTGACGGGGTGAGCATCTTTATCATAAGGAAAGCCCGTGGCTAAGATACAGGTGGCAAGGGTGGTTTTGCTGCTGACCTGCAACCGTTCGCCGTTGCAATAGGCTCCCTCACCTTTAACTGCCCAATAAAACTCATCGAGACAGGGATTGTAGATCACCCCGAGGAAGGGTTCATCGTGATGATGGAGGGCGATGGAGATGGTAAAAATAGGAATACCTTGAGCAAAATTATTGGTGCCATCGAGAGGGTCGACAATCCACTTATAGCTAGATTCACCACTCGTAAACCCTGATTCCTCAGTCAAAATTGCCGCATGAGGGAGGAGGCGTTTTAATTCGGCACTGATCATTTGGTCGGAACCAAGATCAACCGAGGTTACTAAATCAGCGGCGCTCGATTTATGAGCTATGGAAAAATTATTGCGACGAAAAAAGCTCAGCTGGTAGGCGCCAACTTTTCTACAGAGTAGTTCGAGGGAAGGGATCAGTTCTTTACTGGCGAGCATAGGGAGGGAGTCCTTTATGGTTAAATCTGTTATGGTCATGGTTTGAGATTATCTTATTATCACCTAGCTTCTAGAGCTTTTTATTCAGTTGAGCGAGAAGAAAACAGTGATGGAGTTCAGGCATGCAGAATATTGCGGTCTATTATCGCGTTTCCACCGATCGGCAAGATTTGGGTAGCCAACGGGTAGAAATTGCTCGTTGGCTCGAGGGTTTATCGGCTGAGAATAAGCCCAAGAAAATCTATGAGTATAGCGATGAGGGGATTTCGGGCCGCTCCTTAAATCGTCCGGGTCTAAAAAAAATGCTCGATGATGCCTTTAATAAAAAAGTAGACACCATCGTTGTCTACCGCTTGGATCGCTTTAGCCGCCACGCCACCACAGCTATTCGTCTTATTCTCCAACTAGACGAAGTGGGGGTGGCTTTTGTTGCCGTCAATCAGCCGGTTTTAAATCTTGCCCACGAAAACCCCTTTCGTCGGACCCTATTGACTGCTTTTGCCGAGATTGCGGAAATTGAACGGGAAACCATTGTTGCACGGGTAGTTGCCGGTCTGGCTGCAGCTCGCAAAAAAGGTGTCGTGCTTGGCGCCCCCAAAAAAATCACCCCCGCGAAAATCGAGCAAGCGCAAGATCTTCGCGGCCAGGGGCTGACCATTCGCCAAATTGCTCAGCATCTCGAGCTCAGTGTCGGCTCGATTTCCCGTTTGCTAAGGCCTGATCCCTAAAAAAAAAGTCTTCGATACGTTGTTTTTTGGTGAGGTCATCCCCCGTTTCCCAGCCCTCGAGATGGGTAAGCTGACCTCTGTCGAGAATGGCGGTTGATTGGCAGAGGTCAACCACGTAGGGGATAACATGGGTGCTGAGGATGGTGAGTTTTCCGTTTTCACGACGGGCGAGAATTTCCCTCTCTAAAGCTCTGGTGTGATGGAGGTCCAAACCTGAAAAAGGTTCATCGAGGATCAAGAGTAGCGGGTCGTGGAGCAAGGCTAAGGAGAGGGCGAGACGTTTCTGCATGCCGTGGGAGCAGGCGCCGAGGGCTAATTGGGCAAAACTTTGGCAATCCCAGTAGTCGAGCATGTGGCTAATGCGCTGGTCAGCTGCGGGAATTTCGTACAGCCGTGCGGCATAGTGCAAAAGCTCTTTACCGCTAATCCAGGGGGGTAGTTGTAAGTTTTGGGGTAGGTAGCCGATGTTTTTTTTGAGGGCATAGTGTTCGGGACGCAGCACTTTGCCGAGCAGCAGTATCGTTCCTGAAGCAGCAAAGCTATTGGCTGAGAGTAGCTGGAATAAGGTGGATTTACCGGCCCCATTCAATCCTAAAATAGCGTGGGTAGTACCCCTCGACAAAGAAAAACTGGTGGAGTGAAGCTCGAAACCACCAGGATGTCTCCTGCTGAGATTATGTACTTCGAGAAGGGGGGAGGAGGACAGCATCGGCAATTTTCCTTCTTAGCTCTAAAGATAATAGTAACGATCGCGCTGGGAGCTACGGCCATAGGAACTCACCAGGGGCAGGAGTAGTACGCTGAGCAGCTGGGCAAAAATTGCTGTCGTCAGTAGCAGGCTCACAAGAATGACGCTGATCATCTGTACCCCTGGGCGTTTGCCATCGATTTGTAAAGCCAAAGCGGGGACGATACATGAAGGGGTGATCATGATCGCTACAATTTTTAGCATCAGCAAGCCTCCGAGAGTGGGAGGAGCTGCAAATCCCCACACCAATCCCATCAGGCTTCCTTGGAGGACAAGAAAAACGGCTCCTATACTGAGCCCTAAAAGTTCGAGGCTGGCAAAAAACAAGTTATGAGATACCCCACATTCTTTTTCTATCCATAAGCTTTTGCAGTCATCAGCAATAAAGAGAATCAAGGAGAAGGCTACGGCGATTCCCGTAAAATAGGCAGCCACTACTACCAGCAGATCGGCTGCACTTTTCAGCAGGCAGTAATTGGTCAGCAACAAGCCAGCACTGCCAAGGAGCAAAAATACTCGGGCCCGTGGATGGCGAAAAACCAGTTGTTGGAATCGCCACCACCACATGGTTATCAAGGGATGGTCAATGACGGTGATCCTCTTCCAGGGGCTCGGGCTTAGCAAGGTCAGCTGCTGCGGCCCTTTGTTTTCCTGGATTCGACAAACTCCCCACGAAAGAGCGGTGATGAGTAGACAGCAGGCAAAAGCACCGGCGTAGTTTTCGGTGTGCCAATGGACAAAACCACAGCTCACCAAGACAAAACTTGGTACATAAAAATAGAGCAGGAGGCTGGGGAGCCAGAGCAGACGCAGGTAGGTAAGTACCCGGGGGCTTTCACCGAGACGGGCTGCAAATGCGGCGAACTGTTCGGGTTGTGCAAGGGAGATACAGAGGTATGCCCCAGCCTTCATGGCGCTGGCGCTGAGCACAAGAAAGGCGAGAGCAGTGCCCAAAGTCTGACTGAGTTCAGGAGAGATTGCTTGGACTTCGTGGGCAATAAAATCACTAAAGATATAGTAAAAGAGCGCGACCAGTATCAGGCTACAACTACCAATAACCAGTTCTTCTCCCAGATGAGAGATTAAACGGCGAATTAATTGCCGAGCTGATAGTGCGTATAAGGTAAGTGCTCGAAACATAGCAACCTTTTACCAAGAGAGTGTATCGATTGCGGTATTATACTTATTTTACCAGGAATAAAAGCAGAAAAAACCCATAAAAAAACCGGACCCCCCCAAAAAGGACGAGCCCGGTTAAAATTGTAATGTGCCGTTTTTACGTATAAAATTACGCTACAGGAACAACCACGACTTTTTTCTTCGCTTTTCTGCGAACTTTTCTTTTGGCTGCTTTTTTCTTAGTGGTCTTCTTGGTGGTTTTTTTCTTTGCGGCTTTTCTTTTAGTAGCCTTCTTCTTGGCGACTTTTTTCTTCGCTTTTTTCTTACCAACTTTTCTTTTTGTGGCTTTTTTCTTGGTGGTCTTCTTGGCCGCTTTTTTCTTGGTGGTCTTCTTGGTTACTTTTTTCTTGGTGGTCTTTCTTTTTGCGGTTTTCTTCTTCTTGGTGCCTTTTTTTGCTGCTTTTGCTTTTTTCTTGGTAACCAACGCTAGCCTCCTCAAGGTGATCGAGATGCCCAGCTCGGGGTTTAGCCCAGCTGGAGTTTTTTGGGGGTGTCGTTTGCGATCCGATTAAGAAAGAGGTTAATCATGAGCAAACAACAATATCTAAAATAATAATAGCATAAACTGCTCCAGAAAATTAATAATTTTTTTTCAAAAGTTGAATTAAAATCATTTAAGTAATTTCAAAGAGCCTTATTTGCAACCAGCTTCGAGTTTATCTCTCGTCGGAAGAGCTGATTAGCACTAAGCGAGAACTCCAATAATTTAACCACACTCCGGCGAGCAAGCAAAGGAAATTTTTGCATTGTTTCTTGCAGAGGACAATTCGCGGCTTGTTATCTGTCCTTTTTGTTAGTCAGCAATCGATAAAATTTGAGCAATTGACTGCGATTAAATCCAAGGAGAAAAAAGATATAAAAGAAGGCTCCGGCAAGTATATTCTGCTCCCATTGGTCGAATTTTAGTAAGTAAAGGAGAGCTGCCATCAGCAAGGCAGGCAGCAGGGTAAGGGAGATTTCTTTTATGGGAAATTTGTGAAGAAAAGGCTTTGATTCTTTGATGATGAGGATAAGAGTCAGAGCTTTGCCGACAATCAATCCCAAGCTTACCCCATAGATCCCCCAGGGACCGACCAGACGAATCGCCAGGCAGGTCCCTAGTCCTGCTCCCCACAACAGACTCATCAGCAAAGCTTTGGTTTTTTGTTTGACTACGAGAATTTGTAAGCCCAATGCGGCAATTAGTACTGCAAGAAAGGTGCTCGAGACGATCATCCCGAGAATGGGGCTGACCTCTACATATTCAACCCCAAAAATAAATTGTAAAACCGTATGGTCCACAAACCAGACGCCTGCAACGATTGGTGCCATAAAGACCATCAACGCCCAGAGTCCCAGCTGGAGGTGCTTAGTCAGTCCATCCTTATCGGGTTGGACGATCATCTCCGAGAAAAAGGCGATGACGATAGCATTAGCTACTTGATAAAGGCTGTGGCCTATGCGCGCAGGGCCTGCATAGAGAGCGGCGTTGGTGAGACCAAGATATTTTTCGACGATCATCACATCGATACGTTCAAAGTAAACCATTAAAAAAGAAATAAGTGCAAAAATATGGGCATGGCGAAAAGTTAGCTTCATCATCGGCCAGTTAGGCCGGGTCCAAGAATAGTGGCGTCGGGTATTGATGAAGGTCAGCAGATTAATTAATGCATTGGAGAAGAGGTTGAGGACGGCAAAGAGAATTGCATCTTCGGCAGAACCGATAAACAGAAAAATACAGCCGAGACTGAAGAATCGTCCCACCCCAATGGCTAGGTTGACCAGGGTCACTTCCTGGGTAGCGACGTGGACCCAAATAGTTTCAATCGCGGTAGAAAAAAGAATAAAGCTCAGTGCCAAATAAAGGCTGCGGTATTGCCAATACGGGGGATAATAGACAAAGAGCAACCAGAATAAGGCAAAGACTACCAGGCTATGGATAATTCTTAGGGCAATGATATTATTGATAATCTCAGGAATCCTGGCGCGCTGCTTCAATTGCTCAGCTATCTGCAAAGAACCAAGGTGGCTATAACCATAGCTGACAAAGGGAACCACCATTTCGATAAACGAAATACCAAAGAGGGCAAAGCCAAACATTTCTAAGCCCAGGCGCTTTTTGGCAAGATGGAGAATAATCAGCGGGGCAATTTTGTTGACGGTTTCAATGGCAATGCCTGTTGAAACCGCTAATGATAATCTTTTTTTATGAATCACCGGTGTTGGTACTCATTGACAAGGTAGATAGACAAACCGTAGCTGGACCCTTTTCCAAGCGGGTATTAAAGGCCCTAAGTCGAAGGCATAATCCTTTGCAAATATGTTGTAAATATCATACAAATTTGACTAGTGCAAGGCAACTGCCCCCGCTAATGGGGTGCATGATCACGCCGTTTTTGCCATAAGAATTTCCCTGCAAGGAATCCTCTAGATGATACGAGCTACTCAGATGTGGCAGGCGAGCCCCGCATACGTTCGTCAAAGCCAGATGAATGCTTTTCTAAATTTTGTTAACGAAAAAACGGGAAAATCCCTGTTTTCCTGGGAGCAACTCTATGCTTGGTCACTGACGGAGATCGCTGATTTTTGGGGCTTGCTTGCTGAGTTTTGCCAGATCAAATGGCAAAACCCTCCCCGTTTTAGTTATCGTAACCAGCAGGGAGGAATGCGTACCGCGGAATGGTTTGGGGAGGGAACCCTTAATTTTGCCGAAAACCTTCTACCCGTGGCCAGTGAGCAGATCGTCTTGACCAGTATCTACGAAAACAAATATCGACGCCATCTCAGCGCGCGCGAGCTTCGTCGGGAAGTAAGCGCAGTGCAAGCGGGAATGCGAGCCCTGGGAATCGTTCGCGGAGATTATATAGGGGGAGTCTTAGTCAATGGGAGCGAGGCCATCGTTATTATGCTGGCGGCAGCTTCTTTAGGAGCGGTCTGGTGCTCGGTTTCTCCCGATTTTGGTGAAAGTGCCCTGGTAGAGCGCTTGCTCCAGGTGCAGGCAAAGCTAATTTTTTTCTCCCTGGGCTACCAGTACAACGGTGTTTATATCTCCTGTCGCGAAAAAATAACGAGCAGCTTACGAAGTTTAGGTGCGGTCCGAGGAATTGGCCTTCCCTATCCCTCCCTCGTTGACCAGGAGGATGGTGGCGGAGAAAACTGGGAGAGTTACCAGGAGTTTATAAGGCGTGGGAGCCATGCTTTTTCTGAGCAGATGGACGAACTCAGTTTTGCCGAGCTGCCTTTTGATCACCCGCTTTATGTCCTCTTCACCTCGGGGACTACCGGTAAACCAAAAGGTTTAGTACACGCTGCGGGGAGAACACTGCTGCAGCACAAAAAAGAGCAGCAGCTGCATGGCGATTTTGGTCGCCACGATCGCTTTCTTTTTTATACCACCTGCGGGTGGATGATGTGGCATTGGATGGTTTCCGCTCTGGCTCTCGGGGTGGAACTGCTTACCTATGATGGTTCTCCAGCCTATCCGAGCCCACGTTTTTTATGGCAGCTGTGCGCTGAGCAACGCTTAACCGTGCTCGGCACAAGCCCTAAATTCGTGAGTGTGTCGCTAAAAAGCGAGATTTCTCCAAAAACCACGGGTGATTTTTCTGCTTTGCGCAGCATTCTGACTACGGGTTCACCGCTGCTCGCGGCTCATAGTCAATGGATTTACAAGCAGGTAAAGGCGGAGGTCCAGATAGCTTCGATGTCAGGAGGAACTGATATCGTCTCTTGTTTTATGCTTGGTAATCCCCTGCTCCCCGTCTATGAAGGAGAGATTCAAGCAGCAGGGCTGGGTATGGCAATTGCTGTTCGTCGTCAGGACAGTCCTCAGCGCTTAATCGCTGAAAAAGGCGAGCTTATTTGTACCCAGCCTTTTGTGGCAATGCCCTTGGGCTTGGTAGGTGATCCGGAGGGTAAGCGCTACCAGGACACCTACTTTAGTTTTTTTAAGGATGAAGAAGTCTGGCGTCATGGGGACTTTGTGGAAATTACTGAGCGCGGGGGGGTCATTGTCTATGGACGTAGTGATGCGGTACTCAATCCTGGAGGGGTGCGTATCGGTACAGCGGAAATCTATAGCCAGTTGGAAGAAATTGAGCAGCTCAGTGATGCTTTAGCCATTGGGCTTCCGGTTCATGACGACACCCAGATCATTTTATTCGTCACCATGGCAGGTGAAAGTGTCCTTGACAGTGCCCTGCAGTTGGCCATAAAAAAACGCTTACGCGAGCAGCTTTCCCCTCGTCATGTGCCGCGAAAAATAATCAAAGTCAAGGCGATACCCTATACGCGCAGCGGTAAAAAAATGGAGCTTGTGGTTACCCAGGCACTGGCCGGAATACCCATTGACAATCTTCAGGCCATGGAGAATCCCCGGGTACTGGATGAGTATTATGCCCTTGCCCAGCTCCTACTCCCCGCGCGCTAGCTGAGCCAAATCAAGTAAGGTGAGGTTGCGGGCAGCGCTTACCTGCAAAATCGAGGCGATCGTCTCTTTATTGGGAAGTGGCGATTCGCGGACGCTCGCTATCAGTTCCTTGGTTTTTTGCGAGTGACGCATATAAATCATTGCCGCTTGGAAGCGTTTTCCCGCAGCAATTTTTCCCGCAGCAATGGAGTCCAACCAGCCAAGCCCCTCCTGATAGACAATATGACTGGCAATTGATGAGGCTAGAATAGCGACGCGATGGGCAGAGGGTAATTGCTTGATGATGCGCTCAGCATAGTGTTCTTGTAAAATCGCCGGACAATGGTGGAGAAGAATCTCGTGGGCAAGATCTTCGCCAAGAATGGTGTCGGGGGCACGGGAAAATTCATCGAGTAAGATATCGGTAATTTGATTGATTTCGTTTGAAATCTCCAACGATAAGTCCACCAAACTAATTTCTCGTGATTTTGCCTGAAACTCGTTGAAAAGCAATTGGGCTTCCATCCCGGCTTTGCTACGCAGAATTTCAATTACCTGTTTGACATAGATATCTTTGATTGCCAAAAACTCCTGGTCGCTGAGGAGCAGGGAGGCAATTACTTCGTAGGAAGAACAGATTACCCCGGTCTTATTTGCGCTTGAGTCTTTAATAACAAATACCCCGTGTTTTTGCAAAAAAGTGCGTGCTTCCTTGGTAAAGAAAATATTGGCACCTTCAACAATTGAACGGCATGACGGGCTATGGTTATTGAGCAAGAGCTTATGGCAATTATGCTCGTTAAAGGTATAGGGGCGTCCGCCAGCCGGGATAAAGATATCGCTGGCTACGCCTGCATAAAACTCGTTGCGCTTGCGATTATTATCCGGGGAGTCTGCGGTAATGACAAAAGCTTCTGGGGACGGGTGGAGCTTGGCAGGATCAAAGCAGTTGATGGTCTTTTCCTGGTGTATCAAGCGCAGCAGTTCTGTCCAGTCGAGGCCCTGGGGATCGTACGCAGCTCCTTCGCCATCAGTAATACAGAGAATTCTGGCGTTTTCCTTATATTCGCGATAGAGAATTTTAAGCTCGTTGCCGGCAACATCGCCATTAGGGCCTCCGGTCATTTTGACGGTGAATCCTTGGGTTTTGGGATCTATACCCAAAAAATGCAGCATATGGTTGACGAAAACATTGAGGCCCTCGGAGGTTACCCCATATATTTTGTGGTTAATTCCGCCGTTTGGTTTTGACGACATAAAGGCTTTTGCATAGGCATAGCCGCGTCGTTCGGCCTGATGAGGAATCCACTCGATCAGTTCATTGGTGACGTTCTCGTCGGGACCAAGATAGATGATCTCTTGTTCGGCATAGTAGGAAACTTGTTTGCTTGCTTTAATTTCGTGGGATTCATCTTCCGAAACGAGGAGATCAAGTAAGGCATTGATCCCTCCGCGTACCGCCCGTTCGCGATTGGCTGCAGGTTGCAATAACATAACGGCTTTGGAGCCGCCCTCGGGGATATCTTTATTCTTAAGTTGTTGGGCCAGGCTCAAACCATAGACCTCATCAAATAGCCCCGAAAGCGCAAAGCTATAATCCGCTTCATTGTGGGGCATTACCACTCGCAAGCCGCCGCGGGCGATGTTTTTCCAACGCACATGAAAAAAGCGGTAGCCGAGGCCGGTAATGAAAAATATCCCAAAGGGTTTCTGGGGGTAATACTTTGAATCGAGAACTTCGGGGGAGAGGCGAAAGGCTAAGCCGGTGCGAGTATAAAGAAAATAATTGGTTTTCAAGAGATGATCAATAAAGTTAAGGCTCTCTTTAAAGATATGGCGTTCGACTCGATCAACCATTTCCTTCAGGTGTTCGCTAAACTGCTGACGATGCAGCTCATAGGTATCAGCGCGACGCTCCTCTTCGAGGCCAGGATCGAATTTAAGCCTGAATAACGTTACTAGCTCGGAGGTAAGTTCGGGATAGGTGCGAAAGGTTTGGCCGATTTTATAAGGGGAATAATAGTAAATATTCTCTTTGCTGAGCAGGATATGGATCCAGGAGGCAATACTTCTGATGAGATTTGCAGCGTTTATAGAAAACTGAAAAGGCGCCTTCATAAAATCGTTATAGTCGTCAGAATCAATCAGCGCCAAGGTCCGTAGCGCTTTTACTAAGCGGGCTAGGGGGGCTTGTTGCATGGAGACTTGCTCTTCGCTCGCATGGCGCATAACAAAGTGCAAAATACTGATCGGCTCTGCATAGCCCTCTTCAAACTGGATGATAAAAGAGCGGTAGATATCGAATTCGTAGCGATTGATCATATAGAGAATATTCTTAAGCACCTTGGCGATTTGAATGCCTTTGAGCCCCAAGGTTAAGCGAATGGTAGGCGAATTTTGAAAGGGCTCAACAAAGGTATGGGCTCCCTCGTGGGAAAGCATATGGAGGACCATGCGAAAGGTCGAGTGAATGCGTAAGGGGGTGGCATAAACAGTAAAATCGTGATCAAGATTAGCGATGAAGTTATCGATTTCTTTGATATGGTTCGGAAATTCATCGAGCATGCTCTGCTGAGCGCTGGCGATTTTTTTGGCTACATGGTCGTTTTTGGGATCAAAGGGTTTATGCCCCTGACAAAAAAAGGTTGAAAGAAAGAGGAGTTTATCCCGAGAAAAATACAGTGAACCCATCTTCAAAGCCAGGGGTTCTAATTTACTTGCCATATCGATGATAATTGCACGGTCACCTCCAGGGCCAATATAGGTCACTTTATTATGGCTGCGATCCCATAGTTCAACAGTTTGTTTTGTTTCAAAAACATGGCCGGTAATAACTGCCGAGAGGTGACGAACTTTCTCTGCTCGTGGGGTGGTTTGATAGTAAATACGGGGTAAGTTATTAAAAAACCAGGGGGTTAAAATGGCAATGCTCTGGTCAAGACCGATGCGCACCGTTTCAGCGATATCTTGGATGTACTCTTCCAGAGCTTCACCGGTTTTTTCAAACTGAAACTCGCGATCGATATGGTCCTCATGGGTTTCCACTGAATCTACCTTTTCGTTATCGTTGGTATCTATGGTGTGGCTCATGGTGTCCTCTTAATAAATTCGTCTGGCAAAAGCTTAGGCGAATAAGTCTTGCCAGTGTTCCTCTATTCGCCGGTAGGTGTCAAGATGAGGAAAGTCTCTTCCCTCAGCCAGCACGGCTTGGCGTAGTGCTCCGCCCGGAGTTTTGCCCTCGGCAGTAAAACATTTGTTAAAAAGCTGTAAGGCTTGTGTTGTTTCGGGATCGCGAAAATTCGCTGGTAAACGGGAAAATCCCGCTTCGGCTTGGCTCATGAGAAAGGCCGCAATCTCGGCAATTTCTGCTTGTTGCAAGCCATACGCTGCAGCCCCATGGAGTTGCGGGAGTTTGTCGACAAAGGGTAGCAAACGGCCCAGTATCGCTTGGCGGGCCTTGGAGTCGTAGAGCAGGCCAGCAAAAAACGCGGCCGGCACTAATTGCCAGAGGCGTGCTTGGCAATCCACAGAGCGTAATTCAAGAAAGGTACCGCGGGGGCGTACTTCAGGAAAATGGAGGGAGCAATGGACGCTAAAATCCTCAATGCTTGGCATGATCCCTTGGTAGCCTTCTCGCAGCCAGTGAGCAAAAGTGAGAGGAGCAGTGGGAACACGAAAATCGAGGGAACTGATGAAAATTACCGGAGCGGCAAGTAAAAAATCCAGATAACTCTGTTGACAGGCAGCCAGGCTTCGTTCGTTGCAGATTTTTGTAAGGGCGGGAAAACCGCTGCGTGCAGCTTCAAAATTGGCCCAAATGTGGGCTCGATGTCCGTCGATGGAGCTGGGTTTTTCACCGCCGATATACGGAGAATTAGCAAACAAAGCGGCAGCAAAGGGACTGAGTAATTGACTGGCAAGATAGCGTTCTACCATGGTCTCTTCGTCGTTACCGGCATCAAGGCTCACTTGAATTGAGGCGGTTTGGCGCATCATTTTGCGTCCCAGGGGACTCAGCCGGGAAAAATAAGCATCCATCGCTAGATAGCGAGGTTTGGTGAAGCGCAGACCAATTTCTTCGACCGAGTACCAGGGATTTGCCCCCACTTGGAGGAGGGTGGCGTGGTGAGCTGCAAATAGTTGATCGAGTTGGCGTTGCACAGCGGTGAGGCGGAGGCGCGCGGCGCTGAAGCTGACAAAGGGAGCTGAAGAAAACTCCAATTGTCCCCCAGGTTCGCAGGTAAAATAATCGTGGTGATCGGTAACTATTTTGCCGAGTAATGGGCGCTGAGCACTGGAATGTTCCTCGAGAAGGAGCTGCCAAGCTTGTGCTTGCACCAATTCATGCAGCAGAGCAAAAAGGTTCGGTTTGCCCTGGTTAAACGGCAGCAGTTGCGGGCGCAGAGCTGGTTTTTTTTGCTTCTCGGCTGGGCAAAAAAAAGGCAAAACTTCAAGCTCAATACCAAAAGTAGTAGCGGATAGATTTGCGGGAGCGAGCGCCAATAAATTCTTGGCTATATAGGCAAGGCAGAGGTCTTGGTTAAGCCGCTGAGAAGTAGTGTGAGGCGTATCCATTGCAAAGATTCCTTAGTAGGGGAAGGCCATTCTAGCAGGATCGCTGAAGACAAGGGTATAAGAAGTTGTCGAAGGGCAAGCCAGACCCCAGGATTGTGTAAAGTTTTTTGCAGAAGAGTGCGAGTGAAATCGTTGTTGCTTATTGCCCGGGGGATTCAACGGTGATGGAAAAGTTGGTGATTCCTCCTTTACGGATCGCATCAATAAGCTTAATTACCTGACCATGAGGGAGCTCTTTATCAGCGCTTATTTCTGCAGAAAGAGTGGTGTTTTGAGGATTGCTGGCCCGAGCAGCGGCAATTTTTGCAGGGATGCTTTCCCAGCTCAGCCCTTCGTTATTAAGCGTCAACGCGCCGTGAAGAGTGAGGGCAAAGACCAGGGGGGCGCTGGCCTGGGTTTCCCTGTGCCCGGTTTCGGCCTGGGGCAAAGTAAGTTCGATCCCCCGAGTTACAATATAGCTGGTGGTTACCATAAAAATAATCAGCAGCACGAGCATGACATCTACCAGGGGGGTGATATTAATGCCGGTAATTTCATCGCCCTCATCGTCCAAGGAAACCGCCATGTCTAGTTGCCTCCCTGATGCACCAGGATGACCTTGATGATTGCCTGGACATTAGCCATATGGCGTTTAACCATGCGACTAAAGGTGTTGAAGGCAATGACCGCAGGGATGGCCACCAACAGTCCGACCGCAGTGGCCACTAGGGCTTCGGAAATACCACCCATTACCAGGGAGGGTCCTCCGCTCGGGCTGGCAGCGAGATCGTGAAAGGCTTTGATAATGCCGATGACCGTACCAAACAGGCCGATAAAGGGGGCGTTATTGCCCAGGGTTCCCAGAACGACGAGACCGCGATCAAGCTTGTATTTCTCGCCGATGGCAAAACCCTCCATGCTCCCCTCCATGGTTTGATAGCTTCGCCCCTGATGAGATAGTCCGAAGAGGGCTACGCGGGCTTCGATACTCGGGTTTTTGCGACAGAGGCGCCGGGCTTTTTCCAGATCTCCCTCGCTGAGCAAGGCGGTGAGCTCACGATTAAAGAGCCCGTAGTCAAGGCGGGTACTAAAGAAAAAATAGGCTCGTTCGCTAATCAGCGCTAAAGAGAGAATGCTTAAGAGCACCAGAAGCCAGAGTACCCATTGAGCGCCGAAGAGGGCGACCGTCAAAAACGCTTTAACGATATCAAAGGAGAGCATAATCGGTCCTGAATGGGGGTGGCGGCTCCTGCAGCTTCGTCTAAAAAAAGATCTTCCTCTTTAACTAGTTTCACCGGGAAATCTGGCGGCGTCAATAGATGAGAGAAACCTTGACAGAAAAGCTTGTTACCATTAATTACTTACTCGCACCTACAAGTGCATTGCGGGAGTAGCTCAGTTGGCTAGAGCGTCGCGTTGCCATCGCGAAGGTCGAGGGTTCAAGTCCCTTTTCCCGCTCCACTCTCTTGTCTCACCAAGCAAGGAGGGAGTCCTTACTCAAGAATCCTTTAATCGTCACCTCAGAGATTGTTCCCACCTCAGTAGGGCGATCTTCAGCGCTTAATACCGAAACATAATTTTTTGTCTTGCCACTAAAACGCCGCGTTTTTTGGTCCCATGATTCCCATAAAACCTGTTGGCTGCTACCCATAAGATTATGGCGGAATTCGTAGCTCAACTCTTCGCCAAGTTTACGCAGAATTTTGGCGCGATCGCGAATTATCTCCGGGGAAAGGTGTCCGGGAAAGCGCAGGGCCCGAGTATGGGGGCGCTTCGAGTAGGGAAACACATGCAGACCACCAAAGCCGCAGCTCTTCACAAAGGCGAGAGTATCGGCAAAGTCTTGCTCGGTTTCCCCCGGAAAGCCGGGTAACACATCAGCACTGAGCTGAGCGGCGGGAAATCGCTGACGAATGGCGGTGATCGTGTCGGCATAATAAGCGAGATCGTAGGCTCGACCCATAGATTTGAGAATTCGATCACTACCTGCCTGCAGGGGTAAATGAAAGTGATCGCAAAACACCGCAGGATGCTCGGCTAATAAATCAAGAAGCTCCGGACTTACCTCGGAAGGCTCGAGGGAAGAAATACGCAGACGTTTGAGGCCAGGGAGGGTGAGTAGCTCCTTGAGGACGGCAAGGATGGATTTTCCCTCACCCCCGAGATCAGCGCCGGTGAAGGAATCTTGTCCATAATCGCCGATATGAATTCCGGTCAGGGTGATTTCTTTGATGCCTGTAGCTACGATTTCCCGTGCGGCGTGAATGACTTGCGCAGGGGGCACACTGCGACTAGCTCCGCGAGAATAGGGGATTTGACAGTAAGCGCAAAAACCATCGCAGCCATCCTGAATTTTCAAAAATCCTCGCACCCGCTCCACCACCGGGGTAGCAAAAAAAGTATGGGCGGTTTTAAACTGAAGATTTTTGCCTTCTCCTGGTGACTTGAGCAGGGGAAGCTTAGCCGTGAGGGTGCCGTTTTGACGCTGTTCAATATAGGAAATCAGCAGAGGTTTTGCTTCGTTGGTAACCACCAGATCCACGTCGTCACTGGCGGCGAGGGTTTCGGCTGCGGTCTGCGCGTAGCAGCCGGTCACGACTTTGAAGGCCTGAGGACTTTCGCGGGAGTAACGGCGGAGCAGATAACGAGCTTCTTTCTCAGCACGCTCCGTTACGCTGCAAGTATTGACGACAATAATGGAGGCATTGCCGGGATCGTTGGTAACCGTATAACCTTTATCGTTAAACTCACGATGCAAGGCGGAAGAATCGAAGGTATTTACTTTACAACCGAGGGTTTTGATATAAACAGTTGGCATTGGGTCTCGTTTGTTGACTGATTATTATAAACTGATTGTTATAAATTAGCGCTGGTTTTTAGCGTAATTTTGGCCAGAGAGCAAGTATTAACCGCAGGATTTTAATGGTATGCAAGCACTTACTTCCCGCCAACAGGATGATGTTGTCACCACTTTGCAAGACTTGCAACAAACCTTGCTTAGTAAACTCGCTGCGGTTGATGGGAGCGCTCTACCCCAGTTTCGTTCCTGGGAACGCAGTGGCGGGGGTGGTGGCACCATGGGAGTCTTGCGGGGGACGGTGGTGGAAAAAGCCGGGGTCAATGTTTCCTCAGTCTTTGGCAGCGATTATCGCGAAGATGCCTTTGCTGCTCGGGGGGAACAGGGGGAAGATTTTTTTGCGACGGGTCTTTCCACCATCACCCATATGTACAATCCTCATGCCCCGATTGGACATATGAATGTGCGTCTCTTTAACGTGGGGGAGCGGCTGTGGTTTGGGGGGGGAGCTGATCTGACTCCCTTTCTTCCCTATGCAGAGGATACCCAGGATTTTCATCAGAGCTTACGAGTCCACTGTGAACAATTCGATCGTGACTACTATCCGCGTTTTGCCGCGTGGTGTGACCAGTATTTTTTCATTCCTCATCGCCAGCAGGTGCGGGGAGTGGGAGGGATTTTTTTCGATAAACTAAGGGGAGATTTTTCGCGAAACTTAGCTTTTATTGTTGGGGTGGTGACCGCCTATAGTGAGGTGTATCCACGCATTATTGCCCGCCGCAAAGATCTAGCCTTTACCGAGGCTCTCAAAGAGGAACAGCTTTATTGGCGCGGTCGCTACGCTGAATTTAATCTTATCTATGATGAGGGCACCAAGTTTGGTTTAAAAAGCGGGGGGGATGTCGAGGCAATTTTTGTCTCTTTACCTCCTGTGGTAAAGTGGTAGCCCCTATCTCCTTTCTTCTTCGCATAAGGGATACCTCATGGCAGATTATGGATTTTTTCTGATTCTGCTCGCTATGCTGGCGACAAGCTATGGCGCCCTTGCTGCCTTGGGGGCAAGTTGGTTTGGGCAGCGCCGTCTCTATTACTCAGCAAAAGTAGCAGCTATAGCGGCAACCGTCTTGGTCTGGGCAGCGGCCTTGCTGCTGTGGTATATGCTTTTTTCTCGTGATTATAGCGATGGGTATGTGGTTAATAATTCTAGTGACGATCTGCCTCTCTTGTATACGTTCACGGCGTTTTGGTCTGCTTTAGAAGGCTCGCATCTCTTGTGGACCTTATTTTTGGCGACATTTTCGGCTCTCGCCCATCTGGCAGCCACTCGGGATAACGAACATTTGATGCCCTATGTAAGCGCCACCTTGCAGCTTATTTTAGCATGGATGTTTTTCCTCGCGGTCACCGCCTCTAATCCTTTTATGCAGCATTTTCCTGCTGCTGCTCAGGGCTTAGGGATGAACGTGCTGCTCCAAAATCCCTACATGGCTTTTCATCCCCCCTCGTTGTTTATTGGTTACACGGCTCTGGCAATTCCCTTTGCTTTTTCTGTCGCGGCCTTAGCTTACGGAGATATTACCGAGGGCTGGTTGAGTAGTGTTCGTCGCTGGACGCTCTTTGCCTGGACGTTTTTAACTCTGGGGATTTTTTTGGGTGGACGCTGGGCTTATGTGGTGCTGGGATGGAGCGGCTATTGGGCCTGGGACCCCGTAGAAAACTCGAGTTTAGTACCGTGGATTTTTGCCACTGCCCTGCTCCATACCTTGGTGGTTCACCATCGTCTCGGACAACTCAAACGGATGAGTTTGATCAATAGTTTTCTCGCGTTCTTCTTTAGCTATTTTGGTACGTTTATCACCCGCTCGGGGATAATTGGCTCGGTGCATGCCTTTGCTCAATCCTCGGTGGGAGCGTATTATTTGGTTTATTTGGCAGTACTGGTCTTGGGCTGCATGGTTTTGTATCACTGGCGCAGTCCTTCGATTCTTCCGGGAGAAAAAAACAAGGTCTGGGGGTGGAGCAAAGAATCCTTTATGCTCCTCGGTCAGTTTCTGTTGCTGACCTTTGCGGTGATTATTTTTATTGGCACCGTCTATCCCATAGTCTCCGAAGCGCTTACGGGGGTACGCTTTAATATTCAAGCTCCCTAT
Source organism: Deltaproteobacteria bacterium (assembly GCA_023250635.1). Lineage (GTDB taxonomy): Bacteria > Bdellovibrionota_B > Oligoflexia > Oligoflexales > Bog-1112 > JAHFAI01. The sequence continues at coordinate 40,219 of JAHFAI010000005.1, read as the reverse complement.
TTTAATTCTTTTGCACCTTTTGTCGGCTTTGGTTTTATTGTGGCAATCAGCATCGGCAATATGCTGCGTTTTCGCTCGGGCCGCCTCGAGGGGGGGCGGAGACCGCTGATAGCAGCCCTCCTCCTGGCTCTGCCCTTCGCCCTGTTCTTGGGCTATTGGGGAGAAATCTGGCGTTCTCGGGGTTTTGCCTTAGGGATGCAAGTGCTCGGGACTTTCCTTTGTGCGGCGGCTCTGTTGATGCTGAGTTTTTCCTTGGCAGCGAAAGCTCGACGCTATCCTTTGGGCTGGTGGCGCTATGGCCGCGATCATCTGCGTATCCTCGGGGCATATGCGGCGCACCTGGGGGTGATTATCGCTATTTTTGGCTTTTTAGGTAACTATCGCGGCTTGGAGCAAACCATTACCTTAAAAAAAGGTGAGCAGGCCGAGCTTTTTGGTTTTGTCTTCGAGTCTCAGGGGATCACCACCGCGACTCGCGATAATGTGCAGCTTTTTCAAGCGCCGTTTGCAGTGAGTCGTGATGGTGTCCCCTTGGCGGTGGTGGTTCCTGCTCGCAGCAAGTATCCTACCAAAGCGGAATTGCTCCATGAAGTCGGTCTGTGGGGCTCCCTGTGGAATGATCTCTATCTGGTGCTTGCGGAATTTGATTTTGATAGCCCCGAACATACGGTGACCGTGCAAATTCATGTGAACCCCACCGTTCGCGTGGTATGGCTCAGCGCCTTTTTTATGGTTGGCGGAGGATTGCTCGCCTTGTTGGGCACCCCTCGTGGTTTAAGCGGGAAGCGAAGACGGGGCCGCCTTGGGGTAGGCCCGGCACTAGTGGAGCTACGACCATGAAAAACCATCCCTTGCTCATCGTGCTGCTGCTGTTGCTGCTGGGCAGTGCCAGCTTAGAGGCGGCGGATATTCGCTCCTTTGCCGAAGAGTTTGCCAAACTGAGCGAAACCGAGCGCGGCGAGGTTCGTGAGGTGGCCAATGAACTGCGCTGTCCCACCTGCACGGGCTTAAGCGTCTTAGAATCAGATGCGCCGTTTTCCCTCCAAATGCGTACAGCGGTGTTGGAAAAGGTGCGGGAGAAGCGCAGCAAAGAGGAAATTCTGAGCTTTTTTGTGGAGCGCTATGGTCTATGGATTCTGCGCGAGCCTCCCCGTGAAGGCTTTCATCTTCTGGCCTGGCTTTTGCCTTGCGGCTTGCTGATCAGCGGCCCCGGCGTTTTGGTCTATCTGCGCTTTCGCGAGCGACGGCGCCAGCGTCGCATGGCTGCGGCGGGGGGGAAGTCTGGGCGTAATGAGCTCCTTGGACGACGAGAACTTATGGACACCATGCACCAGGCTTTGGCTGAACGGCGGCGACTGCGTGCTCAGCAGCAGACAGAGGAGAGAAGCTAATGGTTGTGGTTATCTGTGGGCTGCTAGCCGTCTCCTTGCTGATTACGCTACTCTCGCCTTTTTGGTTGTGTGATGAAGGGGTGCTCCTGCCGGCAACAATTGCTAACAACCCTGAGGAGCTCAAACGTCGGCAAACAAAGCTACTGGATGCGTATCTTGCCGATGAAGAGGCGTATAAGCAGGGCGCTATTAGCCAGCGAGAATGGCAGATTCGTCAGCGTTACTTAGGCAACCGTTACGTAGACCTCGGGCGCCGATTACAGCATTTGTCCAGGCTTGGGGTCTTGCTTGCGGGCATGGCGGGAATGGGGATATTTCTCGGCTCAGCTCCTCTTGAGGCTGATGAAGCAAGCATTGCACGAACGCTTCGCCATATTGTCTTAGTCAATGCTGACTTAGATACCGTGTGGGGGCAGTATTTTTTTGCGGTGCACAATAAAAGCAATCAGCCTCAACGTTTTCGTAGTGAGGTAATGCTTCCCCGGGAAACCGTTGATTTTCAGGCTCTCGAGGGTCTCACTGCCGAAAATTTGCAGCTCGATCACCATGGAAAAATCTTCCTAGAGAAAGAATTCGCACCGGGTATCTCTCTCCTCAGTATTGGCTTTCAAACCAAGGTTGCGAAATTTTCTCGAGATCAGCTTACCTTTGTTGCTCCCTTTGCCATCGGAGAATTTTCACTGGCTTCGACCCTTGGTAGTGGGGTGCTGGTAAGCAATAGCGGTGCGCGGGAAGAGTTTAGCGAGGGCCTTCCCGCCATGCTCTCTTCAGGAACCTATCGAGGTATTCTGAGTAAGGATTTAGCTGCAGGAGCCCTACGAAGGGTAGAGATTACTGGTATTCCTAAAGAGCGAAATTACTTGTATCTCGTGGCAATTATCTTTACCGTGATCCTTGCTGGCTCGGCCTTGTACTTGCTTGCAGCTCGGGGAGTGGGGCGATGATTGCGCTGTTATTTAAAATAAGCGTGTGGCTTGTTGGTTTTTTTCTTGCTCAACAGTGGTTTAAAAAATTGCTGAGAACCTTGGGGATTTCTCCCTTTTTATTTGGTCATAGTCAGGGAGGGGCACGAGCCGCACGTTCTTTTAGAGAAGCTCGGGTTGAGAGAAACGATGAAACCATTATTGAGATATGCACGCGCTGCGGCAATGTCCTTGGGATAAAACATGTATGCGAGGTGACGTCTCGATAAAATCCCTCCTACGTTTTGTCGTTACACCTCTCCTTTGTTTGCTGCGCATCTCCCTTCCATTCATGAATATGGCGATTCAGATTGACACCGATGGCCGCTCTATTATATCGAGAGGTAGGGAATAAAGGCTACGTAGGTAGCATGTAACAAGCACAAGAACCTCCGAGAACGTGCCTAAAAGCACCTTGAAGAAGCTTTATATTTTTTAGCTAACGATAAATCGCAAGCAAAGGATAAGGTCATGGAAATCGAAAATCAATTCAAAGATAGTCGTGGTTTTAGGGGTGAAAAAGGCAGTGAGGCTGTGGCCTCAGGCGTTTTGGGAATGGCTAAGGCCTCGCGTAATCGCGCCAAGAAATACCGGTCTTTTGAGGAGGCGCGTCTCTTTGCCGCTGGCTTGAATCTGCAGTCGCGCAAACAATGGCGTGATTATGTCAAAGGTACAAACGCCGGTTTACCGGTGCGGCCAAACGATGTTCCTGCTCATCCGGATGGCATCTACAAAACCAAGGGCTGGCAAGGATGGCGGCATTGGTTGGGAACTGAGAAGGCTCAGGAAGATCAGCTCGCTTAATCCTGATCCGAGGGCACGACGACTACATCGTGCTTCAAATTTTTAAACCAGGTTACTTGCCGTTTAGCGTACTGACGGGTTGCGATGTAGATTTTTTCTTCAAGTTCTGCTCGGCTGGATATTTCTCCGTTCAAAAACATCAGCACCTGTTTATACCCAATACTCTGCATTGGCTTGGCCTGTGGCGAACAAGAGGCTGCTAGCAGCCCTTCCACCTCCTCAATTAAGCCGGCAGCAAGCATTTTGCTGGTACGCTTACCCAGTCGCTCCAGGAGTAGTTGCCGCGGAGGATTGAGAAAAATTCGTTGCTGGGGAGGAAAATCTTCGTCTTCAGCAATGCGGGTGAGCTCGCTATAGTTTGTACCGCTTAAGAGACACACTTCGAGGGATCTCATTACTCGCACGCGATCATGGATATGCAGCTCAGCTGCCCGTTGAGGGTCGCGCGTTTGTAATTCGCGGTATAGTTCCGTGCTCTCTCGTTGCCGCAGCTGCTGCTGCAGACTAGCATCAGCAGGAAGATCGTGGAATTTCTCCCCCCAGAGACAGCGTAGATAGAGCCCCGAGCCACCCACCACAATGGGCAATTTACCGCGCTGCCAAATCCCGCCAATCAATTGCCGGGCGCGCCGGGCAAAATCAGCAGCGGTAAATTCCTCATGACTATGGAGGATATCGAGCAGGTGGTGGGGAATGGCGGCTTGTTCTTCAGGACTGGGCTTGGCAGCGCCTATGGCAAAGCCCCGATAAAATTGCACCGAGTCGGCATTGATGATTTCTCCCCGCTCGCTCTTGGCCAGGCTCAGGGCATACGCGGATTTACCGCTCCCTGTGGCGCCGTAGATGCAGACATAGGGAATCTTAGCGATCAAACCAAGCCTCCACTTCTCGTCGTGAAAACCACTTAAAAACCCGGCGTCCGTGAGGGCAATTATGATAAAAATCCACCTTCTCAGCCGCAGCTAACAGGGCAAGCCAATCGGTGTTGCTCAGTTCCTCGCCAGCACGAACAGCGCTATGGCAGGCAAGGGTGGCAAGAATATGGTGCACGAGGCGATGATGATTTTCCAGGGGGTGTTCCTGAGCTCCACTGAGTAGATCGCGAAAGAGTCTCTCAAGGTCTCGACCGGCGACCACTAAGGGCACTCCTTGAATCTCCAGCCAGCCCTCTTCCGCGGGAACTCCGCCCTCCTCCTCGCTTTCGAGTAAGCGGAATATAAAACCATGGTCAGCCAGCTCGGCCCGGCAGTTTTGGAGTTCAGCCAGGGCATGGGCTTCCAGCTTTATCAACTCTGGTATAATCAGCGGCTGCTGATCTTTAATCAATGCCGGGTCATTGCTATAGCGTTCGTAGAGAATGCGCTCGTGGAAGGCATGTTGATCGACCACCAATACTCGTCCCTGGGCTTCGAGGATGACGTAGCAATTAAAGAGGGAACCGATGCGCTGCATGCTTGCCCAGGGGATAATTTCCGCCGTGGCTGGTGCATGAGGGACAAAAAGCGCTGGTCCTTCCGCACGAAATTTCGGTGAAAATTCCACCTTTGGTTTTTCCGTTGGCTTGACGGCTAGGCGGGGGAATTTCTCTTCCAGCGGACGCGGCGAAGCAGATGAAAGATAGGAGGGTAGAAAGGGAATCCCTGCCTCTGGGGCTGGCGGAGCTGGTTCATCACTGCCCGCCCACTGGGCAGCCCTGAGTCCCTGGCGAATAGCTCGGGCTAACAGGGCCTGTACTTCAGCAGGGTATTGGAAACGCAGTTCCGTTTTGGCGGGATGAACATTGACATCGATAAGGGAAGGATCGCAGTTGATAAAACAGAGGAGCTGAGGATAGGCCCCTTTGAGCAAATGACTGTGATAGCCGCGCTGCATGCCAAAGCGCAGGACTTTATCTTTGACGTAGCGACCGTTGACGATAAAGACAATATTTTTTGCCGTTTGTTTTTCAAATCCAGGGGGAGAAATAAAGCCTTGTACCGTACCGAACTGATTGCTTTCCACAATGGGCAACAATCTGCTGGCAAGCTCCTCTCCCCAGACCTGGGCGATGCGGGCATTGACCTGGGCTGGTTGGGGAAAGAGACTCTGCTCATCGTCTTGACCGCGCTTGCGTTCAGCAAAGGTTGCTAATTTAGTTTTGCCGTTATGCAGCAACTGAAAACTGATGCGGGGATGGGCCAGGGCAAAGGCCTGAATCAATTCAAAGCATTGGGCGAATTCGCCGAGGGGGCTTTTGAGGAACTTGGCACGAACAGGAATATTATAAAAAATATCCTCGATGGCAATAACGGTGCCGACTGAGGGAGCGAACCACGTTTTTTCTTCCACCAGCTGGCCACCATGCCAGCTGAGGGTAATTCCTCCGCTGTGATGTTCTCCTTCAGCGAAGGTACTGAGGGAGAGTTTGCTCACGCTAGCAATAGCGGCAAGAGCTTCGCCACGAAAGCCCAGAGAATGAATCGCAAATAAATCGTCTGCTGAAGAAATTTTGCTGGTGGCATGACGGGTGATGGCTAAGCGGGCATCCTCAGGGGGCATGCCGCAGCCATTATCTCGGATAATGATCTGTTTGCATCCGCCATCAAGAAGTTCTATGGTAATAGCGTCGCTTGAGGCATCAATGGCATTTTCGACGAGCTCTTTAACGATGCTCGCCGGTCGGTCAATTACTTCGCCAGCCGCTATTTTATTAATAATATCATCGCCGAGCAAATGTATGCGTGCCATGGTAGCGGTACCTTTAGATAAGGTGGTAGGGGTAAATGCTTGCCAGGTCTCTATCCCCAAAAAGGTATTGTATGAAATCTTCCTATCTGACCAGTGCTCAAAATGCAAGCCAATTGCCGGCTTACAGTTTACCGGAAATAGCCTTTATCGGTCGATCCAACAGTGGTAAGTCTTCCCTTCTCAATAGCCTGATGGGACGAAAAAGCCTTGCTCGTACCTCTGCCCGTCCTGGAAGCACCCAGATGGTTAATTTTTTTCAGCTGGAGCTCAGTGCTTCGGCGCAGATGATTTTTGCGGATTTGCCTGGTTATGGCTTTCAAAGTGCCGGAGGTAAAGTTACCCAGCATTGGCAAGAGTTGATGGATGCTTATTTTTTGCGGCCTAATTTGGCAGTCTTTCTCTGTTTGTGCGATGTGCGCCGCGATTGGGAGGAGTTTGAGTTGGCATTTATGCGTCGGCTCAGTGCCCAGGTGCCACTTTCTATTGTCCTCACCAAAATTGACAAGGTAAATGCCAAGGATTTAGCCAAACGTAAGACTGCTATTAGCAAGGTATTGACGGGTAAGAAAATTGCGGTCGATGCCCTGTATTTTATTTCTAACTCTACCGGCAAGGGGGTGGGGGAGCTGCAAGATCGGGTGTTAAGCCTTGGCCAACAGTTTTAGTAGCATTATGAGGACAGCACATGGAAATAAACTCCTATGATTTAATCATTATTGGGGCGGGACCAGCTGGTGAGGTGGGGGCAATCCGAGCCGCACAGCTGGGGCTAAGCGTTGCCATCGTCGAACAATACGAGCATCTAGGTGGCACCTGTCTGAACTTCGGTTGTATACCCACCAAAGCTTTAATCGAATCGGCAAAAATGTGGAGCCAGGTGCAGCAGTTGAGTCACTGGGGATTGGCAGCAGAAAATCTTAGTTTTAGTTGGGAAAAAATCCTTGCGCGCAAAAACGAAGTAGTCAATCAGCAGCGCAATGGCCTTACTTTTCTGATGAAAAAAAACAAAGTCACCCGAGTAGTGGGACGGGCTCGTCTCGGCGAAAAAAACCTGGTGGTAGTCGCTGCTGCGGGAGGAGAGACGTTTAAGCTGCGGGCAAAAAAAGCCGTGCTCTTAGCAACGGGGTCGGCAGTGCGTGAGTTGCCGGGAGCGCACGCTGATGGCCAGCATATTTTTACTTCGGATTCCATCCTTTCTATTGATCATGTACCAAGCAGTATGGTGATCATCGGTGGGGGGGTGGTAGGGATGGAGTTTGCCTCGCTCTTTGGTCGTTTTGGCTCGATGGTAACGGTGCTCGAAATGCAAAAGCAAATTTTGCCAAGCGAAGATGTGGAAGTGGTCAGTGAGCTTACTCGCTTGCTCAAAAAACAAAATGTTACGGTGATCACCGCAGCTACCTTTACCGGCTGTAAACTCAGCAAAAAAGGCCTACAGGTCACCTATAAAACCTCGCAAGCAGAGACCAGCAGTGAGCTCAGTGCCGAGATAGTGCTGACCTCCATAGGGCGTCTTGCGCAAGTGAAAGATATGGGGCTTGAAGCCTTGGGGCTTGCCATGGATGGTCCCTTTGTGCGGGTTGATAGCCATTATCAAAGCAGTGTGCCGGGTATTTTTGCGGTGGGCGATATCATTAATACCCCGGCCCTCGCCCATACCGCTTCTGCGGAAGCAAAACATGCCGTGGAAATAATTGCGGGACGTTCCCTCACTCCCCTCGACTACTCGAGCAATCCCTCGGGGATTTACACCTATCCCGAAGTAGCGAGTTTAGGAATGACTGAGGCCCTGCTGGTCAAAGAAGGTATTGCTTTCGAAAAGGTTACATTTCCCTTTGCTCCACTGGCTAAGGCGAAGATTGAAAATGCCCGTGATGGCTTTATAAAAATTCTCTATGGGACCAAATATCGGGAAATTCTCGGGGTGCATATTATCGGGGCTCGAGCCACCGAGTTGATCAGTGAATTTGTCTTGGGCAAAATGCTCGAGGCCACGGTGGATGAATTTGGTCACGCGATTCACCCTCATCCGACCATCGCCGAGACCATTATGGAAGCGGCCCACATGGCTGATGGGGGAGGCATACATCTTTAATTTGTGGAGGATGACACTCAGTGGAGAGCTTACCTAAAGATCTGCATCCGGTTACCCTGCCCTCAATGGGGGAGGGAATCCAAGAAGCAAGCGTGGTTAAATGGCTCAAAAAAGTTGGCGATCACGTCACAAAAAATGAGCCGTTACTGGAAATTTCCACCGATAAAGTTGATACCGAAATTGCTTCTCCAGCCGAAGGCTTTCTCCTGGCAATTTTCTCCGCAGCCGGAGAGTTTGCACAGGTGGATCAGCTAATTGCCTTGCTCGGCACCAGCATTGATACCAGCGTTCCTGCAACCTTACTCAGCCCCGTGGCAAGCAAGGCCGCAGCCGTTACGACTTCTCGTCCCCTCTCAGCATCTAGAGCCCGGGTTGCTCCGCCCCCTATCGCCGGTGTTGCTGAGCAGTTGCTGGTTAGCCGTCAACTGCTCAGGGTTTCTGCTTCCCCCCTGGCTTGCTCCCTTGCCCGCGAGTACCAAATACCCCTTGCCGAAATTTCGGGAACAGGGCTGAGTGGGAGGATCACCAAGGATGATGTCCTCGACCACGCCCACCAGCACCTCTCTCGTCCAAGGCCGCTTGCCAGCCCCCTGCTGGGAGAATCTCCCCGCCTGACCACCACCTGGCAGGGAGAGCAGGAATATCTCGAGGGCACGAGTATTACTCGAGAGCCGATGACAAGGATTCGCCGGCTTACTGCCGAGCATATGCTCCGTTCGCTGCGGACTTCTCCTCACGTCACGACTACCTTCGAAATTGATCTGGATAAGGTTCGCCGCCATCGTCAGGCTCATCAGGCGGCTTTTACCACCACCCATGGTTTTTCCTTAAGCTATACCCCGTATTTCCTCTATGCCGCAGCCCTAGCTTTGGTGAAGCACCCAGAGGTAAATGCTGCACTCGATGGAGAAGAAATTCTCTGGCGCAAAGAAATCAATATCGGCTGTGCGGTGGCAACCCCGCGCGGCTTGCTAGTGCCGGTGCTTAAGAATTTGGCTGGGGGGCTCGAGCTGCAGGAACTAGCGGCTCGCCTTGGGGTTTTGGTTCAGCGAGCTCGGGACAATAAACTCCTGCCTGAGGATGTACATGGCGGGACTTTTACCCTTACCAACCCAGGCATGTTTGGCAGTCTCCATTCCCAGCCGATTATTAATCAGCCGCAGGTGGCAATTTTGAGCATTGGCGCGATTCTTGATAAGCCGGTGCTACTAAACGGTGCGGTTGTGGCTCGTCCCCTCTGTCAGCTCGGCCTTACCTTTGATCATCGCCTAATTGATGGTGAAGGAGGAGCAAAATTTTTGGCTACTATTAAGGAAATTCTTGAATCCCTCCCTTAAGCCATAGCGTTCCGTAGTTGACAGAGCGCGTCTTCGAGTTATAAATTGCGTTTTTTCTTACACTATTGTCGCAGGGAGCCGGCTATTCTCAGCACTCCAGCAACATCTTGGCACGGGGAGATCCTCCTTTATGAAAGCAACAGTTGAAGAACTTAATTCCGTCCAGCGACGGGTTTCGATTACGGTGCCGAGCGATGTGGTTACCAAAGCCTTTAATAAGGTTTATGCTGGCTTACAGAAAAAAGCCCGGATTGATGGCTTTCGCCCCGGCAAGGCTCCACTCACGGTAATTAAACGCCTGTATAGCCATCAAGCAGCTCGCGATGTGGCTGATGTGTTAGTGGATGATCATCTCTATTCAGCGATTAGCGAAAATCAGATTAAAGTAATTTCGGCTCCAGTCGTAGAAATCCGTGACGTACCGTCAATGGACAGTGAGTACAGCTTCTCTGCAGTCGTTGATTTGATGCCCCAGCTGGTTTTAAACGCTTGTTACAAGGGGCTAAGCCTCGCCCCTAAGGAATATAGCTTTACTGAAACCACCGTGGATCGTGAACTCAAGGCCTTGGCGCGAAGGATGGCTACGGCCAGTGATCTTGCTGAAGGGGTTGCCGCTGCCCAGGGACATTTAGGCACCATCACTCATCATGGCACGGTGGATGGGGTGGCGCATCCTGCCGTGGAGGTAAAGTCGGCAGCGATTGCCCTTGGTGAAGGCGAAGTCTTACCGATGTTAGAAGCAGGCATGCTCGGGATGAAAAAAGGCGAGAGCAAAGAATTGGCTTTCTCCTTGCCCGGTGATTATGGTGATGCCGCTCTTGCTGGTAAAGCAGTAGCGCTGACGGTGATTCTTGAAGACCTTAAGCAATTGAGCATCCCGGTAATCGACGATCAATTTGCTAAAGATATGAATTGTGCCGATCTCGGTGAATTGCGTCAAAAAATTCGCGAGCAGTTACACCAATATAGCGCTGAGCAAGAGGATCGTTCCAAGCGCGAAGAATTTTTTAAAGCGTTGAGTACTCAGTTGGATTTTGAAGTTCCTCCGGTACTGGTGGATCAAACCATCGACTCCATGATTCAGGAATATACTTTTCTCAATGATGAAGATAAGAAAAAAGCCCAACGCGACTCTGAAGTGCGTAAATCGCTGCGAGCTGAGGCGACTACCAAGGTTAAAAATACCCTGATTCTCTGGCAAATAGGCAAGGAAGAGGCCATTGAAGTAAGCGATAGCGAAGTGCACGAGGAGCTGCTCAAGCGCTATGCTGAATTAGCCAAGGCGACGAGTCAGCAACTTGCGACGCTTATGGAAAAGGTTGGTCAGCAGGTACGAGAAAGCATCTTACTTGAAAAAGCTATGCAGCTAGCTCTGGCCTCTGCCATCTGTAGTACAACTCCCGTGGTGCTGTAAAAACAGAGTCTCTCTCTCTTTCTCGTTTAGCACTGTCAGGCCCCCGGGGTGACGGTGCTTTAACTTGTCAGCTGTGCAGTTCTGACTTATGGTGGGGCTAGCAGCGAATTTAGGGTAGAGGAGCTTTGAGCATGGCATTAGTACCGATTGTAGTAGAAAGCACCAGCAGAGGTGAGCGGTCGTGGGATATTTATTCGCGCCTGCTGCGTGACCGTATCATTATTTTAGGGACTCCCATTGTTGATGAGATCGCCAACGTGGTAGTTGCCCAGCTCTTGTTTTTGGAGAGCGAGGATCCGGAAAAGGATATTCATCTGTATATCAATTCTCCCGGGGGCTCAGTTTCAGCGGGAATGGCGATTTACGATGCGATGCAGCATATTCGCTCTAATGTGCGCACCTATTGTATCGGCCAATGTGCTAATATGGGGGCCTGGCTCTTAGCTGCAGGACAAGCAGGCAAGCGTTATGCCCTACCGAATTCGCGCATTATGATCCATCAGCCTTTTGGCGGTGCGACTGGACAGGCTACCGATATCAATATTCAGGCTCAGGAAGTATTGGCGCAGCGCAAACGGATGTGCGAGATTTTAGCGCTGCATACGGCCAAGCCTTACGAGAAGGTTATAAGCGATATAGACCGCTATAATTACATGTCGGCAAAAATGGCACGCGACTACGGCATAGTAGACGAAGTGGTAGGCAGCGCCAAAACCAGAGAAAAATCCTAGTTTGCGCCATAGGCGTCTGAGGACGAGGGAGATATGGTAACTAAAGACGGTGGATTACATTGTAGCTTCTGTGGCAAGGGCCAGCGGGAAGTAAAAAAGCTTATCGCTGGACCAAGCGTCTATATCTGCGATGAGTGTATTCAGCTGTGTAACGATATAATCGCCGAGGAGGTCGAAAAAGAAGAACTCCTCGAGCCCACAGGGAAGGTACCTAACCCCAAAGATATTCGCAAAGTTCTCGACGACTACATCGTCGGTCAAGACCAGGCGAAGAAAACCTTAGCCGTTGCCGTGCATAACCACTACAAACGTATCGATGCCCGTTTTAAAGACAAAGACGATGAAGTGGAATTGGCCAAATCCAATATTCTGCTTATCGGTCCAACCGGAAGTGGCAAAACCCTCTTAGCACAAACTCTGGCTCGGATTCTGCATGTGCCCTTTACCATCTCTGACGCCACCAATTTAACTGAAGCGGGTTATGTGGGTGAGGACGTGGAAAACATCATCCTTAATCTGCTGCAAAGTGCCGATTACGATGTGGAGCTCGCCCAACGGGGTATAGCCTATATCGATGAAATCGACAAAATTGCTCGCAAGGGCGAGAACCCCTCGATTACTCGGGATGTCTCCGGAGAAGGGGTGCAGCAAGCCTTGCTGAAGATCATGGAAGGTACCATCGCTAATGTCCCGCCGCGGGGAGGACGTAAGCACCCCCAGCAGGAATTTCTCCAGGTGGACACCACCAATATCCTTTTTATCTGTGGCGGGGCCTTTGCGGGTTTGGAAAAAATTATCCTCCAGCGGGTAGAGGTCAATACCATGGGCTTTGGTGCGGATGTTAAACGCCGCAAACAGGAACGCATGGAGAATGTGCTGCTCCAGGTGCGCACTGAAGACCTGATGCGCTTTGGCTTGATCCCTGAATTTGTCGGACGGGTGCCGGTAATTTGTGCGCTGACTGAGCTCGATGAGCAGACCTTAATTAAAATCCTTACTTTGCCCAAGAACGCGATTGTCAAACAATTTAAAAAGTTGTTCGAATTCGAAAAAGTTGCTCTGAAGTTTACTGAGGGAGCGCTGGTCGCCGTAGTCCGAGAAGCCCAAAAACGAAAAACCGGCGCACGTGGTTTGCGGGCAATTTTGGAAGAGGCCATGCTTGATATTATGTACGAATTACCCAGCCAGCCCGAGCTGCGGGAAGTCATTATCACCGAGGAGTGTATCGAGCTTAAATCAGAGCCGATTATGGTGTTTCGTTCCAAAGATGATAAAGACGAGGAGACGCTAAATCGCACTAAAGGTGAAGCCAGCAGTGGCAATACCGGTACTGATCCGCTGCGCTAGGTAGTAATTTCCTCTTTAAGCTGGATGGGTTATTCCTCTAGGTTTCTTTGCCAAGACTCGTCACCACACTAAATATCGTTTATACTATACTTAAGTGTAGTCCCTCTATAGCCAGTCTGTTTTTTTTTTGAGCAGTAGGGTGGTGAGTTTGGCTCTCCTCTCTTCGGTACTTGCAAATCCCTTGTTATCGCCAGCTGTGGTTGCCAGCAGCACTACCCGTCTTCTACCTGGTAGTGCTGCTGGCCCCTGCTGTGGAGTTTTGCTCGCTAAACCATTTAAAGGAGGAGAGCTTTATGTCTGAGGCGAATGAGAACAAGCCTGGCAAAGCCCGGGTCTACCAAAAGATCAGCGTCCCTCTTCTCCCCCTGAGAGATATCATTATTTTTCCTGCAACCATTGTGCCGCTGTTTGTCGGTCGGGATAAATCAATCCGCGCGCTCGAACAGGCGATGGAGGAAAAAAAGGATGTTTTTTTGGTGGCGCAAAAAAAAGCTAAAACCACCGACCCCACCAGTGAGGACCTTTACGAAATCGGGACCTTGGCGACTATTTTGCAGCTCCTCCGCCTTCCTGATGGCACGGTAAAAGTGCTGGTGGAAGGCAAAAAACGTGCAAAAATTCTGAAATTTACCAAATGTGACGATTTTTATACGGTTGAGGCAGTCGTCCTCGAGGAAAAAAAACAAGTCGGTTTTGAAAATGAAGCCATCGTCCGCACCGTCAAAGTTGCTTTTGATAACTATGTCCGGCTTAATAAGCGTATTCCCGCTGAATTGCTGCTTTCAATAAGTCAAATTGACGACGAGTCGAAGCTTGCTGATACCTTGGTTTCCCATTTATCTAACCTGAAACTCGAAGCTAAGCAAAAATTGCTGGAAGAGGTAAATCCCCGTCTCCGTCTGGAGCAGGTCTTTGGTTCGATTCAGTCAGAAATTGAGATAATGCGGGTCGAGAAAAAAATTCGCGCCCGAGTAAAACGGCAAATGGAGAAAACCCAGAAGGAATATTATCTTAATGAACAGATCACCGCGATTCAAAAGGAACTAGGAGAGAAAGACGATAGCCGCAGCGAATTACGCGAAATGGAGGCCCAGCTCAAAAAAGTAAAGCTCTCTGCTGATGCTCAGCAAAAGATCGCCAAAGAAATCAAAAAGCTCAAGACTATGTCAGCGATGTCGGCAGAAGCCACCGTCGTTCGTAATTTTATCGAGACGGTGCTTTCCCTACCGTGGCAATCCTATAGCGAAGACATTAAAAATATCGCTTTTGCCGAAGAGGTACTGAATCGTGATCATTTTGGTTTGGAAAAAGTTAAGGATCGGATACTCGAATATTTAGCCATACGTAATATTGTAGAGCAAATGAAGGGGCCGATTCTCTGTATCGTTGGTCCTCCTGGGGTTGGTAAAACCTCCTTAGCGCGCAGTGTTGCCGAGGCAGTAAACCGCAAATTTGTCCGTATTTCCTTAGGTGGGGTCAAGGATCAGGCAGAAATTCGTGGGCATCGCAAAACCTATATTGGCTCTATGCCCGGCAAAATAATTGCCGCACTCAAGCGTGCTGGTACGGCCAATCCGGTAATTCTCCTTGATGAGATTGATAAAATGGGCAATGACTATCGCGGTGACCCTGCTGCGGCAATGCTGGAAGTGCTTGACCCCGAGCAGAACTGTGCTTTTAATGACCATTATCTTGACCTCGATTTTGATCTCTCCCACTGTCTATTTATTGCTACGGCCAATTCAACGGAAGGAATACCCGGACCGCTGCTCGACCGGATGGAGTTGATTAGAATCGCCGGCTATACCGAAGATGAAAAACTGCAAATTGCCACCAAATATTTGGTTACTAAGCAAATTAAGGAACATGGGCTGGAAAAATCCCACATCAGCTTTGAGCGCGGGGCGATCACCGAGCTAATCCGTTATTATACCCGAGAGGCAGGCGTACGAGGTCTCGAGCGGGAGCTAGCCTCGTTGTTGCGCAAATCAGCTCGCCAGCATTTGAAAGCCGCTGCTTTAAATCCCCCGGGTGAAACAGCCACCAGTGCTCGTGCCAAAAAAACCAGCAAAAAAACAGCACCCGCCGAGGCCAAAGTCTCTGAACTTACCGGGGGCTTCTACGAGGAAATAACCGCCCAATCAGTGCAGGACTATCTTGGGCCGCGTCGCCATCGCTTTAGCCCCCAGAGTGAGTGTGATGAGATTGGCGTGTGTACAGGCTTGGCCTGGACCCAGGCGGGGGGCGAGCTGTTATTGATCGAGGTGGTGGTTTTGCCGGGCAAGGGTAAATTAACCATCACCGGCAAGCTGGGTGATGTCATGCAGGAGTCGGCTCAAGCGGCCATGAGTTATGTGCGCTCGCGGGCAAAGTTTCTTGGCCTGGCCGAGGATTTTTACCAGATTCTCGATATACATATTCATGTGCCTGAAGGGGCTATTCCCAAGGATGGACCATCGGCGGGCCTGACCATGGCCACGGCCTTAACCAGTGCACTGACCCAACGTCCGATTCGCAAAAACGTGGCGATGACCGGGGAAATCACCCTGAGGGGCAAGTCCCTGCCCATTGGCGGACTTAAGGAAAAGGCTTTGGCAGCTCATCGCAGCGGCCTGACCACGGTGATTTTCCCTAAGGATAATATCAAGGACCTGAGTGAAATACCGGAGGCGGTACGGGCCAGCATGACTTTTGTGCCGGTAGAACATATGGATGAGGTGTTGATGCATGCCTTAGCGTGGCCAAAACAGGGTAAAAAGAGCGAAGATGAGTTACTGGAGAAGTTGATCAAGATCACCGGCGCGATTTTAGCCGAACCGGTGATTCTGCAGGCATAGATACTTAACATACCAACGACTCAAGGCTTGGGGGTCGTTATTTTGTGAGCTTGGCTTCTTTAAACTCCACATGCTTACGAACCTTGGGGTCGTATTTTTTTAGGTTCAGCTTGTCTTTGCCTTTCAACTTGTTGACGGTGTAATACACACCGGTATTGGCAGTGGAAACAAGCTTAACTTTTTCGCGGCGATTAGAACGCGCCATGACCATACTCCTCAAAAGATCTTAATAAGATATTGTAATAATTAACTTTATGCCTAAATTGGCAGAGCCTGGGCAACAAGCCGATGATTCTACCAATTTTCTGTATTCTCGCAATGAAAAACTACGGAAGCTCTCCCTAGTGTGGAGCAATCATCTGCTCAGGGCGAACGTATTTGTCAAAATCTTCGGCGGAAATATACCCAGACTTAATGGCCGCCTCTTTAAGGCTGCTATCCTCTTTCCAGGCTTTTTTAGCGATTTCCGCAGCCTTGTCATAGCCGATCAGCTGGTTCAGCGCAGTGACCAGCATAAGGGAATTATTAAGATTTTTGCTAATGACGGCACGATTAGGCTCGATGCCGGAGGCACATTTGGCGGTGAAACAGGAGAGCGAATCAGCGAGAAGATTGATGGATTCAAGCAGGTTATGAATCAGTACGGGCTTAAAGACGTTAAGCTGAAAATGCCCGTTACTTCCTGCGATAGCGATGGTTACATCATTGCCCATAACTTGAGCAGCCACCATGGTCATCGCTTCACATTGGGTGGGATTTACCTTGCCCGGCATAATGGAGCTCCCCGGCTCATTTGCAGGGATAAGCAATTCGCCGATACCACAGCGCGGACCGCTAGCCAAGAAACGTAGGTCATTGGCGATCTTCATGCAGGCGGTGGCCAACGTTTTGAGAGCGCCACTCATCGCCACTATGGCATCGTGGGCACTCAGTGCAGCAAATTTATCCACCGCCGTAATAAAAGGATAGCCGGTCAGGGTAGCGAGTTTTTTGGCTGAGCGCTCGGCAAACTGCGGGTGGGTATTCAGGCCAGTGCCCACTGCAGTGCCTCCCATGGCCAGGGAGTAGAGACCTACACTGGTGCGTTCGACTTCGTTACGGGCATAAGCCAATTGGGCCGCCCAGCCCCCGATTTCCTGACCAAGGGACAGGGGGGTGGCATCCATCAAGTGGGTGCGTCCGATTTTAATAATATCTTTAAAATCCTGAGATTTTTTGTGGAGAACCCTTTCAAGAGCGCTGAGTGCGGGTAATAGTTTGCCTTGGAGATCTTTCACCGCAGCTACGTGCATAAAGGTAGGGAAGGCATCGTTTGACGACTGGGATTTATTAACATCGTCGTTAGGATGGATGGGATGTTTGCTGCCGAGTTGACCGCCTAGCAGCTCAATAGCTTTATTGGCAATGACTTCGTTGGCATTCATATTGCTTTGGGTGCCTGAGCCGGTCTGCCACACCACCAGGGGAAATTCCTGATCGAGGGAGCCGGCGATAACTTCATCGCAGGCCTGTGAGATAGCTGAAACCTTGTCAGCAGAAAGCTTCCCTAGGTCGCCGTTAACCTGAGCTGCAGCTTTTTTCACCATACCCATGGCCCAAATCATGGTCCGACTAAAACGTTGGCCGCCGATGGTGAAATTTTCGAGGGAGCGTTGGGTTTGTGCTCCCCAATAGGCGGCAGCAGGGACGGCGATTTCGCCGCTAGAGTCCGATTCGAGGCGTGTTGTCATGGGGCTTCCTTTCGTTGGTTAGCATTCTCCGTGGAGCGAGCTTATTGGCTGGCGAGGAGCAACTTTAGTTTTTCGCGCATCGCCGGATCTGCTAAGGCTGCGGATATTTTATACTCGAGAGGAGTATGTTCTTCAAGGATCTGACGCCACCAGGAATCGCCGAGCTCACTTATGGCGGTAAGCACCAGGGTGTTAAGATCCAAATTTTTGATGCCGCGCATTTTAACTTCCTCACTAAACCAGCTGAGAGGATGATCTTTGGGAGCATTCAGCTGGAGGCGGATTTTTACTTCACCATTTTTTCGTTCTTCACGGGAATCGGATGTATCATCGACGCTGGGAAAATCATCATTGCTTACTTCTTCAGCTATTTCGCCTAGAGAAGTTTTCCGCGGTGGTTTGGCCATGCTCTGCTCCTTGCTTGGGAATATAGTGGTGACATGAATCAATCTATACTCATTATACTAATAAGCCTAACGGGCTTCGCAGCTTCTTTGTCTGCTCATCATTCCGCCTATAGCTATCTACGCTTTACGCAAACGAGCGGCGAGCGAGTGGTACTTGCTTCGTGGAATATTGCGGTGAGTGATGTGGCCTTTGCCCTTGGTCTCTCTCCCGAGGAGCTCCCCCCTCGGGAGAGGGCCACGGCATACTTGCTCAGCCGCTTGACCGTAGACAATGGTCCCCAGGCCTGCATGCTCACTCCCCGTTCTCTCACTCAACTCGAAAACAAGCTGCCACGAGAGAGCTATCTGAGCCTTGCCTTCAGTGTTGCCTGTGCCAATAAGATCGAGCACCTCCGCATAACTTCGACCTTTATGTTTGCTGCAGATGCCGAACATCGTACCTTTGTGCGGGCAGGTAATCAGGGCTCTCCGTATACCGCCATGCTCAGCGCAACCGTACCCTCGGTCAAGGTATTTTTGCAGGAGAAGATAGCGAGTAGTCAGCTATTTTGGTCGCTTATTATGGAGGGGGTAAGCCATATTCTCGAGGGTTATGATCATCTCTTATTTTTATTTGCCTTGTTGTTACCCCTCTTTTTTGGCGAAGGTGTAGCGACTCATCGTCAGCGCTTATTGCAGGTTCTGCGTTATTGCACGGCTTTTACCCTAGGCCATTCTCTCACTTTAGCGCTCGCCGGGCTAAAAATTTGTTCGCCTTCGGTCGGCTTCATAGAAGCAGCAATTGCTTTATCTATTAGTCTCGTTGCGGTGAATAATTTCTGGCATTTTTGGGGTGATTCCCTGGTGATTATCTTTGCCCTAGGCTTAATTCATGGCTTTGGCTTTGCTAATGTTATGCAGGATCTTTCGCTGCTTGCCGATCAGCAGATTCTGGCTCTCCTCTTTTTTAATTGCGGGGTAGAACTAGGGCAGTTTTTGGTTATTGCGATGTATTACCCGCTCTTGTGGACGGTGCGAACGTTGCTGCCGGTCTATCGGCTTGCCAGTGCTGTTTGTCTGCTTATCGGTATATATTGGTTTGTTGAGCGCAGCATGCTATACGGCACTTGAATTTTTACGGAGAGGATACGTGTTCAAAAAACTTTCGCTACTGTTCTTGCTGTCTCCACCTTTGCTTATCGCCAAAGCTGATCTTAGCAAAGACAAGACCCTCTATGTCGTTGCTTATGCCCACTTGGATACCCAGTGGCTGTGGACCTACCAGGTTACCATCGATGAATTCATCAAACGTACCCTCGAAGACAATTTTGCTCTTTTTGAGCGTTATCCCCAGTATAATTTTAATTTCACCGGTTCAATTCGCTACGCGATGATGGAGGAGTATTTTCCCCAGCACTATGCGCAGTTAAAAGCATATATCCAGCAAAATCGTTGGTTTGTTTCGGGCTCGTCGGTGGATGAGGGCGATGTTAATGTGCCCTCTCCTGAAGCGATTTTCCGGCAAATTTTGCTCGGAAATAATTATTTTCGCCGCGAGTTTAATCGGGAAAGTGTTGACTATATGCTGCCCGACTGCTTTGGCTTTCCTGCCTCGATGCCGAGTATTTGGGCTCATGCAGGACTCAAAGGTTTCTCTACTCAGAAACTTACCTGGGGGTCTGCGGTAGGTATTCCCTTTAATCTCGGTCTGTGGGAGGGACCCGATGGTAAAACTATTGTGGCGGCGCTGAATCCTGGTGAATACGTGGGACAGGTCCATCAACCCCTCAATACAGATCCACAATGGGTGGAACGGGTTAATGATAATGGCTTAAAATATGGGGTTTATACCGACTATCACTACTACGGGGTCGGTGACCAGGGTGGAGCCCCCCGGGAACAAGATGTTAAGCAGGTGATGGCAAGCCTCAAGCCTGGAGGTCCGATCACGGTACTTTCCGCGGCATCAGATCAACTCTTTCGCGATCTTAGTGATGAGCAAAAAGCGCTCTTGCCCCGCTATAAAGGAGATATGCTGCTCACCGAACATTCCGCAGGAACGTTAACTTCCCAGGCTTATATGAAACGGTGGAATCGGCGTAATGAGCAGCTGGCCGATAGTGCGGAACGGGCGGCGGTGGTAGCTTCTGTGCTTGCCAAGGCTGCTTATCCCCAAGAAAAAATAAATCGCTCGTGGCTGCGAGTGCTCGGCAGCCAAATGCACGATATCTTACCGGGAACGAGTCTCCCTAAGGCCTATGAATATTCCTACAACGATGAGCTGATTGCCCTTAATGGTTTTGCCGCATCCCTGCTTTATAGTGTTGGGGCGGTGGCAAGCCGCCTGGAGACGAGGGTTCCTTTACCGCTGCTGGTCTACAACCCTCTGGCCATTCCTCGCCAGGATGTAGTGGAGGCGCACTTTACCCGCGAAGAACTCCCCTCCCAGCCCCTGATAGCTGAAGATGCCCAGGGTCGAGCCTGGCCGGTGCAAGTGAGCAGTCTTGAGACAGGCGCGAGTGTGGTGGTGTTTGCTCCTGAACTAGCCCCTCTTAGTTTTGAGGTGTTCTCACTGCGTACAGCCCGTGAAGGGGAGCGTACGGTCTCTCCTCTGGGAGTGACCGCAACTTCCCTCACCAATGGTCTGTTGGCGGTGCAACTCAACCCTGAGGGAGACGTGGCAAGCATTCGCGATCTTGAAAACGGTGAACGTGAGCTCTTAGCTCAGCCTGCCCAGCTGGTCTTTCAATACGAGCAACCCCAAGCATTTCCTGCTTGGAATATGGACTGGGCCGATCGGCAAAAACCACCCTACGCCCACGTAAGTGGTCCGGCAAAAATAGAGATATTAGAACAGGGGCCGGTACGGGTAAGCCTCCAGGTAAGCCGTAAAACCTTGGATTCGACCTTTGTCCAGCGTTTCAGCTTAGTGCGCGGTTCGCGGGTTGTGTGGGTAGGGAATGCTATCGATTGGTTGAGCAAAAATTCGTCATTAAAAGCAAGCTTTCCCCTGACCATTGCTAATCCTCTCGCCACCTATAACTGGGGTTTGGGGACCATCGAACGCAATAACAATCATCCACGAAAATTCGAGGTACCAAGTCATCAGTGGTTTGACCTGAGTCTTGGCGATGGTAGTTACGGGGTGAGTATCCTCGAAGACGGCAAATTTGGCTCTGACAAACCCTCCGATAATGAAGTGCGTCTGACCCTTCTCTATACGCCTAACACCGAACGCGGTGGCTACCACTACGAGGCTTCTCAGGACTGGGGGCATCATGATTTCACCTATGGGATATTCCCGCACCGCGGGGATTGGCGCAGCGATTTGACTTATGAACAGGGCGAACGCCTTAATCAAAAACCCCAGGCTTTTCGCAGTGAACGCCATCCGGGCGACCTGGGGCGAAGTTTTTCTTTTGCCCAGCTCAGTACGCCCCAGGTAGGAATACGAGCGCTAAAAAAAGCAGAGAGCGGTTCCGCGACGATTATCCGCTTGCAAGAGCTCTGGGGTATGGCGAATGCTTCCCTTACGGTGAGCTTTGCTGCGCCTATAGCTCAGGCCTGGGAAGTTGACGCTCAAGAACGAAAAATAGGGGAAGCAGTTTATGCTGATAAGCAGCTGCTTACCGAGCTTGGAACCTATAGTCCACGCAGTTTTGCGGTGGAGTTTGTTGTCGATGAAAAGCCGCCTGTTTTGGTGGTTTCGACCGCAGTGGATTTGCCCTTTAATGGGCAATTTACCTCTCGGGATGGGGAAGCGCGAGTAGGCTCGTTCCCTGGCGATGGAGCCAATTATCCAGCCGAGCAGTTTCCCTCTGAGCTGACCAGTGAGGGGGTACGTTTTGTGCTTGCTGCTGGTAAACAGCAGGGGGTTATTGCCGCAGGACAGGTGCTGGCTTTACCTGCAGGCTCGTATAATCGCCTGTATCTGCTCGCTGCGGCAAGCTCAGATACTGAGGTTGCGTTTAGCATCGATGATGAAATCTATCAGCGTACGATCCAACAGTGGTACGGTAAGATTGGCGATTATGATAATCGTATTTTCACCCTCCAAGACCAGGTAATCCGTATAGAACCAGGTTTCATTAAGCGTGCACCCATTGCCTGGTTCGCTACTCATCGCCATCTTGCCTCGGGCAAAAATGACTCTTATACCTTTTCATATTTATTCAAGTATGTGCTGCCATTGAAGCCGGGAGCCAGTCAGCTTACTTTGCCGCGTAATCCCCAGCTGGCTATTTTTGCGGTAAGTGTGGCCGCTGATCCCACAGCGGAGCTTGAACCTGCCTGGCCACTTTACGATGATTTCTCGGGGCGACAGGTGCTCCAACCCCAGAGTCCAGCCCTTTGTGATGAGGCTGGGGGATGTTGAAATCAGGGGTGCTGATAGTGGTACTGGTGCTGGTGAGGGCAGTGTCCTTTGCCCACCCCATTTCATTGACCACGGCGCAGGTGGAAGTAAGTGCTGAACAGGTGCGGGTTGCCCTTACGGTGATGTATGAAGATTTCACCTTGTATCAAGCAGCCCAGGCGAATGAACAGGGTTTTCTTGGGCAGCAAGTACTCCAGCAAGCAATCAAGGGCCACGGGGCTTTTCTCCTTGAGTGTTTGCATCTCCATGAACAAAGTGGGCGTAGACTTAGCGGGAAGCTTATCCAGACTAAAGCCATGAGGGTGGGGCCTCACGGCCTCAGGGTAAGCGAGCTTATGGCCAAAACAGTTACCTATTATCTCGTCTATCCCGTTAAACGGGTGCGCCTGCTGACTTTCTATCAGCTCTTTCCCGGGGGGAGCTCGTTACCGGCCTTAATGGAGGTGACGGTAAGTCAGGGGGGACGAGGCATGCTGCGACCAGCGCGTTTAACTAATGGGGGTAACAGATATTCCGTTGGCTTTTCTTGGCGAAAAAAAGCTGGAGAGCTTTCTCCTCGGGTACTGCTCCTCCATAGTCCCTCTGCCGAGTTGTTTCGCGAGGAAAAAACTCTGAGATTTTCCCTGAGTATTCCCTTAGAATTGCTCGAAGCTCGGCTCGAACTAAAGCGTAAAGAGCAGGAGTTTATTGCTTGCGGGGAACGAGAGGCGATGTTCTCCCCCATAGCGATTCTCTTGCGGCGGGGGGTGCGGGTAGAGCTCAATAGGCAGTTGGCATCACCGATTTCAGCTCGGCTTGAATTGGAGGGAGAAGCGGGCAATGCTTTAACTCTGCTAGCTCGGCTTGAGCTGGTGTTTGTTGCACGGGAGAAAATTGGTGATTTCTCCCTAAAAATTGCGGGGATATTTGATCAAGATATTTATGAGATCCCCTGTAAGGTAGAGGGACTAGCCCCTACCCAGAAAGTTTTTTTCACTGCTTATAAACCGGAGTTTAGTTTTTCTAGTGGCTAATCTCTTCTAGAGAAGAAACTCATTGCCCAAAAATTGCCGAGTCAGATTTTCTCGACTAGCCCGGCCAACCACCACGTCGTCCTCAATGCGAATCCCCCCATAAGGGATCAACTCAGCCAGCAGGGGGAAATTGCCATAGCGTCCCAGCTCACCCTGCTGCATTTTTTCTAGTAATAGCGGAATAAAATACAGTCCCGGCTCGATGGTTACCACATCCTGATCACGGAGAGGCCGCAAGGTACGGAGCAGGGGAAAGCGGGGCACAGGGATGCAGGGGGAGCCATCTTCATCAGCCTGCTTACCCGATACATCGTGCACCTGGACACCCAGCATATGACCGAGACCATGGGGGAGAAACGCAAAGGTCAGATTGCGATCTATGGCTTCGTCAATACTGCAGTTTTTGAGCAGCTGCTGATCGAGCAGTACTTGGGCGAGGAGGATATGGCATTTTTCGTGGAGTTCAGCAAAGCTAATTCCAGCGCTCACCGCATTGCAGAGCTCCTGCTGGAGGGCTTCCATAGCGCCGAGGAGATTGCGAAAGCTCTCAGGAGCCGAAGCGCGCGCATAGGTGCGGGTAATATCGGAACCATACTGATAGTATTTTGCACCGGCGTCGATTAGGAGCACCGAACCATCGCGAATATCTCGTTTGTTTTGATAATGAAGAATACTCGAAAATTTATCGATACCAATGATGGTGTGGTAGGGGAGCTCATCATCAGTGCAGCCGAGGGTGGTGACATACAATTGATGCAGCTGGCGCTCCGAGGCTCCGCTGGCAAAGGCAGAGCGCACGGCTTGGTGGCCGAGGGCAGCTTTTTTGTTTGCTTCCCGCAAGCAATGAATCTCATAAGCAGTTTTTTGTGCCCTGGCCCAATCGGCGTTAGCTAAAAGCCGAGGAGGATTGACCAGCAGTTGATGGTGGCGTCCACTGAGCTCAGCCTCGGGGCCGATATAGCCAAAGTTTTTCCATGCAGGGAGATCCTTCCACAGGGAAGCTTTATCGTGACAGAGCTCCACCGTCATGTGCTCAGCCCAAAACGCTTCGGGAGCCACCGGCGCCTCGTGCCAATAATCGTTCTCGCGCAGCAAAAATACCTGAGTTTTCTCTCCGGGGCGAATCACCAGCAGATGATGGGGGCCCTGGGCCGGGCACCAATAAGCAAAATGCGGGGTGGGGTAAAAATAGGCAGAGCGATCATCAGCGTAGTGCAGCATGGGGGCACCTGCCGCAATCACCAAACCGGGTAAAGCATTTTTTTCTAAGATGGGGATAAAACGCTGGTTGAGGATGCTGAGATGCTCGCCAAAAAGGCTTGATAGGGTCTTCATAGCAGAATTCCTCTTAGGGTTACTTGTGCCGATCTGCTAGAAGTTCGGCAAGCTCTTTAAGCTCAAGGGCTCGGGCAGCAGCTTCGAGTTTTTCCTCCAGTTGGGCAAATACCAGTTCTTTTTTTAACACTACTTGGCTGAGTTTTTCTACAAAATTAGCCTGCTTGAGCAGGGCTGATTGTTTGAGGGCTTCGGCAAGCCACATGGACCAGCTTGTTTCTTTCTCGATAACCCTTATAAAAAGCGTGCCCCCTCGCTCCTCCTGCCCGCTCATAACTAATAAGCGGGCCAAGGCGATGGCAATGCGCGGGACCTCAGGTTTTTTGTGCTGCTCGGCTTCAAGAGCAGTAAGTGCTTCAGCAATTTTTCCCTGAGAGGAGAGACTAAAGGCGAGCCCCTCATGAGCGATACCCTCAGCTCGATTTGTGGCGATGCAGCTTCGTGAAACCTCCTCCAAAGCCGAAAAATTTGCGAGCTCGGCATAGACAGAAATAATAAGTTCACAGCCCTCTGCTTCAGCGAGAATTTTGCTTTGCTGGGCAGCGATTATTGCGCCTGCCTTAACAAAATCCTTAGCATGGTAGGCAGCACTTGCTTCATTAAAATACTGGCTAGCTCCGGGGCGGGCATTTAACATCTTCTTGCCCCCGTAAACTACGATAATCCCTAAGGGGATAAGCACCGCCATGAGGGTAAGAATAAAGCGCTTATGTTTCATCTAAAATAAATCTCGCTTCAGCATTTTTAATAGGATTTTGCCATGATCACCCGACGAGTAGAAGTTTTGCCGGTAAAGAGACAGCTGCCGACCTCGGCCCTTGGTGTAAAGGTGGCCTGCTCCAGGGGATAACAACGGGGACTTACTTTGTAAGTTTTAAGGAGTTCATGATCGCTCGCTGATTCATCAAAGTGACAGAGGGCAAAACCACCACCAGCAAGACCGGCATCTTCTTTAAAGAAAGCTTCAAATTCGGCAAGCGAGTTGATTTCTCGAGTACGGGCTTGGCGTTCCCTAAGAGCCTTGGCAAATAAACCCTGCTGCATATCAGCGAGTAGTTGGGGAAGCTGAGCGGTGAATTCGCTGCTCGCGACAAACTGCTTGGCACTGCTCGGCTGATCACGACGAGCATAGCAAATTTTGTGATCACGCACTTCCTTGGGACCGATTTCAACCCGTAGGGGAACGCCTTTTTTTACCTGGGACCAGGCTTTTTCGCCACCGCGGATATCGCGATCATCGATGGCCACGCGAATTTTTTCATCAGCGAAGCGCAGTTCTTGCCAGGAAGCTTGTAAGCAACGACAGTAAGCTAGAACCTCCTGGCGCTCTTCGGGGGATTTGTAGATAGGCAGGATCACCAGCTGGCGTGGCGCAACCCGGGGCGGAAGAATAAGACCATCGTCATCCCCATGGGTCATAATTAAACCACCAATCAAACGGGTGGTCACCCCCCACGAGGTGGTCCAGGCATATTTTTCGGAGCCATCCATATCAGCAAACTTAATCTCTGAGCTTTTAGCAAAATTCTGTCCGAGAAAGTGGGAGGTTCCCGCTTGAATCGCCTTGCCATCTTGCATCATTGCTTCGATGCAGTAGGTGTCGACCGCTCCAGGAAAGCGCTCACCGGCAGTTTTGCTGCCTTTGATTACCGGCATCGCCAAGCAGTTCTCGGCAAAATCCACGTAGACATCAAGCATGCGTAGGGTTTCTTCTTCAGCCTCTTGGGCAGTGGCGTGAGCGGTGTGCCCTTCTTGCCAGAGAAACTCGCTGGTGCGCAAAAAAAGCCGGGGACGCATTTCCCAACGCATAACGTTTGCCCATTGGTTGATCAAGAGGGGCAGATCGCGGTGGGAGTTTATCCATTTGCTATAAAAATAACCGATAATGGTCTCGCTGGTGGGCCTGATCACGTAAGGTTCTTGCAGAGGGCCTGCTGGTATTAAGCCACCCTCGGGGCCTGTCTCGAGCCGATGATGGGTGACCACGGCGCATTCCTTGGCAAAGCCTTCCACATGGGAGGCTTCTTTTTCCAAAAAACTCAGGGGAATGAGTAGGGGGAAATAGGCATTTTCATGCCCGGTTTCCTTGATTTTTGCATCAAGGAATTTTTGCATAAGCTCCCAAATAGCGTAGCCCCAGGGTTTGATGACCATGCAACCCCGAACCGGAGAGTTTTCGCCCAAATCCGCCGCTTTGATGGTTTGCTGATACCATTCGGGGTAGTTTTCTGCTCGCCTGGGACTAATGGCATGACGCACCGCTTTGTTCATAAATCACCTGGTAGGCTTAAAAAGTTAGTATCATCTTGTTTTTTAATGACTTTTAAGCAGTAGTTGCTAAAGTGTTGACCACGGCTTTTTCTAGTAAGCCTTGAAGGTATACCTAATAACGCTTCTTCTAGGAAAGAAAAAATATGCGTTTTAAGGCAGCCTATCCCAGCGAGGAAGTTCTTCGCCAAACAATTATGGTAGCACGAGGCCTTGAGCTAGCCGACCTGGTTATTAAAAACGCTCGTTTTCTCGATGTGTATAGTGGTGAGTTCATTGCGGGAGATATCGCCTTGTCGGCTGCCCATATCGCGGCAACCGGGGGCTCTTACGAGGGTAGGCGCTACCTCGATGGGCGAGGCTGTGTGGTGGTGCCGGGATTTATTGATACCCATGTGCATATCGAATCGAGCTTGATGACTCCTCATCACTTTGCATCGGCCGTCCTTCCGCGCGGGACAACGACGGCAATTTGGGATCCCCATGAAATTGCTAATGTAAAAGGAAAAGCTGGCCTTGAGTGGGCCCTGGGAGTATCGGCAGGCTTAGCCCTCGATATTTTATTGATGTTGCCCAGCTGCGTACCGTCTACCGATCGCTTCCGCAATCTTGAGACTGGTGCTTTTTGCCTCAGTGCTGCAGAGCTCGCCTGTTTTAAAGAGCACCCCCGGGTGTTAGGGCTAGCCGAGATGATGGATTATCCCAGTGTCCTAGCCGGCGAAAAAGAAACTTTAGCTAAATTAAGCTTATTTAGTCGGACAAAGCGCGATGGTCACTGCCCCGGATTGAGCGGTAAGGAATTGAATGCTTATGCAGCTAGTGGCATCCATAGTTGTCACGAATCCAGCGAACTCGCCGAGGCTCGGGAAAAGTTACAAAAAGGCATGCATGTTTTAATTCGCGAAGGTTCGTGCGCTAAAAACGCTCGCACGCTTCTGCCGCTGTTGACGGCTTACAGTTCGGCAGTGCTGTGTTTTTGTAGCGATGACCGCAATCCCGTGGATATGGCTGCTGATGGCCATATTGATGCTCTTATTCATCAGGGTTTGGCACTGGGCTATCGACCGGAAGATCTTTTTCGGGTGGCGAGTTTTGCCGCAGCTCGAGCCTACGGCCTTGATGATCGAGGGGTAGTGGCTCCGGGATTTTTAGCAGATCTTTGCCTGATAGAGCCTCGAGGGGGCGAGTCTGCTTGGGGCGATGGCTTTGTGATTCGCCAGGTCCTTAAGGAAGGCAAGGAGGTCGCAGCGGAGATGTTTGCTGCTTACGACGATTCTCCTGCTGCTCACCAGCGTTATTTCCCTGAGGGGCAGAGGAATATACGGCTTGGCGAAATCTGCGAGGATTGGTTTAAGATCGCCGTTCCCTGGGGACCTGCAGCTGAAGCGGCAGAGCATCCCGAGCAGGTATGGGCACGAGTAATCGGGTTGATCAGCAATAGTCTGGTCACTGAAAACCGCACGCTTTCTCTGGCGGTTTCTTGCGGGGAAGTCGGCGCCGATCTGAGCCGAGATATTTTAAAAATCTCGGTGATTGAACGCCACCTTGAGAGCGGGCGGTTTGCCAGCGCATTTGTGCAAGGATTTAAGTTGCGTTGTGGGGCTATTGCCTCAACCATTGCTCACGATTGTCACAATATTATTGTGGTGGGAGTAGATGCCGAAGCGATGGCGGCAAGCGTCGCTTACCTCCGGGAAATCGATGGGGGTATAGTTGTCTGGAAAAACCATAATGAAAAAGAACATCTTGCGCTGCCCCTTGCCGGATTGATGAGTTTTGAGCCGGCAGCGCTGCTTGCGGAAACGGTATCAAGCTTGATTAGATTAATAAAATCAATGGGGTGCGATATAGAACAGCCCTTTATTCAATTGTCTTTTTTGGCATTGCCGGTAATTGGGGCGCTGAAAATTACAGATCGAGGTTTGGTTGATGTGGAAGCAGGAAAGATTATTTCGGTGTTGATTTGAATACTATCGGGACTTTACATTTACATTTTGCTGTATCATAACTAGAGTGTTTAAAGGTAAATTATTTCTGCGACAGATTTGCACAATAATTTTTTTGAAGTATTTTATATTTTAATTAATTGTCTATTTAAGGTGAGAGAACATGGCAGAGCATGATGATGTTACAAACAAGGATGAACAGTCTCCCTTCGCCCCGGTAAAAGCACCTGCAGCGCTTGAAGACGATCGCACGATCCATGCCCACGAGGAGGGAAGCTTTCCTGGTGAAGAGCAGCGCCGCGGGCTTTTTGCGGAGGGCCGGAGTAACGATCACCAAGACGAAGATGAGACTCTTGATTATATAGAAATTAGTTCGCGCGAACACCATGAAGACGAAGATGAAGAAGACGGGGATGACCACCGTTTTTTTAGCACTGAAGATGATGACGACGATAGCGACGACGATGATTTAGCCCATGAAGATGAAGATGAATTGCTGACCAGCGCCGCCGCCGATGTTGCCTCCCATGACCATGAGGAGATTGAAATCGAGCCTCGGGATTTAGGCGATGCTGAAGATCTGAGCGGTGAAGAAGAGGTTTTTTCCTTTAGCAATGCTGATGATGATGCCGGCGATGATTTTGAAGAGGTGGAGTTAGTACTCGACCCTGAGCACGCCTATGGCGAAGAACCCGTTGCTCGCCGGGCTGCTAAGAAAAAATCTGCACCGCACGCAAAGCTGGGGATGAAGAAGAAAAAAGCAGCTGGGAAGAAGGCTAAGGCACAAGCTAAGGTAGCGAAGAAGCCGGCAGCTAAAAAACCGCTGGCTAAGAAGAGCGTAGGGAAGAAGAAAAAAGCAGTGAAAAAGACTGCTGTAGGGAAGAAGAAAAAGGTAGCCAAGAAGGTGGCTGGGGCGAAGAAGAAAAAAATAGGGAAGAAGCCTGCAGCGAAGAAGCCCGTAGGGAAGAAGCCTGCAGCGAAGAAGCCTGTTGTTAAAGCGAAGAAGCCTGCAGCGAAGAAGCCTGTTGTTAAAGCGAAGAAGCCTGTTGTTAAAGCGAAGAAGCCTGTTGTTAAAGCGAAGAAGCCTGCAGCGAAGAGGCCGCTGGCGAAGAAGAAAAAGGTGGCAAAAACGAGGGTAGCCAAAAAGAAAAAAGCAGCTGCAAAGCTTAAGGCCCGCAAAGCGCCAGCGATCAAGAAAAAAGCAGCTTCTAAACGCGGACGCAAAGGGCGATAATCTGCCTTCTCTACGAAAATATTGTCTATCTTACGGTAATCGTTGGCGCGATGGCTGGCAGTCGCCTCGCTTCACCGCCGTAGTTCTAGCGTAGCTGGGCGTCGTTTCTCGTGGCTCCCTGGAGGGGCTCTGTATAGACTCCGCCGCGGAGAGTCTCTGCTTGGCTGCTTGTCTTGCTGGTCTGTTCGTGCAGCAGAATTTCCTGCAACTGAAAACAAATCAGAGACTTCGGTACCCAAAAGAGGGCAGCCTGTTCAGCAATAATGTTTTGCCGGGCTTCGCTTTTGGTGGTTTCGCTAATCAGCAACTGCTTGGGGGCGAGGAGCTCGGCGGTAAACAAAAGCTTCTCCACATTGACCAGCGCTTCTCGACGAGCCCCGAGCTGGGGGTAGCGTTCACGCTCCCCTTCGAAGAGGATTTTTGCTACGTCTTTGATGATACTCATCCGCGTTTGTGGCTTGAGCTCGCCCTTCTTAAATTGGATGATATAGCTTCCCTTTTTAATCCGTAAAATCCGCGAAAGTTTATCGAGAATTTCCACTGGCTGGAGACTGATAAAGGGAAAGAAGCGTAAGACCTCGGGCAAGTAGAGGGGAGGCGTGTTGAAATTGCTTTGCTTTAGGAGAAAACTGGTGAAATTGGTGATGGTCTTGCGAACTTCTTGATACCCCTGGGGGTGAGCAAGCTTCGCTTGTTTGATGGTGCGTTGATAGTTATTGGCTTCACTAAATTCAAAATAGGCTTCGTCGACCGTAATGCTGCCACTAGTGAGATCATGAATTAAGGAAATTTCGAGACCAAGTTCTTTTGCGAGTTTTTCGAGAGAAAAAATCGATTTGATATTCTTCTCTCCTCGTTTCCAATGACTGCAATCCGAAGGATTGAAGTTGAGAATCGCCCCGACTGCCTGATCGTTGATTTTACCGCCTTTGATTTCGGAGAGTACTTTCTGGCAAAATTTAAATAACTGCACGGAATTTTGAAACTTCGTGGTTCCAGAGCGTCGCATCACTCCTCCAAAAATTCTTAAGGCAAATACCTAGTGGGGTCTACGCTAACTATAACGTGTGGCGAAGGGGGCGTCAAGAATCCCTGTTTTTTGGTAAAAATGCCAAGCTAAATCACGATTAGTTTTTGGGGCTCAGGAGTTTTCGTACGTAGCCTCCAATGCTTCCCGCAGTAAAACACCAAAATATAGCTAAATAGACCGCACTTATCCCTCCCAGAAGGAGTAAGCAGAGAGGGGCACCCAGCAAATTGACCAGGGTGGTATATTCAAGAACCAGCAATTCGTAGGTGGTCCGTCCTTCTATTTGAAACATCGGGGAGAGCACGCGAATAAAAAACAAGAGTGAAGCTCCGATCACCAGAAGATCGATGCTGATCCCCAGGGACCAGCTAAACAGGAGGGGGCGTAGTGGCTTCATGGCGCATGTCCTTGTTTATTTGTAACTACTCAGCACTGCATCAACTACGTACCTTTATTTTAGCACAGGTGCTCCCCAGGCTAGCCAGGGGGGGGGCAGCTGTGCTAAAAAGGGGAGGCTTTTTCTTGGTTTTTATTGGCGTAGGAGTGTTTGTGTTACCAGCGATTAAACTCTACAATTCAATGCTACGGCAAAAGCAGCCCCTTGAGCCCTATCTTCCTAATCAGGTAAAAATTTATGCCTGTGGGGTCACCACCTATGATGACAGCCATATTGGCCATGCCATGCAGGCAATTTTTTTTGATGTCCTGCGTCGCTATCTGGTTTTCCGTGGCTATCAGGTCACCTATGTTCGCAATTACACTGATGTTGACGATAAAATTATCGAGCGGGCTGCAGAACTATCCCTTGATCCGCGAGTTCTCTCCGCACGAATAATCGAGAGTTGTGAGCGCGATTTTAAAGCTCTGGGGGTGCATCCCGCAGATGTGGAACCCAAGGTATCCGAATCTATTCCCGAAATAATCGCGATGATCGCAACCTTGATTACCAGCCAAGCTGCTTATGCGACTCGGAGCGGAGATGTGTATTACCGGGTACGGGGCAAAACTGACTACGGCAAACTCTCGCGTCGCAAAATCGACGAGCTGCTCAGCGGCACTCGTGCCTTAGTTGAAGGGGACAAGGAAGATCCCCTGGATTTTGCTTTGTGGAAAAACGACAGCACCCTGGGAGCCTCCTGGCCCAGTCCCTGGGGGACGGGGCGACCGGGATGGCATATCGAGTGTTCGGCCATGGCCAAGAAACATCTGGGGGCCGAGATTGATATTCACGGGGGTGGACAGGATTTAATTTTTCCTCATCACGAAAATGAAATCGCCCAATCAGAATCAGCAAACGGCTGCCCCTATGCACGGGTGTGGATGCACTCGGGACTTTTGAGCGTCAATAAGCAAAAAATGTCGAAGAGCCTTAAGAATTCCATAACCATCGCTGATTTTTTAAAACGTTGGCCTGCGGAAGTCTTGCGTCTGAGTTATTTGTCTAATCATTACCGCTCGCCGATTGATTTTAGTGAAGCGCTCTTTGCCGCCAATCGGATGAAGTTACTGTACTACTATGAAACCCTAGCCGCCTTAGGAGAATTTGCGGATATTGAGCCGTGCCAGGAACACCTCCAACCAGCAGAGCTTAAAGCCTTGGTTAAGGAATTTCACGAGGGGCTGAGCGATGATTTTAATACTCCTCAGGCCATGGCTGCTATCAATCAACTGATGCGTTTGCTGAATCAAGAACTCAGCAAAAAACCCAGTGCCGCTCGCAGTGAATTGGGCAGTGCCGCCCTCACCCTTATCCGTCAGTGGGGTGAGGTGCTCGGCTTGTTTTTGCTGGAGCCCAGCTCAATGATTGCTACTATTAAAGAGCAGATCATCGCTAGTCTGGGGATCAGCGAAGGAGAAATTCTCGCGGAAATTACCGCTCGCCAAACTGCTCGCACTAATAAAGACTGGCAGGAGAGTGATGCGCTGCGAGCTCGCCTCGAGGCTCGTGGTATCCTGCTTAAAGACGGGCCTCAGGGCACCACCTGGACCATTGTGCAACGAGGCTGAGGATCCCCATGCTTACTAAGGCAACCCTGATTAGCCATATTGGTCAATTGCTCAGTCTTGCTCCCCTGAGGGTGAAGCCTTACGGGGAGCCTATTGAGGCAGCTGACCTTGGTTCCCTTGAGAACGCCTGGTTGCTGGTAGTAGCAGGAAAAGTTTGTGACTATGGGCCGATGCCTGTTCCAGCAGCAATTAAAAATCAAGCTGCTCTGATCGAGGTTGATGCCGAGGGGGCGCTTTGTCTTCCCGGTCTGGTGGATAGTCACACGCATCCGCTTTTTGCTGGCGAGCGGAGCAATGAATTTGCAGCTCGTCTTGCTGGTAAGACCTATCAAGAAATTGCAGCTGCAGGTGGAGGCATTGCTGCTACCGTACAGGCTACCCGCCAGGCAAGGGATGAGGAGCTGCATCGTTTATGCCAGCAACGTTTAGCAGGATTTTTGGCTTATGGGGTGACAACCTGCGAGGTTAAAACCGGCTATGGGCTGAGCGTCGCCGAGGAGCTGCGTGGCGTAAGGATACTCCACCGTCTTAAACAACACAGCTCGCAAACCCTGAGGGTCACGTGTCTAGCGCTTCACGCCGTAGGTCGAGAATTTGCTTCGACTCGCGCCTATGTTGAGGCGATGAGCGAAGAGCTCTTGCCAAGCCTGGCTCGCCAGCAGCTTGCTGATGGGGTTGATGCCTTTATCGAAAATGGCTATTTTTCCCCTGGCGATTGTCATGAATATATGCGCACCGCACAAAAATTGGGCCTGAGCATCAGGATTCATGCCGATGAGTTCTCTGATGCCGGTGGTGCAGAGGCAGCCGCGCACTGGGGAGCGCAGAGTGCAGATCATCTCCAACAGGCAAGCAACCAAGGGCTTAAGGCGATGGCTGCCGCAGGAGTCGTGGCGACGCTGCTCCCGGGAACCTCCCTCTACACGGGGATTCCCTTTGTTGATGGACGCAAGGTTATTGCGGCAGGTTGTCGAGTTGCGCTAGGCAGCGATTTTAATCCGGGAAGCTGTTATTTAGGCAATTTACCCCTTATTGCCAGTATTGCCGGAGTGCATTGCCAGCTGCGTCCCTGGGAAATTCTCGCAGGGATTACCTACGTGCCGGCTTGTTCCCTCGCTCTTGGTGAGCGCAAAGGTTGCCTGGCTAAGGGCTACGATGCTGATTTTATCCTCCATCCTGCGGGGAGCCTCGAGGCCTACCTTGCAGATATGGGCCAGCAGCTTCCTGCCAGTGTGTGGATAGGGGGAGAGCTGGTGGTCGCTTCTCCTCGCCAAGCTTGCTAATAGGATATTTTTAAAATCACAAATTCCTTGGTTCCCTTAGGAGCGGTAAGTTCTACTAGATCATTTTCTTTTTTGCCGAGCAGGGCCTTGCCTAAGGGACTAGAAATCGAGAGAAAATTCTTGGTAATATCCGCTTCAAGATCACCGACCAGGCGGAAGTTTTTCTCTTCTTCAGTATTCTCATCACGCAGATGCACCCACGCACCAAAACGTACGTTGCCTGTTTGGGCGGAGGAGAGATCGATCACCTGAGCTCGAGATAATTTATCCTCAAGGTCGGTGATTCGTGCTTCAATAAGGCCTTGTTTTTCACGAGCAGCATGATATTCCGCGTTTTCCTTAAGATCACCATGGAGGCGAGCATCGGCAATGGCCTGGATAATCTTGGGACGCTCGATGGATTTGAGGAGCTCGAGCTCTTTGGAAAAATAAACAAAACCGTCTTTGGTAAAGGGAATCAACTCGATATTTTTCATAACAACTCGCTTGCTCAAAATTCGTCAGGAGAGGGCATACAATTCCCGGTCACCAATCACTACCATGCTGGGGAACAAATGTAAATATACTTGAAATGCCATTTCGAGCACCTGCAAAACACGTGCTTAGAGCTGCCGCTGAAAATAACCATGAATTTCCTGAGCGAGGGGAGCGGAGACTCCTTTTATCTGGCTGAGCTCTGCCGGGCTTGCCTGGCGGAGGGCTTCCTGGCTAGGGAAATGGGCGAGAATTCGTTGGCGGAGCACCCTTCCCACCCCCTTGAGCTGATCAAGAGAGGAGGTTATTTTTCCCTGCTTTTTACGATGAAAGCTAAGGGCAAAACGATGTGCTTCATTGCGCAGGTGGGTAAGTAAGCGAAAGCTCTCGCTGCCCTCCCTTAAAGAAAGGGCTTCCCCCGTGTCCCCCACAAACACGCGTTCAGGCGAGCGCACAAGGGGGCCGGAGTTGTTCCGTAAGCGGCTCTTTGCTAAGGCCACCAAGGAAAATCTCAACTCAGGAAAGCCGGCCCGGGCTTTTTCTGCGGCACTGAGTTGGCCCTTGCCCCCGTCGATCACCATCAGATCAGGCATGGGGGCTCGACCCTCGTTAGCTTTTTGCAGACGTCGGCGCATAATTTCGCTGATGCTCGCAAAATCATCAGGGCCGGTGATGGCCTCAGAAAGCGTGTAGTGTCGATAGTCCTTTTTGCTGGGCAGTCCCTCACGAAAACAGACAATGCTGGCCACCGTAGCGCTGCCCTGGTGATGAGAAATATCGAGGCATTCGATTACTGCAGGTAGAGAAGGTAGGTTTAAAAACTGCTGCAGTTCACTCAGACGCTGCTGTTTTTTAAGCTCTTCGCGCTCGGCTTCAGCCAAACTCAGCTCAGCATTCCGTGAGGCGATGTTGAGCAAGGCTTTTTTCTTGCCGCGCAGGGCAAGGCTCAGCTTATGCTGGGGGGTAAAAAATTCGCGCAATTCTTCAACAAAGGCTGGTTCACGGGAAAGAATAATTTCTCGAGGTAGGGGCTGCTCACCGTAGTATTGCAGCAGAAACTCAAATAAAGCTTCGTCAACTTCGCCCAGGGGCATGGCGACCACAAAGGGGGAATTTTCCACCAGGCGGCTGGCGCGGATCTTAAGTAGACAGAGGCTCAGGGTGCTGGCATTTGCGGCGAGACCAAAGAGATCGCAATCACCCAAGTGGTTATCCAGCACCACCTGTTCAGCGGCACGGGCCCCATCCATGGCCTGTAATTGATTGCGGAGGATAAGGGCCTCTTCATAGCGTAGTTCTGCCGAGGCTGCTTCCATGGAGCGGCGGAGCACCTGTCGCACCTCCTGATTCTTGCCGTGCAGGACCTCGATTGCTTGCTGGACCATGGTTCCATAGAGCGCTTTTTCTACGGGAAGGGTGCAGGGAGCTAAACACTGCTTCATCGCGTAATAGTTGCAGGGGCGTTTTGCTTGGGCGAATTCTCGGGCCGAGCAGCGTACCAGGGGGAAAATTTTGAAAATAACTTTGAGTAATTGCTGCAGGGCCAAGCTGCTGCCAAAGGGGCCCAAATAGGTGGCGCCGTCGTTGCGGCGTCTTCTCGCAATGCTAAAACGGGGCCAGTCCTCCTGGGTGCTCACCCGCAGCAGCGGGTATTCTTTATCGTCGGTAAATAACACATTATAGAGGGGGCGATGCTGACGAATTAAGCTGCGTTCAAGCATCAGGGCTTCATGTTCTTGCCGGACTACAAAGACAGAAAAATCGTCGATGCGAGCGACTAAGGCCTGAATTCTGCTGTTCTCGTGTGGCTTAGTACGAAAATAACTGCTGACCCGGTTCTTGAGCAGCTTGGCTTTGCCCACGTAGATTATCCGCCCGTTTACGTCTTTCATGACATAAACGCCGGGTTCGAGGGGAAGATGCTGCAGTTTGTCGCGTAGTAGAGTCATAGGCATCCCTTAGCAAATCCCTGGGGAAAATACCTGGGTTTTTTACCAGTGCCAAGCCGTGCTGACGAGAACCCCTCCCTCGGGATGGGGAAGGGCATGGACTCCTTCCCAGCCCAGGCCTTGGTTTTGGGTTGCGGCAGTTTCGCTGCTTCCCCCAGCGACCACTGCCCGAGAGGCAGCGAGACCAATGGCAATAGCCAGAGGAAAGTCGCTGGGCCAATGGTCGCGATTATTAACCAGGGATAGCATCAGGGCTCCCGTACCGACAAACGCAGCTGGTTTAAGCCAGCGCTGTTCGGGGTAGCGTTGGATCAGTACGCCGAAGACGGTGACGGCAGTGGCTGTGTGCCCCGAGGGATAGGAGTAATACCGGGGCTGGTCGGCAATATATGCCTTGAGGCCAGGATATCCCTGCCATTTTCCTCCGTCAACGGTGGCGCGTTCCGGAGACTCTCGCCCACTTAAGAGCTTGAGTCCTATGACCAGGGTACCGGTAAGCAGCAGTCCCTGAGCTATTTGGCTGGCTGTTTCCAGGGCATAGGCGCTGGCGCCTAAATAGCCATAGCCGGCAAAACCAGCGATTACCGCCAGGGAAGTTGAGCCATCGCCAATAAACCAAAAAAACGCGTTGGTGCTGGTGGGATACCTGAGGCCGGAGCTATGCCCAAAGGCATGTATTTTGAAAAGATCCCCGGTCTCCTTGCCGCTTTCGCCCTCGTGCATGATACCCAGTTTTGACGAGAATTTTTGGCTATGATCCACCGCCCATTGATCGAGAAGGGATAAACTGAGGCTTGCTCCTCCTACTATGGCATAGGTTTGCCACTGGCTAAGGGGATTGAGTTCGGCAAAAAAGCGCCTTGCCGGAGCCCAGGCGAAGCTGGGACCAGAGAAGGCGAGGAGGAGGAATACTAGGCATCGCATGTTAAAAACTCCAACTGGCCATCACCGCGGTACCCTCGGCAAAAAAACCAGGGGAAAAGCCCTGCCAACTCAGCCTTCCCCCAGCAGGAGGAACTTCGGGCAAGCGCCGTTGTAAGACCACCCCGGCGGCAACATAGCCCATGGCCATCCCCAGGGGATAATCGCTGGCCCAATGTACGCCGTTGGCGAGCATACCAAAACTCAGCAGGCCGAGGGCCGAGTAGCCAAGGGGGCGAATCCAGATTTTTTCGGGGTAGTTTTCGGCGAGAACACGCAGCGTGGCCATAAGGGTGGCCACGTGTCCCGAGGGGAAGGCATCGTAGTTGGGAACGTCCTGCAAATAGCGTTTGGGACCGGGAAAGGGACGCCAGACGCCTCCGGGAGCTGTGGCTTTAAAGGGAGATTCTCGCCCGGTGGAGGTCTTTAGAATTACGCTGCCCATGCCGGTGAGCAGGAGAGCCTCCATGATTTGGCTGGCAGTATGCTGGGCACGACGATCGCTGAGCAGGCTGCCGTACGTGGCTAAGCCGCCCACGATGGAGAGGGCGGTAAGGCCGTCGCCAAGATAATACATCGTTGCTACGGGGCCCCGGGGAACATGCAGTGGTGCCTTGATGCCGAAGAGGTTAACACTCGCCACCACGGTGGTCTGGCGACCATCATCTCCTTCGCTCAGCAAGCCTATATGTTTTGCAAAGCGTTGGCTGCCATCTAGTATAG
The DNA here is from genome assembly GCA_023250635.1 of Deltaproteobacteria bacterium. Classification (GTDB taxonomy): domain Bacteria; phylum Bdellovibrionota_B; class Oligoflexia; order Oligoflexales; family Bog-1112; genus JAHFAI01. The sequence goes on along the minus strand of JAHFAI010000005.1, from coordinate 1,900 downwards.
GTTGGTCGAGGGCAAGCAAAATACCGGTCATGCCACCGATCAGCAGATATTCGCGCCAATTATCCCGTGGGTCGAGGGCTTTGACAAAAGCAGGAACATCGCTAAAGGCACGGGGTACAAAACTGAAGAGACCGGGGCCTTCCCTGTAGTGAGGAGCCCTTGCGGAGGGCGGGGTGTTGGCGTGGCTAATAACTGAGGACAAAGCACAAAAATAGCTAAGATTTCGCTGTAGCCAATTCACCGCAACTCCGGACGAGGGAAAATAATTTTTACTGTGGGTATGACAACACCGGTTAAAAGAAGGGGAGTATAGATTGATTTTGCGATGAAGTCATGGTCAAATATTTGTATGGGTCACTGCAGCTTGCAGGTGGGGAGGAATAATTATGTTGGTTAAATTCTCTTTTTGGATAAGAGCATTGTTGTTGTTAACGGCATTTGCTTGGGCTTCTTCTCTGTTTGGGGGAGGGGGAACATGTAAAATGAAGAGCAAGGATGCTCTTTTAGATAATTGTAAGGGCACCTGCGGAACAGCTTTTGCATCTTTCCCAGATAATCAGTCGATGATTGCTGCTTGTATTACGAGTTTTTGTTCGGGGGCTCAGATACAGAGTCAAGTAGATGCTTGTATGAAATATAGTAAGCCAATTACGAGTCAAGCTGCTTGTGAAGGGGCTACTATTGAAAGTAATAGTTCTGCAGTTAATTGCTGTGTTTGGCAGTAAAGCGGTGTTCTCTACCCAGCAGGTTTTAGTCGGCAACGGTGTTGCTCGTCAAGAACGCTCCTCATAGGCAAAAAGGCTAGCTGCGTCGCGTTTTTTTCTCGCGCCTTGTTGCAAAAAACCCGATGGGTATAGTTATACGAGTGCAATTTTATTGTAGAGGAAAGAAAAATGCTTTCTATGCTAAATGGATTTAAACTTTCTTTTGTGGTGAGAGTATTTCTATTGTTGACAGTATTTTCTTTCACTTCTTCCTTGTTTGGAGGGACAAAATGCACGAAAAATGGGGGGCAGGATTACCTCGACGGTATATGCCGTCTATGTGCTGTAATGAATGTAAAACATCCGGACTTAATTGAGCCATGCACGAAGAAATACTGCTCATTTGATGCTATAATGAATCAAATAAAAACTTGCAGTAATAGATGTGATGATCCGACGATAAAGGATGCGAAGGCGTGCTCTGACGTTTCTAATGTTGTTGCTGGAATGAAGGTAACTTGTTGTGCTTGGAAATAAACCACCTGATGCTTGGGGAGGTCCTTCGCTCCGCTCAGGATGACGGAGTAGCGCGAAATCCCGTTATCCTGAGCGTCCCGTCGTAGCCCCTCTTTCTGCACTTGTGGAAAGTATCAAAGAAATCTTCTTCCCCGCAGCAGCTTCTCTCCCCTCGTGCCTCCAGCATGGCAAGGCCGAGGGGGAAAAGCGGTCGATTAGCCTCCCGAAAAAAGCTTGGACTCGGCACACTCTCGAGGCAGCGAGAACGAGGGTGTTCCATATAAAGGCGATTGCTCGTAGCTGCGAGCAAGGAGGAGGTCATTCCCTCGCCTCGAGTTTTAGACACTGCCAAACTCTTGTGCTCCCTTCAAATTATTAGAGTTGTCTCATAATTCAAAAGTATTGCAGCACTAAGCAGCGATACAAAATCGAAGGGGATGTGGAAACCCCCGCTATTGAACTCGAACCTGTCGGTCACTGCCAGAAAATTTCAAAGGCTAGGGAAAAGCCCATCACCAGCCTTGTGGATTTCGCTCCTCGCCACCCCCAGCATGGCAGGGGGCTTACGGTGGCATAAAATTCCATCCCCTCGAAGGGGATAAAATTTGACACCACCTCAGCCCCCTGCCCTTGCAAAGAGGTGAGCGAAGGACGAAAAACGAGCTCTCCCAAAAAACAAA
>JAHFAI010000067.1 GCA_023250635.1 Deltaproteobacteria bacterium | reverse complement strand
TTCCCTTAAACGAGGATTTTTTTGCAGTGCGTCTGCCCATGCATAAAAATCTGCTCGCCAAACTGCAGCGCTGTGCCGAATTATTGGGCGTGGCCTCTATGCAAGCCCAATTGCCTGAGCTCCTGGAAAAAATAACTGATATAGCTCTGACAGCAAAGGATCAAGCTATAAAAGCCGAAAAACGCACTGCACGAAAAAATCCTAGGCCTTCTAAGGCTGAACGAAAGAACCCCAAGCCTCAGACTCAAATCGTTGCACCACAAGGGAGTGAGAACTCCAGGGAACAGTCTGCTCCTGACTCGCCTAGACTAAAAAAAGATGTTTCTTCACCGCACAAAAAAAGAAGCCGAACAATTCCTGCAGCTACCCGCCGAGAAGTACAGAAACGCGCTGATTTTCAATGCGAATACCGTAGCAGTGAGAACAGGCGTTGTACCCAGAAGACCTTTCTCCATATAGATCATATTACCTCGTTTGCTAAAGATGGTTCCCACGAAAGTGCTAACTTACAAGTGTACTGCCAGGCTCATAATCACTTAAAGGGGGCATTGGAGTTCGGCTTACCGTGGAAAACCAGGGAGTCTTGAGAAATGGCGAGAGCAAAAAATAGTGCAATTCAGCCGCTGACCTATGTTTTTTGGGAGAGCTCGTTTTTCGTCCTTCGCTCACCTCTTTGCAAGGGCAGGGGGCTCAGGTGGGGTCAAATTTTATCCGCGTCGAGCGGATGGAATTTGATGCCACCGTAAGCCTCCTGCCATGCTGGGGGTGGCGAGGAGCGAAATCCACTTCGAGGCCGGTGAGGGGCTTCTCCCTAGCCTTTGAAATTTTCTGGCAGCGACCGACAGCTTCGAGTTCAATAGCGGGGGTTTCCGCATCCGCTTCGATTTTGTATCGCTGCTTAGTGCTGCAATGCTTTTGAATTATGAGACAACTCTAATTTAGAAAAACCATTTATGAGAGAGCTTCTAGTTTTTTCGATTAGCAAAGCTCTTTTGAAAGAGCACTTCACCATTAGCATCCACCATTTTTAGTAACACCTGCTGCGGATAAAAGCTCAGATGCGCAAAGCCCAGGGTATTGCCGATGGAATAAAGGCGGATTTTTTTGTTAAAGAGCTTGAGCCAGGCGTAGGTCTCGCGCGTTTTTGCTGCAGCTCCTGAGAGGACGTTGACCACCCCACACTTGCTTTGGTTTACTTCGAGATGATGATCGTGTCCCGATAGATACAGATCAGCTCCGAGTTGACAGAGCAGGGGGTCAAGCACCTTGCGCAGGTGCTTGATGGGGAAGCCTTCGATCAGCTCCATCATCCCGTGAGCGCCGACCGTATACATGGGGTGGTGACCAAAGACCACCTTCCACGAGGCGGTCGAGGCGGAAAGCGAGGATTTTAGCCAGGCAATTTGCTCGTCGTCGGCACTAAAAGTGTTGGTGTCGATCACAAAATATTCCACCTCGCCCAGGCGCACTTTATAGTAGCGATCGGGCATATGCCAAATCGGAGAAATATTGCTATAACCAATCTGCCCTTGAATACCAGCCGCGTGGTTCATCTCATCATGGTTGCCGAGAGCCAGGTAAAAGGGAATCCCTAGTGGACGATAGATATCTTCAAACTTGCTTTTAAATTGCGGATCATCGGGAGACGACACCCCGGCCTCGTAAATGTTATCGCCAAGCATTACCCCGTAGTTACAACCCTCGTCCTTGCAAAAACGTTGCATAGCAGCAGCGACTTTCTTCTGATCATCACCGCCGGTGCCACTATCGCCAAAGGCAAGTACTTTGGCCAGTGCCGGAAGATCGTTGTCACTCAGCCCAAGAGCCTCATCACTGGCCTCGCTATTGCGTTCTTCGGCACTGTCGTGCTCATTATTAGGAGCAAGATTAAAACCAAAGTTGTCGACGCCTACCTTGGGTACGACACTGTGGGTGGTGGCTGAGGGAGGAGCACTGAGATGGGCGCGATTTTCGACCAGACCCACGTGATTGCCATCGTTTGTGCAAACCACCACCGGCAGGGTATTGGCGCCACTGACTAGCTCAAACTCATGCTGCTGGTTTTGACACTGGGCAAAGCGGGAGGAGGCGAGCACCTGTCCGCCCTCGCCGAGCAGGGAAACATAGACACGATAACTCGTTGGATTGAGCTTTAAGGCGATTTCTTTATCGCTTGCTGCAGTAATGGAATTTACCTTGGCAGTTTTCTCGTTGGTCAACTGCCATTCCACCCGATGCTCGCTATAGGGGATGCCGATATCGTTGGGGGGAAGAAAATTAAAGGCGGCGTCAGTGGCGGTAAGATTGATCGCCAAGGCCTTGGGTTGGCTGCTGCGCTCACCGCAGCTCCACAGCAGGATCAGGAAGAGGACCGCTAACCCGGTGTGTCTACATACCTTATTCATTACCGTTCCCTCGCAATTGCCAGATAAGCAAAAACTAAGGGGATATCGGTAAAATAATGAAAATACTTAACTTTTAATCTTTACTAAGTCGTAAGACTTCGAGCAGGCGAATTTCATCACGAAGATCAGCAGCTTGTTCGAAGCGGAGCATGCTCGCCTGTTTCTTCATCTCCTTTTCCTTGCGACCTATCAGAGCGGCCAGCTTCTCGCGGCTGAGTTTTTGGTAGTGCTGGTTTAGGCTTGCTAAGTGTCCTGCTCGTTCCCTCGCCGAGGTCGGCGGAGTAGAAGATTCCCCGGTTTTTTCGCTCTCTAACGCTCCAAAAAGCAAATGGAGATCGTCGGGAATATCGCGAACAACGGTGCGGGGGATCAGCCCATGTTCGCTATTGAAGGCTTGTTGCTGCTTGCGCCGCTCCTCAGTCTCGGTGAGAGCTTCGCTGATCGAGCGGGTTTGAGAGTCAGCATAAAAAATAACCCGAGCTCGGTGATTACGCGCCGCCCGGCCACTAAGCTGGATCAAAGAACTGCGGGAGCGCAAAAAGCCTTCTTTATCGGCATCGAGAATTGCCACCAGCATCACCTCGGGAATATCCAAACCTTCGCGCAAGAGATTGATGCCTATCAGTACCGAAATTTCTCCGAGACGTAATTTACGAATCAGCTCGACCCGTTCAAACGTGCTGACTTCAGCATGAAGGTAGCGCACCTTGATGCCTAAATCGTGGTAATAGCTGCTGAGGTCTTCAGCCATTTTTTTGGTAAGGGTGCTGACCAAGGCCCGCCCCCCATCGCTGATGGTTGCTTTAAGTTGCCAGAGGAGATCATCCACCTGATGAGCAGCAGGGCGTACTTCGATGGGGGGATCGAGGAGGCCGGTGGGGCGAAGTACTTGGGCACTGCTACTTGTGGATACCTGATATTCGTAAGCAGCGGGTGTGGCTGAGAGATAAAGCACCTGCTTGGTTCGTGCTTGGAATTCCTCAAAATTAAGCGGGCGATTATCTAAGGCCGAAGGCAGGCGAAAGCCATAATTAACCAAGGTTTGCTTGCGGGCCTGATCTCCTCGATACATACCACCCAGTTGACCAATGGTAATATGACTCTCGTCGATCACCGTAATAAAATCCTCGGGAAAATAATCGAGGAGACAGGGAGGGGGCTCGCCTGCTTGCTTGCCCGATAAGTAACGAGAGTAGTTTTCTATGCCCGGGCAAAAGCCAAGTTGCTCCAGTAACTCGAGATCGTGGAGGGTGCGTTCTTCGAGGCGGCTGCGTTCGACCAGTTTCCCTGCGGTGCTAAGCTGTTCAAGTTGGATCTGCAGATCCGTTCTAATGGCGGTAATCATTTGGCGCAGGCGAGCATCTTCGGCAAGATAATGACTATTGGGGTAGATGCTTAAGGCGGAGAGTTCGCCTTTGATTTCTCCACTCAGGGAATCGATCACGCACATTTCTTCGACTGCCTGGGGGCCAAAATAAATATTCCAGGCCTCGTTCTGTTGGTGGGCAGGGGTCACCGTGACCAAATCGCCGCGCACCCGAAAGCTCCCCCGTTCGAGCATGCCATCGTTACGTCGATACTGGATCTTAATCAGGTGGCGAATAAAATAATCGCGTTGTATCCCTTCGCCGAGCCTGAGGTGGAGGACTTGATCCGCATACGTTTTGGGGGAGCCCAAACCATAAATGCAGCTGACACTGGCAACGATGATAGCCTTGTCTGCTTCGAGCAAAAAACGGGTTGCTTGGTGGCGCAGCTTATCGATATCTTCGTTAACCGCACTGTCTTTAGCGATGTAGGTATCAGAGGCAGGGAGATAGGCTTCGGGTTGATAGTAATCGTAGTAGCTGACAAAATAGCCCACCGCGTTGTGGGGGAAGAGCTGCTTAAATTCAAAATATAATTGCGCTGCTAAGGTTTTGTTGGGAGCAATGATCAGCGCTGAACGATTTAGGCTCTGGAGCACGTGGGCACAGGTAAAGGTTTTCCCCGAACCAGTGACCCCGAGCAGGGTATGATGTTTTTCGCCACGGCGAAATGCCGCAACGATCTGTGCGATAGCCTGAGGTTGATCGCCCTGGGGGGTGAAGTTCGAGGTGAGGCTTAAGGTTTTTTTCATCATTGGTGGTGTTCATTCTCGTCAGTGTGCTGGAGAAATAAGCAGGTTAATTTCGCCATGACAATTTTATCGGGGCTCTGCAAATTAAAGTTATCCCTTGAGACGTTCTGTTGTACCATCGCCCTGCCACGTCCCCTAAGGCGTTTTCCCGAGGGAAAGTTGCACAGCAGGAGGGTGTGGTGTCACCCGTTCTACCACCCTATTTTCTCAAAGGGGGAGATTTTGAGAAGTTTTCGCCTGAGCTTGATTCTTCTCGTGATGTATGCATCCTCGGCCCATAGCTGGTGGATGTGGACACCTGGCGATCACGTCGATAATTCGACCCAGAGTATGATGGGGGGGTATCACCCCGACCAGCCTATTTTGTTTTCCCATGCAAAACACGCAGGTGAGCGTGGTATACCCTGTCAATTCTGCCACAGTGCAGCTCGCCGTTCCATCACTGCTGGCATTCCTCCCACGAGTACCTGCATGGGCTGTCACAAATTGATCAAAAGCGAATCACCGCTTATTAAAGAGCTAACCAATTTCTTTGCCGAAAACAAACCAATTCCCTGGGTCAAGGTGAACGCCTTACCAGATTATGTGCGCTTTAGCCATCGTATTCACGTAAACGCCAAAAACGCTCAGGGTGAAGCGATGTTTGCCTGTCAAGACTGCCATGGACCGGTGGAGAAATCAGTCACCGCCGAACAATGGGCTCCCTTACAGATGGGCTGGTGTGTGGAGTGCCACAACAAAGAGCGTGAGCCGGCCCGCGATGGTAAGCCTGCGGTGCGCAATGCCCCGGTTACCTGTAATACCTGTCATTTTTAGCTTATTGCTCAAGCCCGGTGGGGCTTGGGCAATCGGTATGTAAGTAAGGAGAAGTGCTTTGGCAACAGAACACGCAGATGATGAGTTAGCAAAGCTCGAACGTTTGAGCGAGGTCTATGCTCCTTCGGGCGACTTTGAACGAGAAAGCTCTGCCAGGGATACGGGGCCCTACTATGCTGCGGCCGAAGAAGTGCTGCCCGAGTTGGAGCCTGAGGATCCACGGGTCAGTGGTGCCAAAGCCTCGGCCGAGGGCAAGGCCTTTCCCGTGGATCGCCGGGATTTTATGCGTCTGTTTAGCATGGGTGCGGTGGTCGGTGCCACTGCCTGTGTGCGCCGTCCTCCCGAAACCGTACTTCCCTACGTTACCCAGCCCATCGATATGGTTCCCGGAGTTGCGACGTATTATGCCAGCACCTGTGGACTCTGTTCTGCAGGCTGTGGCATTATGGTCAAAACCCGTGAGGGACGACCGGTCAAACTCGAAGGTATCGCTGATCACCCCATTAATCAGGGGGGGCTCTGTGGCCTCGGGCAGGCCTCTATCCAAGGTTTGTATCATCCCGAGCGGCTCAAATCTCCGCTTCTTAAGCAAGAATGGACCTACACCCCCGTAAGCTGGGAACGGGTCTACAAGGTAATGGCTGAGCGCCTCAAAAATAAAAAACGGGTGGCTATTTTTACGGGCGGTGCCACCGGCCATCGTCATGGTTTTTTTCGTGATGTGTTGCGGGCCATGGGTTCGAGTGAAGAGCTGCTCTATACCTGGGAACCTAACGGTCTCCATCAAGCCATGGCCAAGGCGCACCACGTAGCCTTTGGCGAGGCCCGTATTCCGCGGATTGAATTTCAAGAGGTTCAGTACGTCTTAGGAATTGCCAGCGATATCCATGAGCAGGGTATTTCGCCGGTCTATCATGCCAAGGGGATGAGCCAGGGGCTGAGCTATCAGAACGGTAAGATGGGCACCTTTGTTCAGCTAGAAAGCAATATGACCCTGAGCGGTGCGGCTGCTCATGAGCGCCTGGTAATCGCCCCGGGAAGCGAGGCCCTGGCGGCGCTTCTCCTCGTGGAAATTCTCTACGATCATCCCTTAGCCAAGGGCTCGAACGAAGAGCGTCGGCTTATTAAGGAGGTATTGCACGAACATCGTAAAGAAATTGCTGGGGGCTGGGACGCCCTCGGTATAAGCCAAAAACAGCTCTCTGCTGTGGCTGATGCCTTGGTGGCTAAACCCTCCCTGGTGCTTGCGGGTGGCAGCTCTGCTTTTACTGCTGAAGCGACTAAGCTGCAGCTGCTGACGGTGTGCGCCAATATTTTGGTGGGAGCTTACGGCAAGACCCTGATCCTCCATCAGGGCTGGCATACTAACCCCGTGGTGAGTGGCGATGTCCAACGTTTTATCGCTGATGCAGCGAGTCTTGATGCGGTTATTATTATCGACAGCGATCCGCTCTTTACCTTGCCGGCAGCACTGCATATTAAAGAGCTCTTCCAGAAAATTCCTCTGGTGGTCTCCTTACAGGCCTTCCCGGTTAGCAGTGATGAGGTAGCTCATCTGCTGCTCCCGGCCCACCACTATCTCGAATCCTGGGGGGATGAGCAAGCGGTGGCCGGCTTATGGAGTATGCGTCAACCGGTGGTTCGTCCCACTACGGAGAGTCGACAAAGCGAAGATGTTTTACTCTGGGTGCTGGCACATTTAGGTAAGAACCTGCCCTATGCTGATTATCTCGCCTATTTGAAAGAACGCTGGCAGGATCTCAACCGGGTAATGGCACCGCTGGTGGGCTTTGACACTTTTTTTCAAGCAGTACAGCGCAAAGGGTTTATTACCCAGTTCAGCTCCCAGGTGGTGGGAGAGCTGCGTCCCCTGGCAACTCATCTACGCGGGGAATTATTTGCGCCTAAAAAAGACGCGCTGTATGTGGTTTCTCCCCTCGATCATCGCCTCCATGATGGACGAGGCGCGCATCTGCCGGTTTTGCAAGAGTGCCCTGATGGACTGACCACCGCTACGTGGGATAGCTGGGCAGCGATGAATCCCCACACCATGACTCGCCTCGCTCTCAAGCGTAATCAGGTGGTGCAGATCAAAACCCCTGCAGGGGAAATTTCCCTGGTCCTCTATCCCATGCCCGGGGTTCATCCCCAGCTGCTGGTGGTGCCTCGGGGCAACGGTTCTCAGGATAAACGCAATACCATCGCCCGTGGGGTTGGGGTCAATCCCCTGGCCTTGTATGCAGGGGAATTTGAGCCCGAAAGCGGCCAGCCGATTACGGCTGCAACCGAAATTTCGTTGACGGGTACCTCCACCATGTACCGTCTGGCGACCTTGCAAAAGCATAATGATATCAACTCTCGTGGGGAGATTATCAAGAATTATTCCCTCGCTGAGATGCAAACTCGCGAGCATATGACGAAAGATCTCGACACCGTGCCCGATCTCTTTCCTACTTTGGCAGGAGCTGAGCATCGTTGGGGGATGTCCATTGATTTGAATAAGTGTAATGGCTGTGGCGCTTGTATTGTGGCCTGCTCCCTCGAGAACAATGTACCGCAGGTGGGACGCGAGCAGATTATTCTCGGACGGGAAATGCAGTGGATTCGTCTCGACCGTTATTTTGCGGCTGATGTGGATCATCCCCGGGTTACCTTTCAACCCCTCTTATGCCAGCACTGCAATCATGCGCCGTGCGAACCGGTGTGTCCGGTTTTTGCCACCACCCACGATCCCGAAGGGATCAATGCGATGACCTATAATCGCTGTGTGGGGACGCGTTATTGCGCCAATGCCTGCCCGTATAAGGTGCGACGTTTTAACTGGTGGACCCACGCCTGGGGCAAAATGGGTGAGCGCCCGCAAGATCGAAACCCTCGGGCCCTTAACCCCGATGTGACGGTGCGCACCCGTGGAGTTATGGAAAAATGTAATTTCTGCGTCGGTAGATTACGTGAGGCAAAGCATACCGCGAAGATTGCTGGTCGTAAACTGCACGATGGTGAGGTGCAAGTGGCTTGCCAACAGACCTGCCCCTCTGAGGCCATCGTTTTTGGTAATCTGAATGACAAATTTAGCAGGGTCACCAAGCAGCGGAGCAACGGTCGGGCATATTTGCTGCTCGGCGGAGATCCGGAACATGGGCACTACGGTTTAAAAACGCTGCCTAATGTGAATTACCTAGCCCAGGTAAGCCACCAGGCTCGGGACGAGGCGAATCATCACCAACCCGCTGCTTCTGGCCATGGCGAGCAGAGTGAACATGCATAAGAGAGGGTTTCGATGAAGGGTAGCATTTCTGGCATTAATGAACAGATCTTGATCGGTACGGGAACGAAACCCGAGAAGACTTATTATATAGCTCTCGCCATCGCGGTATTCTGTCTGCTGATTGGCGCCGTGGCCTGGGCCATTGAAATTATCTACGGGATGGGGGTTACGGGACTCAACAGCCCGGTGTACTGGGGGGTGTTGATCACCAACTTTGTTTTTTGGGTGGGTATTGGTCATGCCGGAACCTTAATTTCGGCGATTTTGTTTTTGTTTCGGGCGAAGTGGCGCAATAGTATTAACCGTTCTGCCGAAGCCATGACGGTTTTTGCGGTGATCACCGCCGGTTTATTTCCGTTGATTCACGTGGGTCGGGTATGGCTCGCTGCATACTGGATGATGCCCTTTCCCAATACCAATAACCTCTGGGTCAACTTTCGTAGTCCGCTTATTTGGGACGTGTTTGCGATTTCGACTTACCTAACCGTATCGCTGTTGTTTTGGTACATGGGCTTGGTTCCCGATATCGCCGCAATGCGTGATCGGGTTACTGGTTTTAAACGCCTGCTCTTTGGCTTTATGTCCTTTGGTTGGCGAGGAACCCTACGCGAATGGCATCACTACGAAGTGGGCTATGGTTTCTTGGCAGCCTTGGCTACTCCGCTGGTCCTCTCCGTGCACTCCATCGTCAGTTGGGACTTTGCCATGTCCATGCAACCGGGCTGGCATACCACGATTTTCCCTCCGTACTTCGTCGCTGGTGCCATTCTTTCGGGCTGCGCTATGGTGTATTCACTGGTCTTACCGCTGCGTCATATGTTTCGTCTTGAAGAAATTATCAAAGCCGAACACTTAGAAGCTTTGATTAAGCTGACTCTCTTAACCTCGACCATCGTTGCCTATGCATACGGGGTGGAGTTTTTTGTCGCCTGGTATAGTGGGAATGAGTTTGAGTGGGCTATTTTTCAAAAACGCGCTACCGGCCCCTATTGTTTTTATTTCTGGGTAATGGTGTTTTGCAATTGCCTCTTCCCCCTGGCTTTTTGGTCGAAACGAGTCCGTTATAACCAGACCATTTGTTTTATTATTTGTTTGTTGGTAAATGTCGGCATGTGGTTTGAGCGCTATAATATTATTGTTTCGAGCTTGGTGGAGGATTTTCTCCCCTCCAACTGGGGACACTATGAACCACGACTGATCGAGATTGCCTTAACCGTGGGCAGCTTTGGCTGGTTCTTTACCTGGTTATTAATTTTCTGCCGCTTCTTTCCGCTGGTCTCCATGTCGGAAGTGAAATTAATTATGCCCAAGCCCTTGCGCGGCGACGGGGCTAGTGCAGCTCAGAAGCATTGATAAGTACTTGTCGTAGAGGAGAGTAAGCGATGGCAGAGATCACTACACAAGAGGAACAGGGAATAGTCGCCCTCTTCCCCTATTTGGACGATTTTTGTCAGGCGGTAAGCCGGGTGGGAAGCGATAGTGATTTCCACGGCCATGAGGTGCTGAGTCCCACCTCCTATCACGAATTGATGGCCCTTGCTGAGGAGCGTTACGGTCCTAGTCCGGTGCGTTGGTTCACCTTGGTGGGGGCGCTCAGCGGCATGTGTACGGGCTTTGCCATGCCTTTGTTAATGGATTACGACTGGCCGATTGTGGTGGGGGGAAAATCCCCGGGGATTTATTCCTTGCCGGCGTATGTGATTTTTGGTTTCGAATTGATGGTGCTCTTCGGGGCGCTGGCAACCATTCTCGGGATGTTGGTGATGGGACGCTTGCCCAATCCTTACGGCACGGTGTACCACCCACGAATTACCGATGATCGCTTTGCTATTTTTGTACCGAAGGTTGGGGTGGAAAGCAGCCAAGCAAAGTTGTTGCACCACCTGGGGGCTGCCGAGGTTTTTGCAGCAGCGAAATGAGAGGAGGATTCATCAGCATGCAGAGGCGACGGTCAATTCATCTGTTTGTAGGAGCGGTGGTAGTTCTGCTAGTGAGCTGCACCAATGATCCCAAGCAAACAAAATTATTGTATATGCCTGATATGGCCAGTGGGCCCATGGCCAAACCCCAACGCAGTTTTTTGGCCCCCCCCCTGGGCAGTGTGGCGATGGATGCCATCTTGTATCCCAAGGATGCGGAGGAGGCAGGAAGGCTCCTGGAAAACCCTTTAGCGCAAACCAAAGACTTGGCAGGAGTCCGCCGCCGAGGAAAGTATCTCTACGCGCAGGTCTGCGTAACCTGCCATGGGGATGATGCAAAAGGCAAGCGCTTGCACGAGGATTATCCTCCTACTCCCGATATCACTTCAGGAATTTATCCGGCTAAGGCCGATGGTTTTTTCTTTCATCGCATCACCTTTGGTTCGGCAGTGATGCCTTTTCAAGGGGATAAACTTGATCCTCTGGAACGTTGGGAGGTGGTGATGTACCTTCGTGAACTTCAGGAACTTCAGGAACAATCCCAAGCAAAGGGTTAAGGATATGCACAGTCGAGATTGGTACGAACAACGGGCCTCGTTTTATATCTCCACGAGCCGCACTCTCCGCGGAGGCATGTATTTGCTGCTGGTCTTGGGGCTTGCAGGTTTAGCGGGCGGTATGGCCCAGGGCGAATATCAACGCACCTGGGGGAGCTTTCTTTTTAACTTGTTCTTTTTTTTCTCCATCGCCTTGGGGGGGGTGGCCTTTGGGAGCATGCAGGACGTAATTGGCGCCACCTGGGGGCGCCCGATAAAGCGTTTGCACGAGCTCGCTTCTGGTTTTTTGCCCCTTGCAGCGCTGTTTTTTGCCTTGTTTTTGCTGAGTATTAAATTTGATATTCTCGGAGCCAAGCAGGTCTATCCGTGGATTGCCCAACCGGGGATTCTTGAGCATACCCGTGGCAAAAAAATCTGGTTGCAACCTGATTTTATGCTGATTCGCGATCTCGTCGCTCTGCTTATTATTTGTTTGTTAGCCAAGTGGCATATGGGTAAGACTCTAGCCAGGGATTTGTTGCTGGTCGGGGGAAAACTACGAGAAGCTGCTGAGCAAGGCAAACGGGATCAGGAAAGTCTCCGCTATTGGTCAGCACCGGTGATGATCGGCTACGCCCTGTGTTATACGATATTGTGCTTTGATCTCACCATGTCCTTAGCACCGACCTGGTTGTCGACCCTGTGGGCCGGCTGGAGTTTTTCCATTATGATGCAGACCCTGTTCGCCCTGTTGCTGATCGGGATGTTTTGTTTGCGCGATACTCCTTTGGGTTACTATATTAAGCGCCAGCAGTTTCATGACATTGGCAAACTGCTCCATGGTTTTACGGTGTTTTTTGCTTATCTAACCTACTCCCACGTCTTGACTTACTGGTACACCAATATCCCCGAAGAGACCTCGTATTTTATCACCCGTCTGCAACGCCCGTGGTTGTATTTGGTTTTGATTCTCCCCTTGTTCAATTTTATTCTGCCGCTGTTTGCCTTGATTCCCAAGGTGAGCAAATGGGTGTCGTTAATTACCATCCCCCTCTGTGTAATGATTTTGGTAGCGCAATGGTTTACCTATTTTCTGGTGGTGATGCCTGAAATCATCACGGTGAGCACGGTATATCTTCCTTGGATTGAGGTGTCGGGTGCTTGTTTCTTCCTGGGCTGTTTTCTGAAGGCCTTTTTTAGCTTTGCGGCGCGCGTACCAGCGCTGTCTCTGGCCGACCCTTTGTTGGCTCAGGCCTTAGAGAGCGAACACTGATGAAGGCTGGGAGTTTAGCGCTTTATTTAGCCTCGGGATCGAGTGCTCGTCGTGCCTTGCTGCAGGCTGCGGAAATTCCCTTCACGGTTATTGGCCAACATGCTGATGAGAGTCTATGTTCATTGGCGCAGCCTCTGCTCTCTCTGGTGCAGGAGATAGCGCAGCTTAAAATGGGTGCTCTCGACTTTCCTTCGGGGGCAAAGGCGGGAGAGGAAGCCTTGTTTCTCACCGCCGATACGATGATTTGGCACGAAAATTCGGGTAAATTTTTTGCCAAGCCTAGGGATCGTCAGCAAGCTCTGGCGATGCTGCGGGCGAGTCGCAGCGGGACGCTGGTGGGTAGCGGTTTTTGTTTAGCCCGAGCTCGTTTTGATGGAGTTTCGTGGCAGCGAGGGGAGCAGCTACTGGGTTACGACGAGGGTTTTTGCCGCATCGATATTCCCGAGGGGTGGCTTGATTGGTATCTCGAGCGGGTACCATTTACTGCGGTGGCCGGTGGTATCACCATCGAGGGTTTAGGTGAGCCGTTTGTGGAAGAAATCCGCGGCAGCTATTCGGCGATTCTAGGCCTGCCCATGGTCAAACTGCGTCAGGCTTTGGAGGACTTTACTTTTTATTCGCCAGATAATTTCGAATCCCCTTGCCCAAATTAGCGATATTTGGTTGCAGCATTTTTTCGATGATCCCCTCGATGGCAGGCAGCAGCTTAGCAGCGAGAAGCTTGGGAATCCCTGGCACCTTATGGGCGTTGATAGTTACGGTGCAGGTTAAGGTAAGCTCGGTTTGTCCCTCGTTAAGAGCCTTAAAGGTGTTGTGCCCCTTAGCGATAAAGAGATCCTTAGCCACAAAGGAGGTGAGCTCGTAGTGGACTTCTTGCTTCGGGTTATTCCAAATGGCTGTATCTTTCCAAGAAATCAATTCTTTGCTTAAGAATTTTTTGATCAGCAAGGGCAGATCGACTTTAGCTTGCCAATGGTTGACGATCTTTGTATGTTCGGCATCGATTTGTTGCAGCGAAATTTTTTCGATAGAGTCGATATTGCCGAGATAACTACAAATTTCGGATAGATTATTTTTGACAAGATCATAGACCACATCAACGGGGGCGTCGATAATATCACGGTGGTGTAACTGCATGTTTGGCTCCCAAAAAAGTACTGACCCAGTGGCTCAATGTAACAAAGAGGAGAATAAGCGCAAGGGGTGTTTAGGATAGCATATTATTTACTATATTTGTCCTCCGCCCATGCAGGGGGTGCTTGTACAAAAAAGATGTTGGTGAGAAATTTGCTGTTGTTGCCTGTTTCATTATCGCCATCCGCAACGAACAAATATTTGCTGCCATCAGTGTGGGGAAAAATGCGAAAAATTATACTTTGCACTGTACTGCGAGCAAAGATTAAATCCTTATTATTTGCGGCTGAAAATGCCGAAATATCCTTAGGCATCCCGATCATCCAAGTGCTGCTGCCAAATCGATTTTCTCGATTTGCTCTACTCACTCGTTCCTTATCTTGGTAAGCAAGCAGTGATTGATACCATTTCATTATCACAGTTTTTTCATTGCGCAGTGCAGATGCGCCAACAAATTGAGTCACAAATTGATCGCTAGTAATTTCCCCTAAAGATTCGGCGCAATTTTCATCGACGAACTGCAAGGTGTGTAAGCTAAGATTTGCATTGCTGAATTCTAAGGCTAATTTACTAGAAGCACTAGAGTCGCTAACCTCGGCCAAGCAGGGGCTGATCCATATGCCTTGGATACTGGTCGCCGCTTCTTGATCAGTTAAGGAAAGTTGCTCGTTAGCAGCAGGGAGTTGCTCTACGTTCACCTTGCTAGGTTCACTGCTGTGACGATTGGTCGTTTTACAACCACTAAAGAGAAGCAAATAAATAAATACTAAATAGAAATTTTTCACGGCTGCTCCTCCTTTAATATTCAACTGGCAGAAATTTTTGTGGTGCTGTCTTTGGTTTTCTCCTCTCTTGTGGTAGCAACTTATCTTGGTCACTATGGAGTTTTTCCTCTGGTTGCGGAGAGAGCATTCGTTGGGATGATTCTGCTGGAGTAACTACTACTTCATGAAAGTTTTGCAGTACCGCAAAGGGATCAACATGTAATGGTTTAGTACGAAATTCTTCAGCTGATTTCGCTACTAACTGAAGCGCAAATGCTTTAATTTCTTTAATTTTATCAGGATTTTCAAGTATTGATTCTGCGTCAGTGACTAGGGTTTTGCTGTAAGTTGCTATTTCTTTTAATTGTGAATCGCTTAATGTAACCCCAGCTTTTTTAGCAACTTTTTTTGCAATGTTTTGCATTTCATTTTTTAACACTTTTTGTCCAAAAAATTTTATAATTCCTGCTTGTGCACTCAGGGGTGAGATTACAATGCCGAGGGTAAAACAGATGTACCTAAAATACCTCATAAACCAAACCCTCTAAAATAAGGGGCTCATCAGAAAATAAACTACTTCCTTAGGGGATCGTCGGCTTAATCCTTTGTTAACTTAATAAACAGCGCTAAAAAATATTTCTCTAATCATAAAAACTAGGCTGATTAGCCTTAAATTTTCGGTAACACGGCGCTGGCGCGAGTTACTCTAGGGGGTTAAGGCCCCCTTCAGGAAGGGCTGCGGGTTATAAGACTTTCCGTCAAGGGCCTTGGTTTCAAAATGCAAATGGGTGTTGCGAGCATTACCACTTGCCCCCACGTAGGCAATCACCTGCCCTTGACGCACCTTGGCGCCGGAAGCTATATTTATTTTGTTGCAGTGCGCATA
>JAHFAI010000127.1 GCA_023250635.1 Deltaproteobacteria bacterium | reverse complement strand
TTTGCTTTGAGCTTGGTTAGTTCAGAATTTTGCGCCATTAAAAAATCCTCCTTATGTTTTACATAGGAGGCATAATGAACGAGGGGAAAAAATTAATCACATATAGCTGTGGACGGGACACCGTAGTTGTTAGCGCTGGACCCCACATGATGGCGAATACGATCGCGGGCGGCGTCATACAGACAGGTTGTAGTGAGGGATTTCTGCCCCGCTCCGCGGTGAACGCTGCCGTAGCTGTTGAATATCTCATTGATGTACTCCTTTACCGCAAGAAATGGCCCGGTGGTTGCGGCGTGGTCCAAGTCTGCATAGGGAAGCAAGCGCTGGTCAGTAGTTTCGACCATAAAACCTATTTGTTCCGCAGGAAATAGCCTTTGAAAAAAGGCACTGTCGTACACGGGGACTTCATGGGAGGCTTGCAGATTGTTGTGTATCATGATCTTCCTTTCGTGAAGCTCATAAAATTATCCACTTGCTGATAGCAGTGGGTGAAAACATCGTTTTGAAAAAATAAGTTGTCTCGTGCCATAGCCCCGACCATCAGCAGATTGCTGAGCTCGAGGGCTTCGACCTCTCGGCGCAGCTGGCAAATGGCCTCGATATTTTCCAGACTTGGCAGGGGGTAACCAGTCCCTAAGGGGAGTACCTCCGCCCAACGGAGCTGGCTGCTCGGGTGCAGTGCTCCCAGCTGTTTTGCTTCAGCAACGACCTGCTTAATAAGGGCTGCGGGACTAGTCGGTTGTGCTGCGCTAACCCCTTGGATCGTTTCAACCGTAAAGGGATAGAGACCACGGCGAACAGCATCAGGGCAAAGGTTTGCGGGACTGCAGAGACGGAAGGAGGTAAAATCCTCTTCGTAACAATAGGCGTAACAGAGGCCTTGGAGGGTGTCGGGACGGTCAAAGAGAAGATTGACAATGGTGGTCCTTGGTCCCTGTTCAAGCTCGAACTGCTGAGCTGCTTCTACCTTGAGAAGACGGGCGAGTGGGGCAATTCCCCCGGTCCAGATCAGTAAGTCCACATTAGTGAGCATAGTTTTGTGGCCTGGCTGAGCAAGTTCGATGGCGTCTACTCCCCGAGAGGGGTGCTGATGTATCTGAGTGACCCGAGTATTGCTCAAGAGTTTTACCCGCTGGCTAGGGAATTGCCCCAGCATGGCCTCGATCATAAACTTCATGCCGTATCTGTGCGGGTAGTAGCGATCGCGAGTCGCTGCCAGGTGGGCTGGGGGAAGGCCTGTTTCACTGGTGGCCAGGACATAGGCCTGATAAGCGAGGGGGAGGCTGGTGATTTCAGCATTTGAAAAGAGACCGATACGATCGAGGGGGAGAAGGCGACAACAGTAGGGGTGCAGTGCGGAGGCCTCTTTGCCAAATAACTTGCTGAGGGGAGCCTGGAGAATGTTCTTGGCAATATACTCGCCAAAACGCTGCTGCAGATAGGCATAGGCGCTGGGGGGCACTGCTAGTTTCCCCACAAACTCCTTGCGGCTTTGTTGGGAAATATTATGGTAAAAATCTGCGCGCGCTGCAGCCTGGACGGTGGAAGTAAAGGAGCGTAGATCGCAATACGGAGAGCTGCTTTGCAAAGCTCCCTGAGCAAATAAACCACGAATTTCCTGTTCAGTTCCGCGTTTTACCAACCAGGCTGAATCCGGCAAGACCGAGCGCATAATTTTGTTCAAGAACGAAATTTCGGTATCTTGAAGCACATGAAAACCGTGATCAAAGATCCCCCCTTCTTTATGCTCAGTGGAGCCTAATAAGCCTCCCCAGGTATGGCTGTGTTCGAGCAGATAAATCTCCCCGCTAAAGCGAGAATCAGCGAGTAGAGTCCGCGCGGCGAGCAGCCCGCTATATCCCCCACCAACAATAATCGCGGCCATGAAAACTCCCCATGCATTACGGTTTATTCATACTACGTGCCGTTTGGCCTCTTTCGAGGGCAGGCAACTACTCAAAGATCGCCAATAGAGGGCCTAGGCCTTCAAGGCTTCGTCCCCCCGCACCGATGGCTGGCAGTTCAATAAATGCTTCCTCATCGTCGAGCATCAGGCCGTTAGCTAAGCGCAAACTGGGATGATCAAAGGGGGCGCTTTCCATTGCCACCCGCTGATCAGTGAGCCCGCGGGTGAGAAAGGCTTTTAAGGGGCCTTTGTCTTCATCAGCGATTTCTACCCGGCTGAGGTTGATGTTAATATTCTCAGCATTTGCCTGATAAAAAGGACCATGGTTTTGGTAAAAATCAAGAACCTGATCGAGGTCAGCGCGCGAACCATTATGAAAATAAGGGCCACGGAGAGCAACATTGCGCAGGCCTGGAGCTTTGAATGCTCCGTCTATGGCTAGACGTTCTGCAGGGTGGCTTATTTTCGCTACGCTCAACGGGGTGCCAAAGGGAGTTTTACCCCCGATGCCGAGGTTTTCCTGGCTGGGCCGGAGTCCGATATTGAAAAAACCTGTATCGAGAAACGCCGAAGTACCGTCCACGGTCAGACGCGAAATACTCACTCCTAAGAGGTCTATATTTTCATGAGTGGCAGCGGCCAGCAGTACTTCACGGTGACAGCTGCTACACTGAGCCTTGCCCGTAAATAAAGCGAAGCCCTGTTGTACGGTGGCATCAAAGCTGCTATCGCTCTTCCCCTGCCGAAAATGATCAAAGGGGCTGGCGTCGGCCAGCAGGGTGCTCTCATAGGCTTGGATGGCTAAGCCCCAGAGCAAGGAGAAATTAACTTCCATCAAAGAGAACACCTCCCGTGGTTCGAGGCTGCTGGTAAGCAGAGGATCTGCGGGAATAATGCGCTGCTCCTTGGCGAACACAAATTGCTGGGGGGAATCCCACCATTCACGGCAAAACGCCTGCTCGATTAAATCGCTATAGGAACGGCTTAAGCCTTTCTCCGGGTAGGAGCTCAAGGAGGCTAAAACGCTATCTTCGTTGTGGACCAACTGTTTACCGAGGGGGCGGAGATTCAAGAGTTTTTTAGCGAGTTTTGGCCAGGTTCGTCCATGATAGGACATTTCCACGGGGTCTATTGCCGGTCCCACCGCTTGAGAAGCGGCACTGGCTGGTTCGAGGGCAATATCTATGGTTTCTACTTTCTGAGAGGCCTCATTACTATGCCATAGCTGGGAATGAGCAGCAGGATCGTGGGGACCAAAGGGAGTTACGCCATTGAAAATTTGCTGAGCTCTGCCATCCCAAAAATTGCGATGATTCAGGGCTGCAGAAATCACCGTGGGAGCGTGTACCTTGGTCACTTGGCGCAGGTTTTTCCAGCCATTAGTAAAGAGCGGATCTGCAATGGTGGTAAACAGCTCTTCCGCTTGGCCGAGGACAATATCCCTAAACTCTGCTCGTATTACTCCCTGGGAGCCCACGGCATCGTCATTATCTTTAGGGAAGGGAAAGCTCTCCGGGGTGAGCAGATACTGGTCCAGGGTGGTATCGATGCGCCCGTTTGCACCTGGATGCAGTTGCCCGTTGAGTCGGTGATCAGAAAACCCATGGTGGTGGCAGGAAGCACAGGCAACGATGCCATCACTTCCTGCCTGCATATCCCAAAAAAACGCTTTACCGAGTACCACGGCTGCTGCTTGATCCCTGATAAAGCGTTGCACGTTTCCTGGTGGTTTGAAGGGAGGAAACGGGCGGTACGCGTAGCTCAGAGGAGTGTAGAGGACGCTGGCTAATAAAATATGTTTTGTAGAGACGAGAGGTTTTTTGCCCATAAATTACCCATGCTGCTACGGTGGACAGACTCCGAGGCTGAGGCTAGGCGCAGCCCACGGACAATCGTATCGTGGGGTGAGTAGTTTTTATTGTTAGCTGAGATGAGCTGGGGGAGGAGCGCGGGAGAAATGGCGAGCACTGAGGCGAGCAGGGAGAGGGTACAGGGTTAGAGGTGGAGAGCAAGCGGGAATTTTTGCGGGAAGACGTAAGTGGTGGAGAGGGGTTTCGCAGGCTTTATGGACTTCGTCGTCAGGATCATCGCTCTGGCTTTCTCCGTCGCAACTTTTGTCGGCGAATATATGTCCAGCGGTGCAATGGAGCTCTGGGTTACAATCCCCAGCTGCTTCGTTAACGGGGGGACTGCCTGGATTGATGAGGGTTAGGCAGGCAAGGAGTGTGTGAAAAATTTGTAGGAAAGCACGCAACATCTGAGTCCCTACAGCAGATACCCTGGGTTTCTGCGAGCAAACGAGGTTACGAGGAGTTCTTGAGCTGATAGTAGTGTATAGCTTCTCTAAACTGCAAGGAAAATTAACAAAAATTTTTCTGGTGTAGGCATGCATAGGTGATGGGTATTTTTCTTTGGCTATAACGTTAAGTCGTCAGCAAGCCGCACGAAAAAAATCAGGAGCTCGTCAACCTCGAGCAGGAAAGGGAGAAGCCTATCACCGGCCTCGAAGTGGATTTCGCTCCTCGCCACCCCCAGCATGGC
>JAHFAI010000126.1 GCA_023250635.1 Deltaproteobacteria bacterium | reverse complement strand
AACCTTTCTGTTTTGTTGCTAGTACCGAAAGGTTACGCTCCTTCGCGCCGCATCTCAGCAAGAAAAAGCTTTTAAATCTCGCCGACACCAAATGTGGCTATATCTCCAGCAAGTCATTGAAATAACTTGTGATGAATGAAACTCGCTCATCACAGGGTTCATCTTAAAAATTACCATTTCTTGTGAAGAAAATGAGTGGCGGGAGCAAATGGACGACTTTAGAACCTGGTGCCGTGGTTTGGCGGCGAAATGCGAGGAGGAGAAAAGCCTCGCCGAGGTCATTTAGCCAGAACTTTTTCCAGCTTGGCGATACTTTCCCGTAGCTTGGTAAAGCTAAGCTTCTCGAGGTTTTTAAGTTTCCATTGAACCCCCGGGAAATACTGCGCATGGGGGTGGGCAAAGACTGACCAGTTGGGCTTTCCTGCTTTGAACGCCAGCAAGGGGACCTAGCGGCAGAAGGGCTGTTGTTTCGGCAGATCGCCAAGGCATGATCGAAGCTGGGGAGAGGGGGGGCGACCAAGTGCAAAGGGCGGCGATGGCACCCAGAGATGGTGCGGAGGGTTTTAGGGGCTTAGCCACCAATTGATGAGGAATTAAAAGTGGGAGCTTGATTGACGTAGTTTTCTAACCTATAATCTTACTAGTAAGATTATAGGAGATCACAATGAGCACCATGGCAACCACAAAGCTCTCTTCTAAGGGGCAAGTAGTAATCCCAGAAGAAATCCGCGGAAAATTGAGGCTGGAATCAGGCAGCCAGTTTCTCGTCTATGCGCAAGGCGACACGGTTTTTCTTAAGCTGGTGTCTACCCCCTCCAAAGAAGATTTAAATAAGATGATGGCCAAAGCGCGAGCCGCCGCAAAAAAAGCTGGATTAACCCAAGATGACGTTGAAAAAGAAATAAAATCCCATCGACGGTCGAAGAAAAAATCGAGCAAGGCATGATAAAAGCAGTTATTGACACCAATGTCATTATCTCTGGCTTCTTCTGGGGAGGACCGCCAAAGAGCATTGTGGCCAAAATGGGTGTTGATTATACGGCTTTTGCTTCCCCTGAAATTATTGACGAGTATGCTGCTATTTTCCAACGATATGGGAAAAAAACCGGTTTGGATACTGAGCCCTTTTTTCTTCATGTCCTGCAGCAAGTGGTGACAGTTCTAGCCGTGCCGCTAGCCCAGCAGATTTGCGAAGACCCTGATGATGATATGTTTATTGCCTGCGCGTATGCGTGCCAGGCTGACTATGTAGTGACTGGTGATAAAAAGCTTCTTGCGGCTGGCTCAAAAGCGGGGATTAATATTGTTTCGCCCGCTGTATTTTTGTCCATGCTAAAGTAAAATCCACCGCGAACGAGGCAAAAATATATGAAAAAGAAATTTAGCAAGAAAAATAGCAAGACCATCGAACAGATAGAAACAATGGCGCTGCGTGGCGAAGATACCAGCAACTATTTTGACGCACCAAAGCGAATGCCGCCGCGAGAAGTACAAAAAATGCCTCAACAAGAGGACATTGTGAAGGTAAACGTCGATGTTACGAAAGCGTTTCTCAGTGAGCTGGACGAAATTGCCCTGTTACTCAATATTTATCGCCAAACGGTAATGAAGACTTTTTAAAAGGATGGCGTAGATCGCCACTTTCTTGCGAAGCAGACACGCAAAGTAAGTTAAAAGTGCTTCAACGCTTAGGGTATATATATGGCATGGCCCTCATTTTTAAATGGCACGGTGGTTAATCTTTCTGATATCGACATTTTAGTAATTGAAACGACGACAAATCATGGAAAACCAACAAAGCCTCCTGCTGTGGTTCACCTATTAAAACCAGGTTTTAGAAGTCCCGGAGAAATTGATGCCGACGGACTAAAAAGGGCGGACGGAAAACCAATCGAGGATCATCCCCACTGGATTAAATTTAGTAACCCATTCACTGCGACGGTGAGCGGCACCTCAGCCAATTTAAAGGTAAGTGTTTGGACCAAACAGTTTGTTGGCGACAAGCGATTTGGTGCGTATCAAATGGATTTGACCCAACCTTGGGGCGAAAAAGTTCAAAAAGTTACCCACATCATTAAAGAGCACAAAATTACTGTAGGTTATATCCTTGAAGGTAAGATTCAAGTGTCTAAGGCGGTTGCTTTTTCTTTGTGTCGCAAAGGATTATTAACCAATGTAATTCTTGTGCGCGCAAAATCTGGACAATATTTACGGACGTTACCAGATCATGAAACATCGAACAACTTGTTGGTGGTTAGCAAAAATATTTCTTAAGATTAATTTAATTGTGATATTGAGCTTTTTAATAGCGATTTTGTACCACAGAACTAAATATCGTTATGCATGGGTAGATGCTGTGTATTCAGTAATTTTATGGCCGGTAGAGAGCACTCGATGGAAAGAGGATTTCTCTGAAGAAAAGTTCGATATAGCTAGTAAAAAAAGCGCAGGCCAAGAAGTCATTGAAATTTTAGGGGAACCACTGTCCAAAGCATGTTCTTCGATAGATGAAAGTTGTACCCTTCGTTATACATGGA
The DNA here is from genome assembly GCA_023250635.1 of Deltaproteobacteria bacterium. GTDB lineage: Bacteria > Bdellovibrionota_B > Oligoflexia > Oligoflexales > Bog-1112 > JAHFAI01. The sequence continues at coordinate 2,002 of JAHFAI010000126.1, read as the reverse complement.
CGGGAAAGCAACCATGCTGTGATGGTTACGAAGGTTTTTTCCATCGCAGGGAGTTTGACCTCGACCGTCACGATAAGGTGACCCGAACATTCCGAGATTTTGATGTGGATTAAGTGTAACTACTCAAAACTTTCTGAGGGAACTTTGTGAACACCACCTCCCTCAAAAACTTTTTTACTTAGGAAATCTATTCCCAGATATGAAAATAAAATTTCTAAAATGCTTTTTTGTCACCTTTGCCCTTAGCTATTGTGCCGAAATAGTATCTCAGAACATCAATTTTACTTCGGTAAATGCCGACTATGCAGGAATACCAGCGTTGCAAGAATATAAGGCGAGGGATGGTGCCGCTCTCAGCTACCGATTTTATGACTCCAAGGCTGCAATATCCTTGTTCTTATGCACGGATCAGCCTGGCATAGTCGCTATTTTTTCTCGCTTGCTTCGGCAATAGCTCTATCCGGGGCAGCAAAAGTTTATACGCCAGACTTTCGTGGACATGGGAAAAATCCCAGAGTACGCGGAGATGTGAGTTATATTGGACAACTTGAGGACGATCTTACCGACTTTATCAGTTATTTAAAAATGAATGAAAATATCACCGGAAAAATTATCCTTGGGGGCCATTCTTCAGGTGGCGGATTTTGCGTTAAATATGCAGAGAAAGAGCATTCACCTGCAATTGATGGCTACCTATTGCTTACCCCCTATTTAACCTATGATGCCCCAACCACGAGGACAGATACAGGTTGGGCAGACGCCAATGTGGTAAAAACGGTTTCTCTTACCCTGTCAAATAAGCTTGGCATTCACCGCTTTGATCATACTTCCACCCTTACCTTTAATTTACCCGTTCAGTATAGAGACGGTACGGAGACACTCTCTTATTCCCATGCTATGGTGCAGTCCATGACCCCCGAACATTACAGAGAAGCGTTTGCCTCTATAGAAGCACCCTTGCTTCTCGTGGTTGGTGACCAGGATGAAGTTTTGTTTGCCAACAAATTTCCTCTGCTGCTGGGCAGTGCTGCCAACCGCAAAGTTGAATTTATAGAAAAAGAAAATCATATGGGCTTAGTGATGGGTGATGCCTCTAGAAAACCAATAATTTTCTGGTTACAAAGCTTGGGCGAAAATCCCCAATCAGGCGAGGCATCCTCAACATATGATAAGCTGGCAAAAATCGAAGCCTCGTCAGGTGGACGAATTGGATTATCAGCAATAAATACGGGAAATAATCAGCGCTTTCTGTATCGCTCTGATGAACGATTTCCTATGTGCAGCACGTTTAAAGCAATAGCGGTAGCTGCAGTGCTGAAAAGGAGCATGAGCCAGAAAAACTATCTCAAAAAAATTGTTTCCTACACAAAGGAAGATTTATTCGCCTCAAGATACGCGCCTATTACTGAGAAATTTCTTGCACAAGGAATGTCTATCGCTGAACTTAGCGCCGCAGCCATTCAATATAGCGATAACACAGCAGCAAACCTTTTGATTAAGGAACTGGGCGGCCCTGAGGCTATCACTGCTTTTGCCCGTTCTATTGGAGATGCTACCTTTAGACTCGACCGTTGGGAACCAGCATTGAACACTGCAATTCCAAGTGATATTCGTGATACTACTACTCCTGCAGCAATGGAGAAAAGTTTGCGCAGTCTCCTGTTTGGTGATGTTTTAGCACCCTTGCAACGCGATCAATTTCAAGTCTGGTTAAAAGGTAATACTACCGGTAATACACGCATCCGCGCTGGGGTACCCGCAGGGTGGGTGGTTGGTGATAAAACTGGTACTGGGGGTTACGGTACCACCAACGATATAGGTATAATTTGGCCACCTCAGGGAGATCCGATTGTGGTGGCTATCTACTTTACCACAAAAAATAAAGGGCTCTTCCGCAGTTTTTGTGGGTAAGTTGTTGAGAAAGACCCGGACTGCTACCGCGCTGACCAGCTATTTCCCCTGATTGCGCATTTTAGCCAGCTTGGTTCCTCCGACGCGATAG
>JAHFAI010000066.1 GCA_023250635.1 Deltaproteobacteria bacterium | reverse complement strand
AGATGAGGCAGGACCGTGCTAATCCGTGCGAGATCCTTCGCCGAGGCGGCTCAGGACACGCCGCTGGCTGCAAAACCGCTGCGCCGAGGCGGCTTGCAGTTTCGCGCCAGCGACTAGCTATCGATTTGAATATAGCAGAAAATGTCTTTGAGTTTCTCGGCCTGAACAAGGTAACTATTTCCTAGTTCTTATAAACTATCTTTGCTATAGGCAGAGGGGGGCAGAATCTACGGAACCACAGCATGAGGATTTAACTATGATCAAGAATCTTGTATTAAGCGGTGCATTCAGCCTTCTTTGCCTCTCCTCCTTAAGTAGGGGAGCCGAAAGCCATGACGATCCACTCATCCATTTCGAGCACTGTAGCGGGGAAGAAAAAAGCGCTCTATGCTGGGAAGCTGTCCCACTAGCAAAAATCGCTAGGCTGGAAATACCTGAGGGATCTTTTCCTCTCGTTTCCAAGGTATGCAAAATTCGCGATCGTTTTTTGGTAACTTTGCATGTATGTCATAATGACCAGGGAACAACCCTGGTAGATGCCGAAAAGACTTTTTTTGTAAAAAAATCTTCTGAGGATAAGCAAGTAAAAAATTTGACTCTCTGCTCAGATCCTCTGAATGAGTAATAGAGTTGTCTCATAATTCAAAAGCATTGCAGCACTAAGCAGCGATACAAAATCGAAGGGGATGTGGAAACCCCCGCTATTGAACTCGAACCTGTCAGAAAATTTCAAAAGCTAGGAGAAGCCCATCACCGGCCTCGAAGTGGATTTCGTCCTTCGCTCACCTCTTTGCAAGGGCAGGGGGCTGAGGTGGGGTCAAATTTTATCCGCTTCGAGCGGATGGAATTTGATGCCACCGTAAGCCTCCTGCCATGCTGGGGGTGGCGAGGAGCGAAATCCACTTCGAGGCCGGTGATGGGTTTCTTTCGTTTTTTTTATTGTTGTTGCAGCAAAGTCGCCACAATTTGCTTGGCGAGTGCCAAAGCCTCTCGTCCTTCTTGCCCACCGACCAGAGGCCTTCGTCCTTCGCCAATGCAAGCAACAAAGTCCGCTAGAGCTAAACTAAAGGAATTAGCTGGCGAACAGGGCAAGCTCAATTGTTCTATCTTAGGAGGATGATCTATGCTTGCCGGCAGCTTACGATGAATTCGTGCACACATCTCGTCTAAATCAAGGGATAGATAGGTGTCTGCTTGAAAGAGACGCATAGTCCGCGAGCGCTGCTGAGATACTCGCGAAGCCGATAAATCCACAACACAACCATCTTCATATTCCAAGCGGCACTTGACCAAATCATCATGTTCACTCACTACCTTTGCCCCAAATACCGAAAAACTGCGCAGGGGTGCTGCGACAATACTAGCAACCAAATCGAGATCGTGAATCATCAGATCGAGCACGACTCCCACCTCGGCCACCCGTTGATCGAATGGTCCAAGACGATGAATCTCAATATAGCGGGGATTCGTCATATACGGACGAGAGGCGATAAAAGCAGGATTAAAGCGCTCTATATGCCCCACTTGCAGGATCAGTTTTTTCTCCTCCGCTAGAGCAATCAGCTCATCAGCTTGCCAAACTTCTTCACAAAGCGGCTTTTCTACCAGACAATGGAGACCGCTCTGCAAACAGCGTTTCGTCACTTCATAATGTTGCGCAGTGGGTACAGCCACAATAACCGCCTGCACCTCGCTGCATAGCTCATTAATATCGTGAGCAATAGCAACCCCGAGAGCTTCCCCTAAGGCCTTAGCTCGTTGATAATCAGTATCAATTACAGCAGACAATGTACCGTGCTCTACTCCAGAAAGGGCACGCCCATGAGACTCCCCCCTGGGCCCGGCACCAATAAGAGCAATGGAAACAGGTATAAAATCTGCATGCACAGGAATTGTCATGGTGGTTTCTCCGGATGCGGTCGCTATTTTTACCAATAACTTCGCAGGACAAGGAGATGCCGTCAAATTTTTTTTAGATATATTTGGACAGAAATGCTACATTCCATCGACCTTTGGTCGATCTCTCTAGAAACGCGAGTTCTCTTGATGATATTTTCCTCCTTCCCTTGTTGCCGCCATTTTATAGCGTTCCTCGCATTTTTTACCATGTACACCAAACCCCTGCTTTCTACTCCTGCAAGTACTAGCCCCCTTGAAGGCCTTCCCCTCATGCCCAAAACCCGTAAGGTGGACGCTACCCTCTACCGAGGAATTCCCGGCTGGCAGCTCGCCGTAACCTGCGAAGGCTGGGAAAACGAAACAACCCTTGACCCGCACATCGATCAACAAATCGTTCAACGCAGTTTCTGCCAGCTCTGGCCCGTAGATCCCGGAGTCAAGCGTACTATCGTCCTGACTATTCGTGATCCTCAGAAAAATGTAGTCTTTCAGCGGAGCCAAAGTATCGATGTATTCACCGGCACCGCCGATCCCCAGGGGGAGCTCGCTAATCCCCTGACTACCGCAAACATCCACGATTCAACTCGTGGAATTTCCATCTCCTATGGTTTCTTTGCGCCACCGCAACTCTCAGCCGGGGATCCTCTCGCTACTAATTTTCAGGTTTACCTTTATTTGACAAAAGATCACGCCCAGTGGATGGGAGAAGAAACCTCCTTCCATCAGAAGCCCCTCCGCCAATGGCCCCTACCTGGCTTGCATGACGCAGGCACGTATACCTCGGAACTCTTTGGTCACCTCACTGCCGCTAAAAATCTTGCCTTTACGCAAAAAGAACCCACCGCAGGCACCTTACGTGCCGGAGCACGTTTTTTTGATTTTCGCCCTGGGCATAGTCTCGAGAGCTTTCTTGACGAGATGCTGCTCTCTGCTGCCCCCTTTATTGCTACCTCTACTAAAGAAACTCCCGCCTGCTTTGGCCCCTGCACCACCAAGATGCTTACCCATCAGCATAGTATCGTCGATGGAGCACGCTTACCCGATTTCCTTGATCAGGTGATTCGTTTTTTGATCGCCTATCCGAGCGAGATCGTCGTGATCAATCTTAACGAGGCCGGAGTTCCTAGCTGGATGGAAGCGAATCCGGCAAACGATCCAGGCTTAGTCAGTTGGATAAAGGCAGCAATGGAGCCCTACGGGGCAAGTGGTCTCCGCTATTCTACCCAAGTACAGGATACCGAGCGCAGCTATGCCGAGCTCATACAAGCAAATATTCGGCTTTTTTACCTCTATCGAGCCCTTCCTGATGACGAAACCTCCGATTCTTACGATGCCCCTGGCCCTGGTTACGGCGATCTCCCTGCTATTCCCAGCGCACTGATCTGGGCAGCAAATCAGTGCCAGGCAGGCATCAAAGCAAACACCGTCTTCCAGTTGCAAGGCACCCCCACCGAACTAAGCGGGGTAATTCTTGATTCACTGCTCGCCCCGGGCTTTGATAATTCTCACCTGATAGGTTCGAAATCCTGGCTTGATGCCCGTACCTACCCGATGATCAGCGGCCTTTTCAAAATGTGCCAGGGCTCTGGTCTCAGCCTCTGGATCAATGATTTCTACGATTCAGCTCTCACCGATTGTCTGCGCCGAGCTATGGCCACTAAACAATGACCTTACCCCGAAAAAGTGGATGCTTATTGGAGAGAAAAACAACCAGCTTGCAGTTTCGCGCCAGCGCCTGACTACGAATCGCTCCTTGAATGGCGAGTTGCTTGCCCGTAAGATTAAGCTCATAAATTCCCAATCTCTGCTTCTCCAAGGAAGTTACGTGGCAAAACTGGTGGTAGTGGCGGGACTGCTTTGCTGGCTCATCAGTAGTGGTCGCCTTGATTTTAGTAAATTTTCCCTATTTTTCGAGCATCAAGAGCTCTTTATATGTAACGCCGTGGTGTGGGCTATTTGTGGGCTTATACTCTCAGGCCTGAGATGGCGCAGTCTACTCACCAGCCTGGGGGTAGTCGTGCCGCTTAAACGGGTATTTATGCTCCAGGCAATCGGTCTGTTTTTTAACACGGCTGTCCCGGGAGCAGTCGGCGGAGACGTGGTCAAGGCCCTCTATCTCCTCAAGGACAATCCCCAAAGCAGTAAAACACCGCTTATAACCAGCCTGCTCCTCGATCGATTTTTTGGACTATTTGGCTTATTTATTATGGCCGTTTTTGCTATGGCCCTGCATCCCGCAAGCCTGCTCCGACAAGAACATATGGCAAGCCTTGCGCTCACCACCCTGGTGATTTTCCTCGGGGCGTTTTTCACTCTGCTGTGGATCACCGCCCGCTTTCAACACTTTGCCGATCCCTTACTGCGCTTACTCCGTCTACCTATTCCCGGATTTCGCTGGGGCCTCTCCTTTTATGAAGCGCTCCGTACTTTTAGAAATCACCGCTTAACCTTAGTAAAAGCGACGGCATATGCAAGCCTCGCTCATGGCCTGATGATGCTGTATTTTTGGTATCTGGTGCATCTCGTTGCCACCCAGCCTCTGGATTTTAGCGTCTTTGCCGCCCTCTACCCCCTGGGTTTTCTCAGCACCATCATCCCTCTCGCCCCCGGAGGGATGGGAGTAGGGCATACTGCTTTTGATCAGCTGTTTGAAATGGTAGGAGTGCAGGGAGGCGCAAATATCTTTAATCTTTTTATTGTTGGACAACTAGCTCTCAATTGTCTGGGATTTATTCCTCTGCTTATTGCTAAAAAACAACAAGCCAGCTGCTTAAGCAACCAGCCTATTTTCTAGGACGAGATTGAATTCAGCAATACCCCAGGCTTTTTTTCCAACACCCTGGCCAGCACAATACCGACGCCATGCAGCAGGGCGGTGCACACCACAAAACCAATAAAAAACTGCAGCACCGCCAGATCTCCTCCTAGCTCAGACCCATGGGCGCTCCCATGCATAAAGCCAAAAACAAGCATCAACACCGTACTAAAAACCATAGGAATAGCTGGCGAAAACAGCAGCGCAAGTCCCAAAAACAGCAAAGAGAACTGAATCCCTACTTCGAAGTAGGGGAACAAATAGCCGAGCAATCCTCCCAGCCCCCCACAGAGACTGCCTAGAACAAAAAACGCGGGAAGACTCCGGCGAGCAGCACCGGAGAAACGCCCTGCCCACAAACCAACGCCAAGAGCCGCAAACAAATGATCAAAGCCGCTTAAGGGATGCAGCAGCCCCTGCAAGAGTCCCTCAGCCCCGTGTCCCGGATGGGCAAAGCCCGTACGTGAACAAAGCAGGATCAGCACCATAAGGTATTGGTAGCGGGTAAATTTACTCATTTGCAGACTCCTCCTCATCAGCTTTTAACACAGCTTCCCTAGACTCAAACATATTTTTGTCAAAAATATCGCGAGGCAGAACCCGTGAGTAATTCTGGCGCAGGGAGCATAGCATTCGAAAAAATAGCGCGACGCACCATTGTACGCAAAGCCCTCGCCCACGCCCCCCTGCGTCTGCTTACCCCTCGCAACCAGGGACAAGCCGCCTGGGTGTACACCAGCACCTACGGAGGGGGACTGGTCGATGGTGACCACCTACAACTCACTGTGGAGGTTGGCCAGCATGCTGAAGGAGTCCTGCTCACCCAATCAGCAACCAAGGTCTACCGCTCTCCTCAGGGGACCCGACAAAGTCTTGATGCTGAAGTTGCCGATGGGGCAAGCCTGCTGCTCCTCCCCGACCCCACCAGCTGTTTTGCGGGATCACGCTTTGCGCAACGGCAAAGCGTCAATCTCGGCTTAGCTGCCTCACTGCTCTTGGTCGACACCCTCAATGCTGGACGGGTGAGCCGGGGCGAACGCTGGCAACTCAGCTCCTTCAAAAACCAACTTTTTGTCCAGCGCCAGGGCAAAAAAATCCTCTGGGATTCATTGCTGCTTGATGCCCGGGGAGGAGAGCTCAGCGAACGTTTCGGGCGTTTTAATAGTTTCTCCACCCTCCTTTTTATCGGCCCGCGATTTGAAAAATATGGCCACGAAGTACGAGCCCAGTTAGCCCAGGAGATCCCCCACCCCAAAGCAACAACCATGGTTTCAGCAAGCGCACTTCCTGACGAAGGCGTACTCGTGCGCCTTGCTGCGATGAGCAACGAAGCGGCAATGGGGCTAATTCGACAGTTCTTTTATTTTGTTCCCGAAATCCTGGGCGATAGCCCCTGGGCACGAAAATGGTAACACCCCTAGCTCCCCGAAGGAGGGCCGATGCATCTCACTCCCCAGGAACTCGATAAACTTATGCTGCATCAAGTTGGTTTTGTAGCCCAAAAACGCTTGGCCAGAGGCCTGCGCTTAAACTATCCCGAAGCGGTGGGCCTAATTGCCAGCCAGCTTCTCGAGTTTATTCGTGAAGGGTATGCCGTTGCCGAACTGATGGATGTTGGTCGCCGCTTTCTCGGCCATGCCGAAGTAATGCCGGGAGTTGGCGAAATGATTGACGAGGTCCAAATCGAAGGCACCTTCCCCGATGGCAGCAAGCTGGTAACCGTGCACCAGCCCATCGTGGTGGAACACGGGGATCTCCACCTAGCTTTATACGGGAGCTTTCTGCCCGTTCCCCCAGCTAAAGCCCGAGGCGAGGAGCACCTCATTATTCCTGGGGCCCTACAAACTCCTGTCGGCGAGCTCATCCTCAATGCAGGACGCCCCACCCTGAACCTTGTGGTCAACAACAGCGGTGATCGCCCCATTCAAGTGGGCAGCCACTACCATTTTATCGAGACCAATCCTGCTTTGCAGTTCGATCGCCTGAGCTCCTATGGCATGCGCTTGGATATTCCTGCAGGTACCGCCATACGCTTTGAACCGGGAGAAAGCAAAACGGTCCCCCTGGTCGCTATTGGCGGCAAACAAATAATTCGCGGAGGCAATAACTTTGCTTCTGGGCCCGTTAATGCTGAAAATCGTGAGCGCCTTAACTTTTAACCGCGAGACTTACCTCATGAGCCATCCGATGAAACGCAGCCACTATGCTGCTATTTTTGGTCCCACCAGCGGTGATCGGCTTCACCTCGGAGATACCGGGCTAATCGCAGAAGTCGAGAAGGATTTTAGCGTCTATGGTGATGAGTGTAAATTCGGAGGCGGCAAAGTACTCCGGGATGGCATGGGACAGGCCAGTGGTGCGAGCCCCGCAGAGACCCTTGACTGTGTTATTACCAATGCACTGATTATCGATTGGAGCGGGATTATCAAGGCCGATATCGGTATCAAGGGAGGCAGAATTGCCGGCATCGGCAAGGCCGGTAATCCCGATATGATGGAGGGCGTTCATCCGGCAATGGTGGTGGGCGTCGGTACCGAAGTGATTGCCGGGGAAGGCATGATCATCACTGCTGGAGGCATTGATACCCACATCCATTTTATCTGCCCGCAGCAAATCCCCAGCGCTCTCGCCAGTGGGGTGACCACCTTTATCGGTGGGGGAACCGGCCCAGCCACGGGAACGAACGCCACCACTTGCACACCCGGAGCCCATCATATCGAGCTAATGCTCAAAGCAACCGATACTTTTCCCCTGAACTTTGGCTTTACCGGCAAGGGCAATACCTCCCTGCCCCAGGGTCTAAGCGAGCAGATTTTGGCTGGAGCCGTGGGCCTCAAACTTCACGAAGATTGGGGAACCACACCCGCCACCATCGATTGCTGTCTTAACGTAGCCGAAAAATTCGATGTCCAAGTAACCATTCATACAGACACCCTCAATGAATCAGGCTTTCTTGATGATACCCTCGCCGCATTTAAAGGGCGTACGATTCATACCTACCATAGCGAAGGTGCCGGCGGGGGGCATGCTCCCGATATAATCCGCGTGTGCTCCGATCCCCGGGTTCTACCGAGCTCCACCAATCCCACTCGCCCTTTGACCATCAATACCCTCGATGAGCATCTTGATATGCTCTTGGTTTGCCACCACCTCGACAAAAATATTCCCGAGGACGTGGCCTTTGCCGAGAGCCGCATCCGTGGCGAAACTATCGCTGCCGAAGATATCCTCCACGATCTCGGTGCTATCAGCATGATGTCCAGCGATAGCCAGGCCATGGGTCGAGTGGGCGAGGTCATTATCCGAACCTGGCAAACTGCCCACAAAATGCGCCTGCAACGGGGCTCTCTTCCCGAAGATTCGGCTGCAAACGACAATCATCGTATTCGTCGCTATATCGCCAAATACACCATCAATCCAGCAATTGCCCATGGTATTTCCCACGAAGTAGGCTCCGTCGAAGTTGGCAAACTCGCCGATTTGGTGCTCTGGAAACCAGCTTTTTTTGGGGTAAAGCCCGAGCTGGTTATTAAAGGCGGTTTTATTGCTTGGGCCCAGATGGGTGATGCAAATGCCTCCATCCCCACTCCCCAACCGGTAATAGGCCGGCCAATGTTCGGCAGTTTCGGCGACGCGGGGGCGCAAACCAGCCTGGCTTTTGTTTCCCAGGCTTCGCTCAGCGCAGGAAACGTCCAAGCCTACGGCCTGAAAAAGCCCCTGGCTGCGGTTCATTCCTGCCGAAATATCGGCAAAAGCAGTATGAAGCTCAATGATGCCTTGCCCGTTATAAGCGTCGATCCTGAAAGCTATAGAGTAAGCGCTGATGGCGTTCACCTGACCTGTGAACCGGCCGTAACTTTACCCCTAAGCCAGAGGTACTTTTTATTTTGAACTGGCTGCTCTTGCAATTAGCTGATTCGGCCTTCCCCAGCGGGGGCTTTGCCCACTCTGCAGGCTACGAAGCGGCCCTGCAGTTAGGCGAGGGACGCGGAACTCAGGGACTAGAACGTTTTTTGCGAGAGGCACTCTGGCAAAGCGGCTATGGTAATTTGATTCTAGCCACCCAGGCCCATGCTCAACCTGAAAAAATCGAAACAATTGCTGATCTCTGCGATGTGTTTTTAAGTAATCACGTGGCCAACCGCGCCAGCCGCACCCAGGGGCGCACCTTTATCTCTACCTGCCTGCGTTCGTTTCCCAACAGGGGCTTGGAGGAACTGTATGCACAGCTTGAGCAGAGAAGTGCAAATTTCCACTATGCAGGAATATTTGGTGCGGTATTAAAGATCTTGGGAGTTGGCAAGGAGCCACTGCAAAATCTGCTCTTACATGGGACACTGCGGGGAATTATCTCTGCCGCAATTCGCCTCGGCACAATCGGCCCCTATCAGGGGCAGCAACTGCAGTGGAAGAGCGCCGAGCTGCTTGATGAGATCATTCGCGTCTGTGGGGATCTTGATCTCGAGGATCTGGCTCAGACTGCCCCTCTGCTAGAGATTCTGCACAGCAACCACGATCGCCTCTATTCCAAACTTTTTCTGTCCTAGGAGCTACCATGGATCACTTTCATTCCCCAAGTCACCATCACCAGCATTCACACAGTCACGAACATTGGCCTCATGCAGGACTATTCCATGATCGCGATGCTCCCCTTGATCGTGATTATAGCAAACGCTCGTTTACCGTGGGCATCGGCGGCCCGGTTGGCAGTGGAAAAACCGCCTTGCTCCTCGCCCTCTGCCAAGGCCTACGGGAGCGCTACTCCCTCGGGGTGGTAACCAACGATATCTTTACCAAGGAGGATGCACAGTTTCTCATCCGGCATCAGGCCCTAGGGGCAGAGCGCATCCGTCCGGTGGAGACGGGAGGCTGCCCCCACGCCGCAATTCGTGAGGACATTAGCCACAATCTCCACGCCCTCGAAGACCTGATGCACGATCTTGCCCCCGAATTGTTGTTCGTCGAAAGCGGCGGAGACAATCTCGCTGCACAGTATAGCCGGGAATTGGTGGATTATACGATTTACATTATCGACGTTGCTGGTGGTGAAAAGGTCCCGCGCAAGGGTGGCCCAGGCATCACTCAATCGGATCTCTTGATCATCAATAAAACCGATCTTGCTCCTCACGTCGGCGCAGATCTCAGCATCATGGCAGCTGATGCACGCACCATGCGTGGTGAAGGCCCCTTTATTTTTGCACAAGTAACGAAGGGAATCGGAGTTGAGGAGATCGTCAAGCATATCGTAAAAAAATGGCAACAAGCCACAAAGGGCTGATTACTATGACTACAACCACCAGGAATTTACCCTATATTCACGGTTTTTCACCAAGCGAACAAGAACGCCTCTATGCGCAAGCAGCCTTTGCTGAAGCCCTCGTGTATGGCGAAGTTGATTTCTCTGGGGCCCGCCAAGTGCTAGAGATAGGTTCGGGGGTAGGAGCACAAACCGCAATTTTGTTGCGCCGTTTTCCCGAGCTCCAGTTAAACTGCATCGAAATTAACCCTCGTCAAATAGCAGCCGCACAACACTATTTGGCACAGCTACCCACGGCCCAAGGCCGTTATACCATTAGCACCATGAACGCTCGCCAACTCAGCTTTGGAGAAGCTCGCTTTGACGGGGTATTTATCTGCTGGGTGCTCGAGCATCTCAAAGAACAGGGAGAGGTGCTACGCCAGGCTCATCGGGTATTACAACCTGGAGGCCAGCTCTATGTAACCGAGGTGCTTAATTCCCAGTTTTTTCTTGACCCCTACTCGCCGGCCATTTGGAAATATTGGATGGCTTTTAATGATTATCAATACGATCACTACGGCGATCCCTTTGTCGGCGCAAAACTTGGCAATTTATTGCTCGCCCAGGGGTTTAGCTCTATTCGCACCACCGTAAAATACTGGTATTTGGATGATCGCTTTCCTGAGGAACGCCAGGTTGCAATTAGCATGTGGAAGGAATTGTTGCTTTCTGCTGAAGAAACCCTGATCAGCAACGCCCTGGTCAGTCAGGATTTAGTGAAAGAAGTTAAGCGAGAATTTTTGCTCGTTGAACAACAGCCCCAGCAGACGGTATTTATCGATGCTTTTGTCCAAGCTCGAGCAACAAAATAGCTTTATCACTCAGCTGCCCAGGCCAAACGAGCGGCTTCACTCACCAAGGATTTATACTGATCAAGGGAAAGACCACCATTATTGAAGACCATTGCTTGAGAGACGACCCTCACTGCAACGGAACGGGCGACCGCAGGGGGGGGAGGGGGAGGAGGAAGTATTCCATGGGACTCAAAAAACGAATAAATTCTCCTAGCAGAAATGGTGTCAAAGCTTTGCGATCTCATGAAATAGTCATACGCTGATTTACTCTCTTGGTTACTGGCTAATTTAGCATAATAGTCTGCCCCATTTTCGAGGAGCACCTTAATGCATGCGAGGAGGGAAGAAATCTCTTTGATAGAGGATGGTTGACGCTGCCTTTTGGCGAGATCAATCAAATTATAAACCTTACCCGCTAACAAAGTTCGCTGATTAGAATCAAAACTCTCAACCAGATCTTTTCGCTGTTTTTGCGATAAGCCGCTAATATATTTGCTTAGATCTTCTCCTCGATAAGAATTTCTTTTGGAAATCTCATTCAGGTCGATTTGCAGGAAATTCCCGCGATCCCGCCTGGGTTCTGCGGAGAAATCCTCGGCTGAGGCCAAGGCCTGTTGCCCCCACAAAAGACTCAAAGCTACGCTTATACAACTGAGGGCAGTAAACACTATTTTTCGAGATATCATTAAGTTAGGTCCTTTCTGACGACGGTTTTACGTATCTAAAATTTCTTGCTTACCCTAGAAAAACTAGTGAAATCTTATGGATAGCCCGTTTAGCAAAGTGCGCAAAAATTTGCAAGCGTATATGTTTAAGGGGCTGCGTAAGAAGACAATTTTAGAGGTAACTAGATTTCGCTGAAAAAGGGCGCCGGGAGGCGCCCTTTTTCAGCGAAATCGTCTCCAGAGCGAAGCGATGGATCTGTCACGTAATATCCGGATGTTATATGAAAGATCTCCCCACAATGACCATATCAGAGGTTCAGCGAGCAAGCCCCCCTCTCCCCTGATTAAAAACGTCTTCGCGGTTTAGGGGTACCATTCGTTGGCTTGTGGAGCGAGGATCTCGGCCGGGATGATGGAGCAGCCGATCTCGTCACTGGCGCCTGCGGCTGCACTTTGACATGTGGTACTTCGATATGATCTAACTTGCGCTTAATCAAGCGCTCGATAGCACGCAAGTAGCTTATTTCTTCGCTAGCAACCAGGGAAAGAGCCACCCCGCTCGCTCCTGCTCGCCCCGTACGACCGATGCGATGCACATAGTCTTCCGGTATATTCGGCAAATCATAATTGATAACACAGGGTAGCTGATCTATATCGATACCACGAGCCGCAATATCGGTAGCCACCATCACCCTAATAGTTCCCGCTTTAAATCCGGCAAGTACTTTGGTGCGATTGGCCTGAGATTTATTGCCATGGATTGCCGCAGCTTCAATCTCAGAGCGCAACAACTGCTCCACCAGCCGATTAGCACCGTGCTTGGTGCGCGAAAACACCAGAACCTGAGCCCAGCTATTGTTGGTCAGCAAATGGTGCAGCACATCAAATTTGCGGTTCTTCTCGCATAACAAAATTGACTGATTTACCGTAGCAACAGTGGCATTTCGCGGTGCTACATCAATTTCCACTGGATGGTTGAGCAGACCTTTTACGAGACTACGAATCTGCTCGGAGAAAGTTGCCGAGAAAAGCAAGTTTTGTCGATCCCGGGGTAGAAGCTTAATAATACGTTTGATTTCATGAATAAAACCCATATCAAGCATACGATCCGCTTCGTCTAAAACCAGGATTTCCACCTCATTAAAACTAATCGCCCGCTGCCCGTGGAGATCCATTAATCGTCCGGGCGTAGCCACCAGGATTTCTACGCCGCTGCGCAATCGCGCTATTTGCGGACGAATATTGACCCCCCCAAATACCACCGCAGACCGCACTTTAAGGTGCCGACCATAGTGCTCGATGCTTTCCTGTACCTGGGCTGCCAGTTCTCGGGTCGGAGTGAAAATAAGCACTTTGGGGCTGCTCGCATGAGCTCGAGGCAGCGAGGCCATTTTTTGGAGGATCGGCAAGACAAAACTTGCGGTTTTGCCAGTTCCCGTTTGGGCTGAGGCAAGAACATCACGCCCAGAGAGCACTGAGGGAATAACCTGCTGTTGAATGGGGGTGGGCTGTTCGTAGCCCAACTCGCTTACCGCGCGAACCAGGGGGTCCACAAGACCCAGGTCTTTAAAATTCATAGGTTAGATTCTTATTTGAAGGTATGGAGAGCATGTTCAGCTCAAGGATTCATGGAATTTCATGAATAGATAGTAAGGCATTCTAGCAGCTTTTATCGTCTGAAGCCAGCGAAACAAAGAGCTTATTAGCCTATTAACCAGGCTGATGACAATACTCCGGAGAATTTGCGAGTTTTCTCTCTAAACACCGTCCAAGCGTCAATCTGCGCCTTGGCAATCGACACTATGCTTGGGGTGAACTGCGGGTGCGCCCCCCCCCCGCTGATGGAAGCAGTATCTACCGCGTGGCACTCTGGCAATAAAAGAGAAGCCGAGTACTCATGGCTTATTTTCGCGACCTCATCTTGCTATTCTTATGCTGCCCTTCTTTCTCCCAAGAATAATCTTTATTATTAGGACCTGTTTATTTTTGGTCAACTTTCTCACAGCAGCAAAGTATGCCATAATCATCTAATCAGAGTCATCCTAACAAGAAATTATTGATTCCAGATAGGTAAAGATATGCACGATTTGCTTCTGGGGTTTTTACTGCTGAGTTTCGTAGTAAGTTGTAAACTAAAAACCCATGTAAATAATGAGGAAAACCCAAGAAACGATAATGGCGCGCAAGAAGAAGATCCTGCAATATTCTCCTTGCTTGATCCATCTACCGTCATTCCTGAAGTCGGAGAAGAAGATTTAGTGCGTTTTGCCGAACATCGACGTGAAAATGGCAAACATACCCAAGTTGAAATGTTCGGTTCGCATTGGACAACGGATAAGATGAGTGAACTTATTAAGAAGACGGAAAAGCGTTTTATCGTTATGCCCTCGCTCCTATTATCTGGGGATTACGGCCACTGGACTAGTGTTATTCTAGACCTAAAAACCAGAAAAATAATGTACTATGATCCAATGGGCAATTCCACGTTTATTGAAAAAACTCGTGAAAAATTCGAAGCACGTCTTGTCAGAATAAATCAGGGTTTACTCCCTGATGAACAGTTTAAACCAGAGCAGCATATAAGCAATAGTGGTTTTCCTCATCAAGCAGGCAATGCCGTTGACTGTGGTCTCTACGTCATGCGCCTTAGCGAGGAGTTGGAGACCCGGGCTGTTGCGGCTCCTCAAAATCTCGAAATTTTAGCTGAGGTCGCTAAAATGCCCCGCATGTTCGGTCGTACGGGAAGTGCAACTTTACAATCACCAGAGCCTCTAAGTGAGACGAATCCTAAATTTTTAGAATTTCATCGTGATGTACTTACTGCAAATATGGAGGCCTTTGATTACCGCTTGAAAGTTCGTGCAGAACTCTACCCAAGACCTCCTGAAAGCAGCAGTCCGGATGCTTTAAAACAGTACCAAGAGAGAGTGGAAGAATACC
The DNA here is from genome assembly GCA_023250635.1 of Deltaproteobacteria bacterium. Taxonomy (GTDB): domain Bacteria; phylum Bdellovibrionota_B; class Oligoflexia; order Oligoflexales; family Bog-1112; genus JAHFAI01. The sequence goes on along the minus strand of JAHFAI010000066.1, from coordinate 1,134 downwards.
GCGAAAAAATGCGCCAAGCTGCCATTGCTGAAATTCATGGCCCCGATAATCGTATAGCTATTCTTTCTCCTGCTGCCCCATCGGCCCCTACCACTAAAGCCCACCCTCTCTCCAAAAAACCACGGAATCTAAAGCTGCTTTGGCGGAGCGTCGTCAACGGGCAATTGATGAATTAAGCCTCCACCAAGAGACAATAAAAAGTCTCGAAACCGAATCTGAGAATCTAAAAAGTATGGCAGAAAATCCTGAAAATGACAAAGTAATACGGCGCTTTATTCGTCAACGACGCAGCCAAATTTCTGATTCTATGAAGCTTACGAAGGAGCTTGTTTTAAAGTTGAACAATGACATTACTGAACTTGATAGGCTCATTGCGCAAAAACCAATTACTGAAACATCTGAGGTAATGAGCAGGGATGAATCACGGGTTAAGCTTGGGGAGATAAAGTCCACGCTTGATGATATAAATTTCAAAATAAAAGATCTCGATAACGAAATGGAAACGCAAAAAATGCTGAGCAAGGAATCAGCCTATGAAGAAATTACTAAGAAAAATATGCAACAAATCTTACAGAAACGTGAGAAATATATTACACATCGCGCAAAACTTGCGAGCATGGTAAGTAAACTGGAAGCAAAAATCGGGCCTGAGAGCCTGCCAAGTATCCGGGGGGTGCCACCAATTATGCCTCCTCCTCTCTACTTACCTTCTGAATTTGAACGCCCGGCAAGAGCTCCGATTGAACCCCCGGCAAGAGCTCCGATTGAACCCCCGGTAAAAGCGAAGCTACCTCTCCTTAAGCGCTAGTGCTTTCGTCCAGCGCCTATTGACTACTCTCTATTGAGGATCAACCCTATGAAACGGCTAAGTATCTTGGGGCTCCTACTCAATTCGATGCTTTACCTTGGTTGCCACATCAATAAAAATCCCTCTAATAATAATGATGATAAGCAAGACACTTCTTCTAACTTTTTTAAAAAGCTCTCCTCAAGTGAAGATGGCACCTTAAATATTATGGCTCTTCCGCAGTTTTTGTGGGTAAGTTGTTGAGAAAGACCCGGACTGCTACCGCGCTGACCAGCTATTTCCCCTGATTGCGCATTTTAGCCAGCTTGGTTCCTCCGACGCGATAG
>JAHFAI010000065.1 GCA_023250635.1 Deltaproteobacteria bacterium | reverse complement strand
CCATTCCAAACCTACGAGGCGGGGGCGAGTATGGTGAAGCCTGGCATCGGGCGGGAATGAAACAGGCAAAGCAAAATGTGTTTGATGATTTTATTGCCGCTGCAGAATATTTGATCAGCAGACGCTATACCTCATCGGCAAAACTAGCAATAAACGGAGGATCAAACGGCGGTTTGCTCGTCGGTGCAGTCATGACTCAACGCCCAGAGCTGATGAAAGTAGCCATCCCCGAGGTAGGGGTTCTCGATATGCTGCGCTTCCATAAATTCACTATCGGCCATGCCTGGGCAGTGGAATATGGCAGCAGCGATGAAAGCGAGGAGATGTTTAAGTATCTCCTGGGTTATTCACCTCTGCATCGGGTTAGAACAGGGACGCACTACCCCGCAACCTTGATTATGACCAGTGATCATGATGATCGGGTGGTCCCTGCCCACTCATTCAAATTTGCTGCTGCCCTGCAGGCTGCTCAGGCGGGTGATGATCCCCTGCTTCTGCATGTAACAAGCCAAGCAGGGCACGGGGCAGGGAGTTCACTCCAACAGCAAATTGGTAAGGCTGCAGACAAGTACGCCTTTATTCTCTATCACACCTCAGGATGACGGAAGACGGGCTAACAACAGTGGCAAGGCCTCAGCCAAGCGTTTCAGCTTCTCGTGCAGTGCCGTTTTGCTGGCCGCAAGGGCTGCCCCGCGCAAACCACGGCGCTTGTCCACAACGGCGAGATAGATCTTCACCTTAGGTTCAGTACCCGAAGGGCGAACACTCAGTTTGCTCCCATCGCTCAAGATAAATTGCAGGGTCTGCTCACGATTGAGGGTGGTGCGTGCGCACAGTTCGAAATCTTCACCACGACGCTCTTTGACTGTCGCTGCATTATAGTCGATTACCCGCTCCACCCTTAAACCAGCAAGGGAATGCGGAGGTGAAGAGGCCAGCGCCTGCATCAAAGCAGCGCTCTGCTGAGCGCCTGCCATGCCCGGTAAGTCCACACTATGCAGAGCCTCGACGTAGACCCCACTACGGGTAAAAATCTCGTCCAAGCCCTCCAGTAAGGTCAAGCCCTTACTCTTATAATAAGCCACCATTTCCGCAGTCAGTGCGCAAGCCAGCACCGCATCCTTATCGCGTACAAAAGTCCCCGCAAGGAAACCGTAGCTTTCTTCGCCCCCGCAAATAAACTGTCGATAGGGGAGGATTTCCCCCCGTTCATAGGCTTCAATCCGAGCCGCAATCCACTTGAAACCGGTCAAGGTTTCTTCGCAACTTACTCCGTAATGCCTGGCGATCTCAGCGAGCAAATCGGTGGTAACGATAGTTTTGATAACCAGGCCCTGGGCAGGAAGCCCCCCGCCAGCATCCAAGCCAGCAAGCAGGTACTCGTGGAGCAAACAAGAAAGTTGATTGCCGTTGAGGAAGCTGTATTCTCCCCCACGCTCCCGAATACACACACCAATGCGATCGCTATCAGGATCAGTGGCCATGACCAGCTCCGCACCGACTTTGCTAGCAAGAGCAAGAGCAAGGGCAAAAGCTCGGGGATCTTCGGGATTAGGAGAAACCAGCGAGGGGAAGGCCCCGTCGGGCTCGGCTTGCTCGGGAGGAATAAACAGCTGAGTGAATCCGAAGACCCGCAAGGCCTGGGGGACTAAAAATCCTCCCGTACCATGGAGGGGAGAATAGACAATCTTCAGCCCCTCTCGTCCACCGCTATAGAGAGACAATTTTAGTATTTCTGCAAGGTAGCGTTTATCCAGTTCGGCCCCAACTTCCTCTACCTGTCCACTGCGTACCGCTTCAGCAAAAGCGACGGGAACCTCGGGAATGAAATTCTCGAGACGATCGTAGTGCGCCACCACCGCCTGATCGTGAGGAGGCACCAGCTGTCCCCCGTAGGCAAGATAGACTTTAAAGCCATTATAGTTGGAAGGGTTATGACTTGCGGTAATGCAAATACCCCCATGGCAGGAAAAATCACGAACCAAAAAGGAAAGTAAGGGAGTAGGACGCATCTCTGCGGTGAGAAAAACCCTTCCTCCCCGAGCGACGATAACTTCGGCTGCAGCCTCGGCAAATTCGCGAGATTTATGCCGCGAATCATAGGAAATAGCTAAACGCAGCTCCCTCGTTTCGGGAAAAGATTCCTGTAAATAAAGGAAGAGAGCCGAGGTGGCTTTTTGAATATTATAGCAATTGATGCGAAAGGTACCGGCTCCCATAATGCCGCGCATACCCCCTGTACCAAAGCTCAAATTACGGTAGAAACGCTCATTTAGTTCTGCCAGAGCGTTTTCCTGTAACAGCTTCGCCACCTCGGCGCGGGTTTTTTCATCAAAAACAGCATTGCTGGCCCAATAGCGCGCCTTAGCTAAAATAGCGTTATCGTGATTCATGATTTTCCTAGTAAAATTCATTACACTCGACTTTCTAAGGAGAGAATCCCATAGATAAGGGAATAAAACGATGAAAAAAAACCTTGCCGCTCTCACCAGGACTGCTTTGTTAACCAGCATATTCGTATGCTGGGGAGGCACGACCTCTGCCGAAAAACCAGCAAGTACCCCAGCCCCTATCATCGATAGTCACGTACATCTTGTGGGCCTCGGTAGTGATAACAGTGGCTGCTACCTCAATCCCAACCAACAAAGCTGGCTTCATCCCCTCAATTACCTTAAAACCCTTTATATGATTAAAGCTGCTGGCATTGGCAATAATCATCATGCCGACCAAGCCTATGTGGAGCAACTTGACCGCCATATCCTCAATTTTCCCGGCGAGCGTCCTTACTACACCCTGGTCTTTGCCTTTGCCCCCACCTATGATCGCACTAGCAAAACAATCGATTACGCAAAGACCGGCATCGCCGTACCTAACGACTACCTCCTCCGCGTAACCGCTAACAGACCACGAATGATCCCGGTGGGCAGTCTTCACCCCTACCAAGCAAATCTCGGGGAGGAAATGCAACGCCTCCACCAAGCGGGGGTACGTTTACTCAAGCTACTACCAAATAGTATGCATTTTGACCCGGCTGATCCCGAGAGCGAGACTTTTTTTCGGGAGGCAGCGGCACAAAAAATGGTGCTTATAACACACGTCGGTGACGAACACAGTGTGGCCGGAGGAGGGATAAATAACGCTTACGGCAACCCACTACTTTACGAAGCGTGGCTCAAAAAATACCCCCAGTTAAAAATAATTTTTGCGCACGTGGGCAGCGAAGGAAAAAGCCCCACTGCTGAAGGAAAAAAAGAAGATAATTTCAATCTCGTGCTCGCGCTTTTACGTCGTTACCCGCAGCAAACTTACGCCGATATTTCGGCATTTTCTGTTGCTTTTGCTCGTGCCCGTTATTTACCCCATCTCCTCCTCGCCAGCGATATTCACGATCGGCTTATTTATGGCAGCGACTACCCCTTACCAAGCTTTGGGGTGGTCGTAGGCCTCACCCTCTCGACCCTACGCTGGCATAAGCTTATCAGCTTTAGAGATATTTTCACGTTGCTTAAAATTCAGCGTCAAAACCCCTTTGCTTACAACTATGAACTGCTCCGCCGCTTAAGTTACCAAGGCAAAAGCTTTCCCGAAACGGTTTTTTACCAGAATTTTCTTGCTATTTTTGCTGATCGCGACCTCCCCTCCCCGCTTAAAGGCAAAACCTTTACTAAAATAGACGATCGAGAAATTCACTCCCTCCCCCCCCTGCTTGAGCAAGCATCTGGGGAGAACAGAGCGCCAAACTTAAACCAATCCCCCAAAGAGGGGCCTGATTAAGCAAAGCCCGACTGCAAAAGGGAAAGTACTGATCCAGCTCCACCGTCGGCCCATTGATGATGATATTCGGCACCTGCAAACGAGGCACATAGGCCTTGAGCAGCTCTCCCTCACCCATAAAAGCCAGAGAAGAAGCCTGCCCGCTCAGCCCCAAGGCATCTACCACTTCCTCCAGTTCTCCATAGGGATAAACCCCACAGTCCGGGGCAAATAACATATTGCTCTGGTAGAGGCTGCTGGGGTTATATTTATCCATCAGATGAATGCCTGGCTGGACAAAAAACCCCCCTTCGCCTCCCCGACTCAGCTTCTTCCCCTGCAACAAAGAAACTTTCGCTTCGCGTCTGGCCATAGTTTGAAAGCGCAAAAAACGCTCCACCGAACGTCCACTAATCAGCGGACCCATCAGCGGCAAATTACTTTCGCTCACCGACATTTCGTCACAGGGTCCTATAGACAAATTTTGTAAGCTAGCCAGTAAGAGTTCACAAAACTCCGGTAGAATTTTTTCCTCTACAAAAACTCGCGAAGTCGAGGTGGGCAACTGTCCTGCAGACTTGCACACACCGTAAACAACGGCTTTTACTGCAGCACCAAGCACTGCCGAAGAATGAATGATCGCTGAATTCTTGCTCCCCCCTTGCAGAACCATCAGCTTTTTGCGCTGCAAAAAAGCATCTTTTTGCAGCTGTTCACCATGTTCCTTCGAGCCAACAAACAACACACTGGCTACGCGTTTATCGGCAAGCCCCCGGCGAAAATCCTTGAATTCTCCCAAAAGCAAAGCCAATCCGCCTAAGGGAAGGCCGAGGGTTCCGGCAATTTCTCCCAAGATCAAGGTGGTCAAAGTTGCATGCCCCGAAGAGACCACCAGTAGGGGACAGCCGGCAAGCACTGCACTACTGAGATAAATGGCAAAGGTAAGGACGGGATTCGAAAACGGCAGATAAGCGGCAGACAAGCCCAAACCTCGCAGAGTTACTTTTGCCCCTGGTGCCCAGGCGGATATTTCAGCAGCAGCCAGCAAGGCCTCGCCCAGATAAGCCCCCTTATCCACTACCCCTTGACAATGAGCGATAGCATTAGCGACTTCTCCATAAGCATCCCAGGCCGGCTTACCAGCTTCAATCTGCAGAGCTCGGGCAAAGAGCTCTCGTTTATGACGCAAGCCCTCACCCAGTCGCCGAACTATCTCAAGACGTTCCCCCCAGGAAAGCTCGTTCACAGGAGCAAGGGCTTGATCCCCTGCTTCCACGGCAGAGGAAAACGTCGCTGGTGAAGTTGTGTAATTAAACAGCTTGCTGCCGCGATTGGGATTGATCACCACGCGATCTTCTCCCGTATCGGCAGTTTCGCGCCACTCCCCACCAAGCCAATGCCGAGAAACTTTCAGCAGAGTTGCATCTGAGTGCCTGTAGTTCATCAGCCATTGTTCAATATCCACGTCAAACCTTTCTCGCGCCTTGTTGCAAACTCAAAGCCGATAGATATACCTAGGCGCTGGCGCGAAAGCGCCAGCGCCGTGTCCTGACGAACGCAGTGAGGAAGGCTCTTTCACATAACATCATGATATCACGTGACAGATCCTTCGTCGCTTTGCTCCTCAGGACACGTCGCGGCACGAAATATGCTATTTCGCGCCAGCGACTACCTACCCAGACTATTTCACTGCTCAAGGCTTGACGCAGTTTGCGGCTTTCGAGGAGCGAGCAGCGGAGCGGCCGTCTGGCGGTGAGCCGCGCAGCGACGACGAAAGGCGCGAAGATGCGTCAAGAGCTGAGCCGTGACTAGAAGAGAGACATGATGGGCATAACCAAGCCAACCCCAAAAAGCAGGATCAGAGCAAGCCGCTCGCGCAGCAACAGTGGCAGAATCGGGTAGCTAGGCCAGGTTCCACCAAAAACCAAGGTATAAAAGCGAAACAACGAGATTCCGTTGAGGGTAAGAGCCGCCAGAGCACAAAAACCAGCTCCGACGCTGAGATGAAAGATCAAATTCAACATCACATCTTCGCCGAGGAACGACAGAGTCAGAGGCATATTTGCCAAGCAAAAAAGAAAATAAATAAACAAGCATCCCAAGCCAGGACTAGCTTGAAACATCCCCATGTGTCCAACTACCCGCTGACAACCATAACGCTGCCGCAAAAAGCTCAAACAAAGCAGAAGACCGGCGCTCGCAATAATTGTGCTGGTATAAAAATACACTGCCGCAATACTCGCCTCCACCCCCAGCAAGGGCACCATCACTAAGGTGAGGCAGGAAATACTAGAAAAAACATAGTACAAAAACCGCTCAAAAGACTTCTCACTAAAAGAAGCAAGGGCAAAATACCAGCTTATGCCAAAACCAAAAATCAAGAGGCTTCGCAAGCAAAGATTCTCCTCAGGAAAGGAGCCTACTGCATTGATCAGCAATACCGGCAAAAATAAACCGATGGGATTAAACAAATTGATTAAAGTACTGTAGCCCGCAGAACGTAGACCCTGAAGCAAAAAACCGTGAAAGGGTACCACCCCCCCGCGCAATAATGAGGCAAGACAAAAAAGTGCGACTGTTTCGCTACGAATATGCGCACCAGCGCTCAACTCAAAACCACCGAGATCCTGATAAAGCAATATTCCAGCCCCTGTAAAAGTTCCCAGGCAGGTGCCAAAATAAACAAGCATCGAGCTTAAGCGCTTTACTCCACTTCCATAGGCCAGAGGGAACAAAGAAATCACAAAAGCCCCCATAACGAGCAGCAAGGAGCCACTGAGCATACTGCCCACCGTCAACAAGCCGCTGCCTATGGTGAGCCAACGCCTTCTCAAAGCAGCAGAGCCTACAAAAATCTGCGAGACCGTCAACACCAGCAAAAAGCCCAAGCCAAGAACAAAGCCTTCGTTTTGTGGAATATTAACTAGAGACGATAACATGAAACTCCTCCAATTCGTCGCTAGCCAAGGGCATTGAACGAGCAGCTTTCCTCCTACCCAGACTCTCCCCTCCCTCTAGCCAACGGCGCTCAAAATGGATAATAGCACGGGAAATTGCAAAAAAAGGCTTTAACAGCACTACCTCGATCCACTGATCCAAGAAAAATTTACGGTGAGCTGCATAATAAAGCACCCGTCGCAATTTTTCCGGGTAAAGGCGTTCGACAAAAAATTGGCCCCGCTCGATTTGCAACTGCCGATAGTCGTGAAGATAAGCAGGCGATTTAAGAAACTGGAAGGTCCGCAAAGCACAATGGGCGAGGCTATGAAAGAGAGCAAAATGATACCAGCCCAAAGCGATCTCAAGATAAATAACCCCCAATTGAGCAATGGTAGCATAGGCCAATTGCGTTTTGATCTCATTGCGAGTCCTCCCCACTGCTGAGGCGTAAGCAATAGTAATTACACTGTTCACTATCAAAGTCGGACTGAGCCAAGGGTATGCCGAGAGATGGGGAATGATTTTAAGAAGCAGTAACGGTCCAAAATGGGTGGAGATCCCTCCATACAAAATTGCACTCGACGGGGTGGGGCCTTCCATCGCCCGCGGTAACCAAGAACAAAACGGCCATTGGGCAGATTTGACATAAATCGCCCCCAACAACAAAATAATAATCCAGTGATCATTAACCGAGATTTCCGCAAGAGCAGGAAAATAAGTAGATTCTCGATAGATATGCAATAAGGTTATTGCCCCAAAAAAAAGCATCTCTCCGGCGCGATAGCTCGCCAAAGTAAATAAACTGTTTTGCAGCGGCCCAAAACGCTTACGATAAAAAGCGATCAGCAGCACTGAGCAGATACCGACGCTCTCCCAACCGACAAAAAGTGCATCAAAATTTGCTGAAAAAACCACGAGAGCTGTGGAGGAGACAAACAACAGATACAGCCCAAAAAAAATCTTAAAATTCTCTTCGCGGTGTAAATAAGTCTTCGCGAAAAATCCTACTACCGCAATAATCAGCGAGAAACCAGCAGCAAACAGGGCATTGCCGAGGTTGTTAACTAAAGCAAAGGAATAAGTAACCTCACCAATGTGATACCAGTTAAAAAGTTCCTCACTAGAAGCACCTATATCATAGATCAAGCCAACATTAGCAAGCGCTAGCAACGACAATAATGAGACTAAGCAGAGGATTGGACGTGTAACCTGATCCTCACTAAGCCGACAAAATAACTGCGCTAACGCCAAGAGGGCAAAAAGCGCCAGCGGAAATAAAATCATCGCTTCCGGCAAATATAAAATAGCAGCACGTAACGAGGTTTCCATCAAGCCTCCCCTTCCAGCAAACAAGGTTCTAAGTGCTGACGTTGCTTACCAATATAAGAGAGAGAATTAGCGGCACGTTTTACTTCGCTAAGCTCACTAACCACCGCTTCACCATTCAAATAAGTAAGCTGCCCAGCAGGATGATCGTAAGCAGCAAGATGCATCCAGCCTTTTTCTGCTAAAGAAAAAGCATAGGGCATTTTGCTACGTAAAGACAAGATTTTTGCCCACGGAGCCTCAATAATCATTAACAGACGGAGCGGTTCATGAATTTCCACCATCTGCCACGGTAGACCGGTACGCAAATCGCTCAGTGCTCCATTCATCACCCCATGCAAGGCCGTCACATTATGTGGTAGTTTACTGCCAGCCCCAAAAATTTCGTTATCTACATAACCGAAATAATAATCTAAACTAATACCCACACAAACGGGAACAACCGCATTAACGAGGCCGACCAAAAGTGCACCATCCACATCGTCAGCCTCACTGTAGGAACACAAAAATGCCCGGCGATCAAAAAATATTCCTCGGCTAAGTTCTCGCCTCCCCACAATACAAATAGCATTGGTTTGGTGGCCAATTTCAGGACGAGGCTGAGCGTATTTCTGCGAACGCGCCTGCACCCGTTCATAGGCTTGGGCAGGAGAAAGAAAGGGAATACTCTGCAAGCGGCGGGCTCGTTCAGCTGCATCGCAATGAGCTGCAGCCAAAAAAGCTCGTTGCTGAGCAGTGAACTGCGGGCGAAGCCCTGAAGGAATTAAATCCACATCAAAAAACTCTATCTCATCTGAGCAGGTATCGTGATACCCACCGACAAACCAGCTAGTAACCGGGATAGAGACGCCTTCTGCCGCCAAAAGTTCCCGCACCTCAGGATTATTAGCCATTTCCGCAAAAGCCCGGCCGTTCGCCCCACCGCGTTTGCCTCCACAAGCCCCACAATCATAGGCCGAAGAATGGGGATTATTGCGCTGGGACGAACCATGCCCAACCACATAGACTAGGTCGGTAAAATTTCTGTTCAAACCAATGGTGCGCACCAGCGTACTAATTCTCGCCACCATATCTTCATTGCTAAAGCTATTTTCACCACTGTTGAAGGTCAAACGAGTGCGCTGCTTACCACGCAGGAGCTTCATCCACATAGCGAGGCTACGACGCAGGGCATTAGGCGCCAAAAAGCGCAGCAAATCGCTAAAAATAGTAATCAGTAACAGCGAAAGATGAAGTAAAGTTCCCGCCACCAAAGTCCGTGATTTCTGATGAAAAACTCGCTGCATCATCGCGATCTTCTCATCACAGTAGTGCCTGAAGGACGAATCAGACAGCATCTGCTCTTCTACTACTTTCATTGGCGTAATCACCACCGGGCAACGACCATCAACTCGCTTGCTCCCCACTCCTTTAAATAGCATGTCAATATTGAAAAAACCTGCGTAACTATAGGTTTCACAGGCAGGTTCCAATTCTTCGAGATAGCGTCGAATTGACTCTTCGCGATCATCGATACAGAATATCGCGCTAAAACTCGTTGATTTTTTTTTCTCCGCTAAAAGAGAAAATTCTCTCTGGGCTGACTTCGCATTTTTTGCCAACAAAGCTTGGCCTACTTGGGCGTAATAAGAATTTTCAAAAGCTAAATGTAAGGCTTTGCATTTTTCAAACGAATCAAACTCCTCCATAAAATCAACAATCCCTAGAGGAGGATTACTCGTCATAGTTTCGAGTTCAGCTCCACTACAATGCTTAGCAAGAACCAAGCTAATAAAATCAAAAACTAGATGCTCGGTTTTTGCTCCCAGCTGAGTGCGCGTCCAATTCAAGGTCGGCGCCAGCCTTTGCTGATGACAGATCAGTAAGCGCAGAGCCACGAATTCCTCAAAAGAGACTCCCTGCTTCTTGCTTTCAAAAAAACAAATAAGCCCAGCCCAGCCCGTCACATCACGAATAATCGCAAAAAGAAAACTCGGCAATTGTTGCGAAGTAAGCGAATACGGCTGGAGCAAGCGAATAATGACCTGCAAGCTACGTTCGCTGACGTTTTTTTCAGCTAAATTTTCCCCCTCAGCAAACAGCAGTTCCTGAATACTTCCCGCCAAACTGTATTGACTAGCATAGGTAGCAAGCATCCCACCCGAATCTCGTTGAATGGGCCAATAGGATATTCCTTCATCAAAATAAGCCGGCAAAAATTCATAACTACGTTGATTAGCTTTGGCGAGTAATTCTGGGGAAAAAGTCGCTTCCACCATGTTTTCAACAGGCTTATTACGGGCGCGAAAAAGAGCGTAGAGTTTCTTCCAAAAATAGAGCACCATCAATTCAGCATACCATTGACGGGGCATGTCTAGCTCAACTTTTTGCCAAAAATGCGCTTTTCCATAGGGAAGACTCCCGCTAAACACCGCATCTTGAGGGGCAAAAATCTGAGCAAGACCTTCGCAGTCACCACACATTTTGTACAAAGCAATCTTCCGTCGAAACCACTCGATCTGCGGCAAAGTCACCTGCTTAGGCAAGCGCTGAGTGAGGAGCCAACGGAGAGTTGCCAGCGGATAGTCATGAAGCGGGTTGAGCAGCAGATCTTTGAAGAACTGGAACGGCTCGTTCTCAGCAAAGTCAGCTCGCAAGAGTTTTTCCTGATATGAATTCTTAAAAACCTGCTGCAAAGCCGAAGGGCTAATCCTCCCGCTCTCTACCGCCTCGCAATATTGCTCATGGCGCATAAATACTTTGGCACCTTTAAGCCGAGCAATACGCTTAACTGCCTCTTCGAAGCTCAAATGTTCGAGATCGAGGAGAATGTTTTGGTGAATAAAAACCTCAATAGGACCCTGCTTAAAGAAAAATTTCTTTACTTCCTCAAGAGCTGACTTAAGGAGAGGCAGCGAGATCTCTGCTGTTTTCATACTTTCAGTACCTTGGTGGCATGGGCAAAGGAAGAATTCGCCTTATGTTCTTCAAGACCGCTAATCATCAACCTTGATTCCCCTACCTGACGTTGCAATGCCCGCAACTTGGTTTGAACTGTTAAATCAACCAGGGGAGTGCGTCTAAAATTAACTTCCAGTGCTTGGCCATTACCATCATTAAGATGCGCTTCGATAGCGCGTTTGACCGTCAGATAGTTGGTAAAAATGCAGGCGCCTTCTACGTAGAGAATTCGATGCGGTGCATCGTAGCTTATTTTGATCGGCGTAGAGAATAGCTGCTTAAGCGGAGTTCCGCGCAGTTGATGCAAGACTATCTTCAAGATCAGACCGACCCCAACTCCCACCAAAAGATCACTCGCTAAAGTTGCCACAAAGGTAGTTACAAAAATCGCCAATTGGTCCCTACCCATATGGTAGGTATGAAAGAACTCACGGGGTGAGGCTAAACGAAAGCCAATATAGATAAGCATTGCAGAAAGTACCGTCAGGGGAATCATATGCAGAAGCCCTGGAAAAAAACTCACAAAGATCAGGAGAAACACCCCATGAATGACGTTGGCCCAAATGCTTTTGGCGCCGTTATCGATGTTTGCTTTGCTACGCACGATTTCGGAAATCATCGGCAATCCCCCCAGCAGCGCTGCTAGAAAATTACCAATGCCCAAGGCAAAGAGATCTTTATTGAGGTCTGAAGTTTTCTTTTCTGGGTCCAGAGAATCTACCGCCGAGACGGTTAACAGGGATTCTATGGAGCCCACCAGAGAAAGCATGATAACGAATTTGAGCGAAGCAAAGGAATAAATTTCAGAAAAATCCGGAAAGGTAATTGCCGAGAGCAGAGAACTTGGCAAGGTAACCAAATAGTTGGGACCAATGCTATAAATCTCACCCAAAAGCCTAAATTGGTGCGGATGCTCAAAATCAAAAAAAATCGCCATAGGAACCGCACAGAAGATAACCAACAAAGGCCCAGGAATACGCCTGACAACTGGTAAATTAAAGCGGGGTAAGAGGATTAATAATGCTAAAGCGAGACCACCAATCATGAATACTTCGGGATTAAGATGGTGGACGCTATTGGGAATCTCGGCAAGGAGACTGAGCGGCGAGTGCGAGCTAGGAGTCACCCCAAAAAGCAGATGAATCTGCTTTGCAATTATGGTTACTCCAATAGCAGCCAACATTCCATGAACCACCGATGGAGGCATAAGTTCTCCCACAGCCCCCAGACGGAGTAAGGCAAATACTATCTGTATAGCGCCTGCAACTACGGCTACCGCTAAAAGTCGCTTATAGCCCAAAGCGGTATCTCCCATACCAAGTTCCTGGACACAGTCGAGAATGATAACAATCAGACCTGCTGCAGGTCCCTTGATGGTAAGCCGAGAACTGCCCAAAAAACTAGCTACTATACCCCCAATAATGGCAGTAATAATACCTGCCACCGGGGGAACACTACAAGCCATGGAAATGCCCATGCAGAGGGGGAGGGCGATAAGAAAAACCAAAAATCCCGAAAGAAAATCCTCTTTACAAGGCATTGCCAGCGGAGAACTACGAAAGGACATGGTGAAGCCTCCCCTAAAACAACTGGTGAAGACAAGAAAAGAACACCACAAGGAACTCCTGGGTGCATATAAGGGACTATGCTACTTTCCCTTATCAAACTCTACATAATTAGGCGCTGGCGCGAAAGCGCCAGCGCCTAATTACAAAAAAAGAAACGTTTTTACATAAATGGGAGCGCAAGGCGGCAAGGAGCGCAAGGCGGCAAGGAGCGCAAGCCAACACAGCGATCGTATTTATGCAACAACGCCTAAAAAAAAATCTGAACCCTTGCCCCCAACCAAGAGAGAAGGGAGGAGATTTCCTCATTTTTTAACTGATTTTTATACAAGAGGATAAGACTTACAGAAGCGTCGGAGTTACGGTGAGCGGACTAGTCAGCATTTCTTCCACCAATTCACCACTGATATTGTCGCTCTCTATGGTGGTTTTCTCGCGTGCAGCTTTCTGTATTACCAGTTGCTGTAAATTCTGGTCAGTTAACTGGCTACATTGTTGGGCACAGTAGTTAGGGTTGTCCGCAATAGCCTGTAGGTCCTGACAGGATTTTACCGTAATGGTTTTTATGAATGCAAAGCGCCATTTTTGCAGCAGAAGCGGTATGTTGTTGAGTAAATCACTTAAATCAACCGCATACTGCTGGCTTTGGTACTTGCCTTTAACATGGGCTGCAAATTGCACTCCAGCACTTGGCGCGGCAAAGGTTCCCTGGCCCTTGACCCCACGATTTACCCAGACATCACGATCGGCAGAACAGGTGATTTGCGCATCGATCGTCGTAGTTTGCCCATAATTTTGTAAGCTGAGGCACTTTGCCACCAACTGTTCCATAGGCATCTTCTTTTGATCTTGGCCCTGCGCCTGCACCGTGCCTTCGACCGCTGCGCCAAATGCACTGCTCCCTAACAACGCCATAGCGGCGAACAAAATAGTCTTCATAGATCTTGTCTCCTTATATCCTAAACGAGGGTTTAAAAAAGACCATGGTTATGCCGCTAAATAGAATTACGAGCAGCTGCCTTCTTCTACTCTCTCAGCCATTTTTTCTAAGGCGGCACAGGATTCAGATACTATGGGTTTCCATCCCAGCACCGAATAAAGTTCGGGATCTCCGCGATAGGATTCCTTGATTTTATTCAGCAAAAGCTTTTGAATTTGATCTTTATTTAGTTGATCACAGCTATCGAGCTGTAAAGAAAGCTGAGGACTCTCTTGCTTCACCTGGATTTTACGAGCTTGTACGATTGTACAAGGCACCTTAGTCTGCCCGTGAGCGAGCTTTCCTTGGTAGGTTTGCGCTTGGAAGCGGTTTGATTTCATGGAAATTCCCAGCTGAAATCCCCCTGAGTTAGCTAAGGCATAGCAGGAAGTCACTGGCTTATAATCAACAAAATAGCCCTTGAAGGTTACCGTCACCTGAAATTTTTTGATTTGATCGTGATTAGCAAAGGCCAAACAACGCTGCTGAAGTCGAACTAGATTCTCATCACCTCCTTGGGCTTGCTGGCTCTGGCCTAGCTGCGCTTGCTGGCTCGGACTCAGCTGCGCTTGCTGGCTCGGACTCAGCTGCCCTGGAGCTACATTTTCGGATGAAAAGCCACTAGCGCTAATCAAACCGACGCCAATTGACAACAGTATTTTTTTCATTGCTTACTCCTCCTCAGAAAGAGCCCGACTGCTCTTTCTATTATGGACGATAAAAATATTTTTTGTAGACCTCTATATACTTGTTAAATATTTCGTTAGCAGAGCGTGGTTGTTGACCAATCTTGACATATTTGACACTTCCCGGATGATTTTCAAAAGAATCTTCTATCCACTCCCCCGCCACTACCTTATAAAGTCCATCGCGCTGTATTTTTTTGTCGACAAACAGTCGATAGCGATACAGCGGAGCAATCACATCATTCATACTGGTGGGAATATCATTTGCTTGCCAGCGCTCTTTAACCAACCAAGGATAAGCAGTGACGACGAAGGCATAGTCTTTTTGTAAATCCTGCTCTATCTTCCAGCGATAACGATAGATCGGCTTGTTCCACACTTGAACGCCAGGGGTTTCATCGATAATCAACGGTATTTTTTCTTCGCCTAGCACCTTGGTGACCAAACGATGAAACGCTTCGGGGTAAATATCCTGAAAAGTTCCATCGCTCGCCGCATCACCTGTGTATTTAAGACCATAGGTGGTGTAGGGGTAGCCGATATGAGCAAAAACAGCCAAGGCCTTTTGATCAGCGATGCTAAATTTAACCTCAGCCACCGTCAACACATCGCTCGGCTCTTTAAGCAGCATAGAAGATATGGACCAACCATCGCAAAACCCCTCCCAAGAGTCCGGGTGAAATCCAGAGTATTTCGCTTGCTCACTCAAAGCGATATTGGAATCGACAAAGCCGAGAGCGGCAAGAACCCGATCAAATTTTCGCAAAGGAGAACTATCACCTTCGTAGAGACTACGATCATAAAAAGGATACCAATATCCACTCCACGGGCGATCGACCCTAAAATCCTGATAGGACACCTCGCCTTGTACATCCTTAGTAAGGTTGACATAGAGATCACCAAAATCAGCGAAAACCTTCTTCACCGCCCCAAGGGCCTTAGGATGATATGATGCCGTTAGGCGCGCGGCAATATCACTATCCGCAGCGGGGGCTAGAGCAGGAGCCGCTGCTTCCGTTTTTTCACGTAATCCACCTAATCCATGCTGCGGAGACTCCCACAAAGATTCTCGTTGCGCAGCAAATACATCACCTAATATTGCATATTTACGAACGACACCCTGTTGTTCTTCCTTCGTGATTGCTTCAGCAAATTCATCCTTAAAGTTCTGAGCCATTTGCTGTTCAACGGACTCTATCACTGACCTCGCTCGACTCGTGAATTTCTCCATGCCTCCATAGCTAATCCCAAAAGTGCTGCAAAATATCCAGAGCAAAAGCAACGGGAACGCAAACAGATTTTTCATGGTTTTCCCTGTTAAGCAAAGTAGTTGGCGAAGTGCTGAGTAGTAATCATTGAGGCTTGATAGTTATAGATGCAAGGAATGTCTTCAAGTG
>JAHFAI010000064.1 GCA_023250635.1 Deltaproteobacteria bacterium | reverse complement strand
AGATGAGGCAGGACCGTGCTAATCCGTGCGAGATCCTTCGCCGAGGCGGCTCAGGACACGCCGCTGGCTGCAAAACCGCTGCGCCGAGGCGGCTTGCAGTTTCGCGCCAGCGACTAGCTATTTGGAAGCAGCTGGTTTGGATCTCGGTGCCCTCTTTCGTAGTCACGGGCTAGTGTCACTAGCTCAAGAAAAAGTTTTTGTGCTAATTGGTACTGATGGAGGAGGGGTAGAACATTCGCGTCTTTCCCAGGAATATCAACGCGCCGCTGAGGTGCTGCGTTCACTTCGCAGCCCCTTAACCGTGGAGCAGCTCCTGGATAATCAACGCTGGTATCTTGAGCAGATAAGTAGTCATGAACCGCTGGTCTATCTTCATTAGCAGTCGTTGCTTGCTCTCTTTGCCTTCTTTCTATATGTAGATATGGCACAGCAAGGGAGGCTTTATGCAAGGTAACCCACGAATAATCACCGCGCTTAACGACGTTTTAGCGAGTAAGCTCACCGCAATCAATCAGCTTTATCTGCACGGCCGGATGGGAATCAATTGGGGTTTTCATCGTCTTGGCGGCAAAACCACCAAGCAATCCATCACTGTGATGAAGCATGCAAGTACACTGACTGATCGTATTTTGCTTCTCGAGGGTTTGCCTAATATGCAAAAACTCCATGCTCTCAATATCGGTGAAGATGTTGAAGAGCAGCTTCGTAATGACCTACAGATGGCCATAAACGGAGTGGAAAACCTGCGCAAATCCATCAACAATTGTACGGAACATCATGATCATGGTAGCCGGGAGATGCTCGAGCAAATCCTGGTGGATGATGAAGAGTACCTTGACTGGCTTGAAGAACAACTCGACCTGTTGCTTAAGGTAGGCAAAAGCAATTATTTAGCGACGCAACTAGAAGCGGTCTCATAAATACGATCGCTGGGTTGGCAGCGTCGTTTTTCAACTCGCCCCGCGCACTTTTTCAATCCACACATGATAGAGTAATTTACTCCACAGCAGGGGAATTCGTGCGGCGATGCGTTGGTGTTCTTCGACTTCGAAGGACAACACCGGTATTTCCTGCTCGTTGCAATAGGCTTTGAGTGCGAGCCAACGCTGCCGATCAACACTTGTGCCCATCGCAGGTACCGCTACGATAACTCCCGTTGCCAGCTGTTGCTTGAGCTCAGCCAAAGAGAGCCCTTGGGAAGGAAGCGTGCTTTTCTCAAAAAAATGCACCGGTCGTTGGCAAGCAGCTGTGGCTAAAATCCGCTGACGGAGCGAAATTTTCTTGGTACCGAGGAGAACTGCTCCACGAGTCGGCACAGTTTGCCTACCGAAATAGCGAATCTTGTAAACAGTTTTAGCCATAGCCCAGGCCAAAAAACGGATCAGCATCTCGGGTTGGAGAATAAAGACATAGCCGGTAACAGCGAGATTTGCCAGAGAAAAGACGATAAAAATACCGCTCGTATTCAAACCCAAGCCATAGAGTAGCATCGTGCCGAGGGCGGCAGCGACCATAAAGATGGAGTTGATGATATTATTCGCGGCAATTACCCGCGAACATTCCCTATGATCACTGCGAAACTGGAGCAGCGCATAGAGCGGCACTATGAAAAAGCTGCCAAAGAAGCCGATAAAGCCCAGATCGATCATCGTTCGGTAAGGAGTAAAATCGTTAAAATAGAGGAGAAAGCCTCGCAGATCGAGGTGGTAGTTGCTTAAGATACTGTAATCGATAGTGCCGAGATCAAAAACAAAAATACTGATGCCGAGCGCCCCGAGCGGTACGATGCCCAGTTCAAATTTAGAATCAGAAATTTTGCTCGAAACAAAGGCCCCGACGGAAATACTCAAGGTAAAAATAGCGAGGAACAAGGTAACCACAAACTCATCTGCACGCATAATATGCTTTACCAGGGTAGGCAGCTGCGCAAGAATCGTGGCGCCGACCGCCCAAAACCAGGAGATATTAAAAATAGCGTAATAAACCGAGGGCTCTTTGCTGGCGATGCGGTAGAGATTTCTAATTTCGCTGCTGGGGTTAAAATTAAGCTTTAATTCTGGGGCTACCGCCTTGGCCTGGGGAATTTGCAACGAGGTCAGCCAGCCGGCAATGGCGATAACGATCACCCCGCAACTAATGGCAAAGACCCCAGACTTCATCAGTACGGCGCCGAGGATGGTACCGAGCAAGATCGCAATAAAAGTACCCATTTCCACCAGGCTGGTACCGCTCATAATCTCGTTGCTGGCCAGATGTTGCGGGAGAATGCTGTACTTGATGGGTCCAAAAAAGGTCGAATGCAAACCCATAAAAAAAAGCACGGCAATTAGGAATAGGGAGTTGCCCCAGAAAAAACCCACCGCTCCCATGGTCATAATGACGATTTCATAAAACTTAATCAGGTGAATTATCCGCGCTTTTTCGAATTTATCGCAAATTTGTCCAGCTAATGGAGAAAACAAAATAAACGGTAAAATAAATAAGCCCGAAGCCAGGTTAATCCACAAGCCGGATTCGGCTTCGTTGATGGTTTGGAAGGCGATAAGGATAATCAAAGCATTTTTGTAGACATTATCATTAAAGGCACCCAAAAATTGCGTCCAAAAAAACGGCGCAAATTTCTTAGTTCGCAACAGGCTAGACATCAAAAGCTCCTCTGTGGGAGGGGTGGGTTACAACAGGCTTGATGAGTACAAGCTATGTATCATAGTTGGGGGGTGAGCTGCGAGTACAAACTCCTTGGTGATTAAGTGGCAGTTCTTATCCTCGTCACGCCTGGTGTTTATCGGCTAAAACTGGCATAATATTATCAAATATGCCAAATCGACCACAAGACCTAGTTCTCCCCAGTGCGGATGTTTTTTAAAAATTGGGTAGGTGAACTAATGAATATTTGTTCTCTGTCTGTTTTCCTGGTGCTGACTATGGGGGGCGGAGGCTGTAAGTCAACCTCCTCACGGGAGACGCCTAAGGAGCCCCCCCTAAGCAGCTCAAGGACTAAAAGTGTAGTGGGGGAGACCGCCGAGGCGGGGCCGGGGAGTGAGACAGCTACCCCGCCAGCTGCCCACCAGGCACCCATCGACCCCAGCTTGACAATAGATAATTTGCTGGTGAATACCAATACTTATCAGGGGCTAAAGATGCCCTTGGGGACCATCGATTTCTCCCAGCCCGCAGATTATTTTGAATACCAAGCCTGTGCCGATGAGCTCACCTGTCCCAAGGGGACGAGTCCCAGCAAATCATTTGTGATACCAGGACTTGCTGCCGGGACTTATAAGCTGCAGGTCCGGGCCTGTCGTTATGAGCGCACTGATACTACGGGGCAGGTAGTCTGTGGCCCCTGGTTGATTCGTGAATACGTGCAGGAGGCAAATCCCGATGATCGGGGAGGAACCATCAGCACTTTACTGAGCAAAAAAGCTGAGCTGGAAAACCAAATAAAAAATCTTGGTCTCGATCTGTATATAGCCCTAGATACCTTCCAAGAGCATGTGGCCTGGTGCCATGACACTCGAGTCACGAGCCTTATTGCTCCTGAAGTAGTGGATAAATTTCTAGCTCTTGGTCCGGGGCTTCTCGGGGTTAATCTCTGTGATCCGAATATGCAGCTGGTCTTGCATGCTAAAAGCGGTGAAATGATGGTGGTGCTTCCCTCGGCTGATTCATCGGCAAACAGCCAGGAGAGCGGCAAGGGGACTAGCAATAATGCTCATAACAATGGTGGTGGTTCCTCAAATGACTCGGAAGCGCAGAATGTTTCTGCAACGGTGAGCACGGTTGCGGGGGTCGGATTTTTGAGAACGAATATGCTCAGAGATACAGCTAAGGATCGAGCTCAAGCCAAAGGCCATGAAATGAGTGGTGCAGCCGGAAAAAAATTGGCCGCAGAATACGATAAAATTGCGGCGCAGCACGAAACAGCATCCACAGCTTTTAAGGTGATAGCAGTGGGGAGCTTACTGTTTTATATCAGCCAAACCGACGGTCTCGATCCTCGCACTTTTGTGCAGCAGTTCTTGAACAATGCAGCGCTCACCGAGGTTCCCTCAGACTGTCAAAGCAGTGCCCTAGCGGTGGCAAAGATTTTTGATATCGATAAGCAAGCTCGTGATTTACGTACCCGTATAGCCAGCATTGTTCACAGTATCGACACCTTAAATCCCTCAGCTGATAAAGCTAAAAATTGAGGTAACACGGCGGCTGATAGTGCTGAGCTGATGCTGAGCTGATAGCTGATAGGCTGAGCTTAATAGATTTCGCTGAAAAAAAATCTCTAGGCCCTCTGCAGCACTAGCAAGACCCTGAATGGAATACTTAATATGCGTTTTCTGATCCTTATCCTCTTCATAGCCTGCTCTTTTGCCGAAGCGGTTACCTTAAAAAATAGCAGCTGGCAGATTGAAATAGACCCAGCTACCTTAGCTACATCGACGAAACTCAGCGATGGAGTGTCATTTCAGCTTTCATTGCCAAGAGAGGCAAGCTTGGTCTCTCAGCTTAAGCAAGATAGCACTTCTCATATTAGTTGGCTGAGAAGTGATGGCACTAACATCATTGCTCGTTTGACTGGTTCAGTGCTTATCATGCAGTTTGCTCGAATGAGCGCTGGTAAAATTAACTGGCCTGCTGTGCCATCAGGAGCAAAAGGCCTGCTATTGCCGCTTTCTGAAGGTAGCTATATCCTAGCCATGGACCCCCATTGGCGTACAGCTTTGACAAACAAATATGCTGGTATTAACACCACAGAAGGCCTGAGCTTACCAGTAGTTGGCTTGGACTACGGGAAGCACGTGTTCTCTATTTTGTTTACCAATCCATTCAATAACGAATTGACATTTCTTCCTGACAGCAAGGGGATTGCAGTCCACGCCATCCATAATTTTACGTCACTGGATTATTCGCGAGTTTACGAGGTAAATATCGCCTTAGATGGTGACGACTGGCTTGCGCCTGCCAAACGCTATCGTCAATGGGCAAAGGACAACGGAGCATTTAGATCGCTTAAGGAAAAACTTGCCGCAGCTAAAGACGGTGAAAAATTGATCGGCGCTAGCCACGTCTATGTTTGGGGCAAACGTCTCCTCAGTGCTGTGGACGTCATTAACTGGGAAGAGCTATGCAAGGCAATAACTGCTGCACCCGGGCTATTTACAAATTTAGATGCTTCAGGACGCAAGTCCCTGCTTTCCAAAGAGCTAAAGCACAATCGTTATGAGCAGGGTATCTTACTTGAAAGCTTGGATCAGGCTCTAAAAAAGCAGATTCCAGGATCCACCGCAGCAAGTTACCTATCGCGTAAATCATGGGTGAAAAAACGCCTAGAGAAAGCTCTTATTGATCCTTCGCAATGGGGAGAGGGTGCCTCCAGCAAAATGATAGCCGCCCTTACAAAATTAGATTTGCCGCGACTATGGATAGGGTTCCCCCAATGGGAAGCAGGCTTTGCCAACCCTGAAGCCATCATCGCCGCAAAGAATGCGGGTTATTTAATAGGTCCATACGATTCCTACGATACTGCCTTACCAGAAGGCAACGATCGACCTGACTGGAGCTCCGCTCAAATGGGGCAGGATGCTTTTTTGCGCTGTGGTATTGTGATGAAGGACGGCAAGAAAAAATCTGGATTTAGCGGAGCAGGGGTGTATGTTAACCAGGCGTGTGTTCGTCCCCTGCTTGAAAAGCGAGTTAGGGAAATCCAAGTAGCAAACTTATACAACAGCTGGTTTTTAGATGTTGCAGCTACGGGAATGGTCTTTGATGACTATGATCCACTCAAGCTGACATCCGAAGCACAAGATGCGAAAAATCGCCAAGATGGCATAGCATGGATTGGTCGACAGTTCGGCATCATAGTAGGCTCGGAGGATGGGCATGCGGTCGCTAATTCCTATGTTTCATTTGCCCATGGCTTGCAGAGCAAGGGGTTTGGCTGGCAAGACAAAGACATGCGCAAGGACAATAAATCGCTCTATTTTCTCGGCCGCTGGTGGCCCAGCAACCAGCCAGAGACCTTTTTTAAAGAGGTTTCGATCAAGCCGGAGTATAAGGCATTCTTCTTTGATCCAGCAAAGCGGGTACCCCTATTTCAAGCTGCGTTTCATGATAGCATCGTGACCACGCATCATTGGACTATTGACAGCCTAAAGTTCAGGGAAGCTCGCGTCAGCACCGAGTTAATGCAACAGCTCTATAACGTGCCACCGCTGCTTAACCTTAGTCTCGAAACAAACGCTAAACGTCTGCCCTACTTGAAGAAGCTAGATGAGTTCTTTCGTCCGCTTCACCAACGCTTAGCCTATCAGGCTCTTATCCAATTCAGATGGAAAAACTCAGCTGGGACTGTGCAGGAAACAGAGTTCGCGGATGGGACTCGACTCATTGCAAACTTTACGAAATTCCCCCATATTGACGGGAAAAATACCGTGTCGGCTTTCAGCGTCTTGGCTGTTATGCCAGGAGGCGCTACCCTTACTTTCCAATCGCCTTCGAATTAAGCTGCCCCTCTTGCAACCAATAGAGTTGTCTCATAATTCAAAAGCATTGCAGCACTAAGCAGCGATACAAAATCGAAGCGGATGTGGGAACCCCCGCTATTGAACTCGAACCTGCTGGTTCCCACGAGAGCGCTAACTTACAAGTATACTGCCAGGCTCATAATCACTTAAAGGGGGCATTGGAGTTCGGCTTACCGTGGAAGAGCGGGGAGTCTTGAGAAATGGCGAGAGCAAGAACTCGTGCAATTCAGCCCCCGACCTGTGTTTTTTGGGAGAGCTCGTTTTTCGTCCTTCGCTCACCTCTTTGCAAGGGCGCTGGTCAGCGCGGTAGCAGTCCGGGTCTTTCTCAACAACTTACCCACAAAAACTGCGGAAGAGCCAGTAATAATATTGATCATGCTGCAATAAATTTTCTAACTTCCACTTCTAAGCCCTTTCTTACCGCAGCTTTAGCCTGCTTGAGAAGCTTTGTCGTTGTCTCCTGACTCAAATAGGATTCACCACAGATTTGACAAATATCCGCAGGGACCCCTTTGAACACTAAGGTGGTATTTTCCTGTTCAAATGTTGCAGTCATAAAACCGAGCTCAGTTTCGCCGTGCTTACAAATTACACATTTCATTTCTTTTTCCTTTTCTCGAAATCTGTTTCCCAGGAAGCCGTATTAGGCTCGTACACCGTTATAATAATAGACTCCCTCGTTTCAATATTATCGGCCAATACTACGTGTAGCGGCCGACCATTGGCATAACCCATAACCAGTCGACTTGGATAAGGTCGATCATTCGGGTAACTTTCGATAGTTTTGCCGTCTTTGAGAATTCTTGAAACATCTTCCTCAGAAACATTCCGTTCAAGCATTCGCCGAACAGCATGAAAACGGTAAATCATGGTGAACATATTCATCCTCAATCCACCCTATTTTTGCTACTGCGATTATTATTTCTGACATGTTTCGTTAGCAAGCTAACAATATAGGTTTGATAACGCAGCCCTTCGCTTTCAGCCATGTCTTTTATTTGCCCAAGAACTTTATCGGGAATGCGAATTGATATCAGCTTAGAAGGTGCGATGATTAAAGAGCTTTTCTTGGCATGCTCAGTATCGATTTCAAGAGATTGTATGGATTTTTGTTTCATCAGATGCAAAACTCGTTGCTGTTTAACTTCAAGTAGGAAGCGACATCGTTCGTCATTTGTCAGCCCAGCACGCGAGCGCTCCTCTAAACATTGTATATACAATATATTACTTGGAATTTTGTTACAAGATTTAATTTTTGTAACGCGATTGTAACGCGATTTAGGGGGCTGAGGAGGTATATGGCGGTATGGGAAAGTACGAAGCAGGAAAGTTAAGATGTTGTTAAAATTGGGAAACATTGGGGTTCTAGGACTCTATGATTTGGGGCTGAGAGAGTTCAAGTCTCTCTCTCTCGCCACCATGTAACTTCTTAGAATCTCTTTTAAAATCACCCAACCTGCTTTTTTGTTACCTGATTTGTTACCTGTTTTTCCGGCGAGAGCTGCAAATACTCTGCTGTTTTATCCACCACAGATCCAACATACGTTAGGTTTATCCACCACAGATCCAACATACGTTAGGCGCACTACCTACACCGGATTGGACCCACAAATTCTGCTGACGAGGCCTAAAATTCAAGCATTAGCACAAATAAGCCGACCCCAAAGAGCAGGGTTATTTTTGGGGGCTGGCATGCCAGTTTTAGTTATTAGTTTGATAGTCTTTCTGCTGAGTAGCAGTGGATGCAATTTTTTTTCGCCTTCTAAACCTGAACAGACAGTAATGACTCAGCAAAATACGACTACTGCAGAGATAAAAAATCAGTCTCGACAAACGGTAGTATCTCCAGAAATAAGCTTAGTTTCTGGGCAAATGTCCAAGCTCGAATCTATCATCGCTGCCTACCAAAAAAAGATCAAAAGTTGTGCGCCCTACGATAAAAATGCAGCAATGAATCAGCTAGTCGCCACCTTTGCTAAGTACAAAATACCCTTCACCTTAAAGGAATTTCCGGCTGAATCGCCAACACTGCAACTGGTCGATGGGCCAACTGAAGCAAGCCCCAGCGATCCTTATCCTAACCCTGATTCCGTGATCGATTCCGTCGGATCCCCCCCCCCAGTTGAGCAGTTGCCCAGTCCTCCTACTACCGGGGACGATTTTGTCGGAGGAGCACCCGTCGAGCAGTCTTCCAGTCCTCTTCACTCTACCGGGGACGATTTCGCCGGAGGAGCACCCGTCGAGCAGTCTTCCAGTCCTCATTCTACTACTGCGGACGATTTCGTCGGAGGAGCACCCGTTGAAGCAACCCCTGCTGCTCCTCATCCTAATCCTGAGCCCATAGGCGATCCCGTAGTAGCACCAGCAAGCGAACAGCTCCCCAGTCCTTCTCCTTCTGCCATGGAGGAGCCCGTAGCCTCTGCCCCCAACCCCGGAGATGAAGAGAGAATTGCTAAGGCCAAGAAAACAATTAAGGCTTATGAAGAATGGCATAGTCAAAGTTATCCTGAGACCATCCTTGATGGCGACGCTTTACAAGAAGCAAGGGATGTACTTAACGCTGAGAAAGCTCAGAAATTTCAAGAACAAGAACTAAATAAGGCTATGGATGCTGGGCCTAGAAAAACAGCTGTTGAGAGTACAGGCAAATCGAGTACTACTTATTCACAATATCGTGAAGCGCAACTTGCCGGAACTGAGGATGAATTTTTTAGAAGCACCTATGATATCAATGATCCTAGATTCCCTGAATTTAGAGCAAGAATAGAATCATCAATGCATTTTAGCGTCCAAGCACAAGCAACGAACTCCTTAATCACGCAGAGCAAAGTTGTCGAAGGTCTACAAGGTAAGGTTGAGGTAGAAAAAGCACGAATAAGAGAGTTGAGCGTAGAATTAGAAGCCTCAGGGATTAAAGTTCAAGCTGATGGTACACTGTCGCCGCCCCACGAAGGAGAGGGACCTACCCTGCAAGAAATGCGGCGAAATTACCAAAGCACTCATGAACGCCTGCAAACCATAGAGCATGGTGTAAGCCATAGTTCCGGGACGAGAACTCTGAATCTCACGGACGAACAAATTAAATTTGAAACAATACAAAGATCTCCTGGTCTTTCAGCTGAGGAGGTCAGTTTTCATTCCTCTCAGACAAGAATAACTGTCGATGGAGTAGAAGTAAAAGTACAAACCCTGGAACAGTCTCTACCTAGGGAGCAGCTGAGTGGCAAAGCCGGTCCTCCCCGGGAGATGACGAAAGCCTATAAAGGGGTTAATAATGCACATACCTCAGAAGTTTCGACGAGCAGTACGCATTTAAAGGAAGCTGGTGCGGGAGTTGGTGCAGCAATAGCGATCGGCGCAATTGCTGGCTATGGCAGCGCCGATCCAAATGCGAGTGGGGGGAGCAAACTACAAGAGGCTGGCGTGGGGGGAGCCAATGGGCTAGTAGAATCACCGGCGCTTGCCGTCGAAGGAGTTAATGGCATTCATTCAGCTGCTGAAGATCTCTGCAGTGGTAATTTTACCGCCTTAATGGAAAAGTGTGCAGCAATGACTATCGGCCTGATCACGGGGCTTTTTTCCTTACAAGCTAGTGCTTTGACAATGGTGTGCGATGGCGCTAAAGCCTTTGCTGATAGTACACATACGCAATTTCTCGGTCAAGGATTAGCAGGAGGGGCCTGTTTTGCTAAAGATGCGAGCAAATGGATTAATAGTAATATCGTCGGTAATCTTGCCAAGGCGGCGACAACCGTGACTGGGGTTGTCGCACCAGTGCTCAACGAGGTAATACACAACTCTCCTGCCGGTGGACTCATTCATATGGCTACTGGCTTGTTCCTTGTTGATCCCAACAGCAGAGTAGTAGTGGGAACAGTGAGCGACCAAGACAGCGAGCAACCGATGTTTAATCTGCTTGGTCAGTCTGGAAATTATTACTGCAAAGAGGATCCCAATAAAGTAGCCCATCCGCTTTGCTATCGCCAGAACCCCTTTACTACTCCTCAGTATCTTTTGCAGCAAGTTGAATTGCATCCCTAAACTTCGGGCCTGACCTGCACGGTATCAACTACTTGGAGTGAGACAACTTGGCTAACTGGGCTGCTTCGCTATCGAGCTCTTTGAGGGCTGAGTCTAGGCAAGCATCGCGAGCAGCAGCATCGACCGAGACACCGGCTTGAGGGGTACTCGTCAAGGTGAAAGAAGATCCCATGGAAGAGATCGCTCCGATTCCAGGGGGATTATTGCTATTTGCCACTACTGTAGGAGGTTTCGATTGCGGAGTTTCCGATTGCGGAGTTTCCGAGGGAAGCAAGCGTTTAAAAGCCGCTTTTAACTGTGCTCCTTCCTCGGCCTGTGCATTGATGAGCATAGTTCTGGCTTGGATATCACTTAAAGTAAGCATCATGGCCTTATATCCTGGAGAAGTACCATCATAGTGCTTATTCAAAATAGCATCAGTCGCAGCAGGATCTCCCCCCGATAAGGAAGTGCTATATTGAGTCATAATTTCGCTAATGGTGGCAGTATCTGTAGGTAGACGAGGACCAGCATTCAGAGCGGTTGTGGTTTCGGTAGTTAAGTTATTTTTAGCGGCTGAAAGGGTCTCATCGGTATTGAGAATCAGCGCTTTTTTTTGATCAACATTGGCAATATAATTCGCATAGCTTTGCTGATGCTGATAGGAAACAATAAATGAGTGTTCATCAGGAGTTAAGAATTTAACCCCCTTATACATTCCCATCACTACAGTAGCTGCACTAGTAAGATCGCGAAAGAACAAGATTCCAGTAGCTGGAATTAGCAGATTGAGAGCGGCTATTGCTTGCGCAGGAGATAAGCCAAAACTAAGATTGGTCTGTCCGTAACGTTGCTTATACTGGGCATAGGCTGAAGCAGTCATCTTAAAAATCAAAGCGGGCTGTGGGATGCCGCTGTTTTGTGCCTGACCCAGTAAAATACCTGCTTGATTTTGGCTTCTAATAATGGTGAGACCAGCAAAATCCTGGCAAAATCGCACGTTTTCAACGGCAAGGTGATCAATCGCTAGAGTACCCTGGTCAATGCTTGTTTGCATGGTAATGCAGAGACTATTGATATTTGTCAGATCCTGAGTAGTTAGTTCAACGAACGTACTCGCTTGACCATCGGCCTCGAAGGCGGGGACAATAATTACCTGGTTTTCAGTAGCATTAGCAGCGCTTGCAGCTCGCCAAGCACGACGGGAACTTTCATCGCTGGCAGTACTTGCAGCCACAGCCCCCACCTGATCTTGAGCTTCAGGAGATTGCAAACCAGAAGCCATGCCGAGCATCATCATCCCACCTACTGGACCAGTGGAAAGTACTGCCGCGACAATGACGATGGTGGCCACATTAGCGCAAATAGCCGCAGGACTACTCCATCCCTCGCTACTGCTTACGCTTTGTCCAAAGGAGCCTTGGCCAGAAACACTTTGATTAAATTGCCCATTGGTGTAGGAGCCTCCCACCGTCGCCCCAAGCAGTCCCAAGGTGGGGGAAGAGTTGGCAGCAGCAGGCGAAGCTTGTTGCCCTACAGAGGGCTGTCCGGCAAGCAGAGTATTGGCAGTTTTTAAATCACTGGCCTTATGAGAGATCAACATGACCCCTCTATTTTTCATATCACTACTTACCTGTGGTAGAAGTGTCGCCATATCAGATAATTTAGTAAGATTTTTATACACATCAACGGGGCCAAAACCACGAGCAAGAGTGGTCTCATCCAGTAAAGTTCGAGAAAGAACTATCTGTATATCATTCTTGTTTTTTACATAAACTATTTCTATTTGCCCCGTAGAATTGATCAGCGGGACAATAAATTCAATGTTGGTATCGAGAACCACGGCCTGATCTATCGTCTGCCAAAGTCCTGTTCCCTTCCCGAGCTGGGAGATGACCTTGAGGTTTTTGTTTACATCGATAAAAAACATTAAGATCAGACCATTATTCATCCGGGTTGGTTGCGCTTGCAGGATTCCCCACTGTGACGGAAAAAGAACATTTAAAGGGTTGGGGGTGGAAAAATCCCTCTTGGTTAAAAAAACTGGCTTGGGAATAGCACCAGATTTGATTTTTTCGGCTTGGCTCTCCATATCCCAGCTACCATCAGGGTGGAGATAGTCATAAAAGACACTATTGTCTGAGGCGATCAAAAATCGATCGCTAACCCCGGGAAAAATAGTAGCAAAGGGTTTGGCGTTGGCTTCAACTAAGGCAAAGTTCGAAGTGGCCTGAGCAGAGGAGTTGTCGGTGAGAGCGCCGGCGCTTTCCATGGCTGCGCAGGCGGCTGCTTCAGCTGGTGACAGGCTCGCTGTATCACTGCACTGAGCGAAAGCACCGGATGCAGTAGCTGCAGTTGAGGAGGATGCTTTTTTCCCCCGACTTAGAACACGCCGCTGTGGGGGAGCGATACAATGGAGTGAGATGACAAAAACCCCGCTTAATAACAGCAATGTCTCCAGCTTGGGCATGGAGTCTCCCGTTTTTTAACAATAAAATCTTTATCTTAAATTTAATCGACCAAAAAGAGAAAAACTTTAAGGATGTTTCCGCTGCTGCTTGAGGATGAACTCATGACGGCGAAGGAGGTTTTGCTGATGACGGGCACTGCCACTGGCCTGCCGCGCTTGCTGATGTTCCTGCATCTTCATCGCACAGGGGCTGCAGGCTTTGCCGGCGGGAAAAACCACCCTTGCTGAGCTAGATATCTCGGCCTTCATCGAGCCAGCGCTTAAGGAAGCGCCATTCGTGTGTGTCCCCCGAAAGGCGAGGATTAAGCAGCTTTTGGCGTCGAAACCAGCAGTACCTCTGGATAGCTGTCAACGCTCATCAGGTCTGCAAGATTACCCCGTAGATGAACCCCCAGTTTCTCTGAACACAAGGCCCTTATGGCTATCTCGTTAATGCGCGACAGTCGCTTATCCTTGTCCTTCTCCCAGCTCAAGATAGCCGATGCCGTTACGTCAAGCAGCTTTGCCCAGTCATTGCGGTTCATAGCGAGAGCTTTGCGTAAAAACATGACCTCACGGCCTCGCAGTGGGACTTTTGCCTCGATCAAAGCAGCGGCAATGGCTTTTTCCAATACTTCGACGGGAACGTCGATATATTCAGTGCCATGCTGGTCTTTACCCACAGGGACATCCACATACACGTAAGAAAGGCCACAAATCGTATAGTGAATTTTTTTATTATCCATTGTCGATATTTCCTAAATTACGGTGATGATTAAAACCCGTGGTCGATCGAGAAAGCGGCAAAAAACAATGGTCTCTAGGTCTTCAAGATCGAAGCCAACGACTTTGAATGAGCCATCTTCGCGGGAGGCTACCGTGTGGGCAGATGTTGCAATTTGTTTAATGTCTTCCCATGAGATTAAACGCTCCTCGGAGCGGGAAGCGGCATGGACCGAGAAGATGAAGTTCCCTGCCCGCAGTGATTGGCACACCTCCCTGGCATTTTTCCTCATCCTAGCTCTCAAAAAAGTAAAATATTTAATTAAAAAATACAATTAAATATTTTTACAATCAAGTGAATTATTATGACCACGTAACGGCAATGGATTATTATTATATAATAACAACATGTTATATTTATAGCCTTTGAAAGGAGGTCTAATATTTATTGAGTAGTAATAGGTGCCCCCCAAAAAAAATAGCCGAGCTTTGCTCAGGGGATTTATGGTACTAGATCCACCAAGCTTCAGCCCTAAAAGACGGGCAGCTTTGGTGAATATAGATCTTGCCATCGATGCGCAAGAAGCGCTTTAGAAGAGGGTGCCAACATTTTAGTTAACCGAATGCATCATTTTTTTACTTTTATTACTGGACTGGGTTTAATAGCCTTATGCTTATGGTTTGCCTACAAATGCCACGTACAAAAACCTCAGGCAGAAATGGCAGACGCCTCGCCACATGAAGCAAGCCAAAAAATTCTCAACCAGGACCACGATATAATTTTTGCAAAAAATGATGGTGATGGTGATGGTCTAAAGCAGCACGATTCTAGAATTCTTCCTAACAATAATCCATTAGATGATGGTTCCATCAAAAATAAATTGGTTGCGAATTTTATCGACCAACAAAAACAAGAGTTGATCAGCAAAGAAACTTTTTTCTTCGGCAAAATCTCTGCGTTTTTACTCTTTGAGCCTGCTTTTAAAACTCTAGGCGTATCATCGGAAAAAGCCACTAAGCTACTCATCAATTCCTTAGAGAATGACGTCAGAGCAAATTTTAGCGAGGCACTTAAAAAAGGCTTCTCTCTTGAAGAGCTGCAAATCTTAGCAAGGCTTCACCACGACAACATAGTTAGCCGTGTCGAAGAGACAAAAAGCCACTACTTTACCCAACGTACCGAAGATATTGGCGACCGAGAAAACCGCAAAGAGTATGAACAGCTTTTGGCAGTAGAACAATCTCCGCAGCGAATTGCTCTCATAGAAAAAATAGAGCATATCTTGGGTGAGGCTGATGCTTTTATTCAACAACAAAATTTAATCGCTGAAATTTATTTTCAGGGAACAACTATTGCCTTATCAATGGAAGATAAGGCAAAAAGCAAGGCAGACGAACCAAAATACAAGCAATCCCTAATCAAAGATGCACTAGCTTGCTACGATACTCTCAGCGATGCGGATCTTAAAAAATATTTTGACCTAATTGAGAAACATCCAGTGCTGATCAAAGAACAAAAAGCTCTGCAAGCAAGCAAAATCGAAGCTTCTCGTCACTTCGCCCAAGCGGCGCATAAGATTTTGATTGATAATATCAGCAAATCAGAAGATCTACGGCTTATCTATTATGGACTACCTAAGCAGCAGAAAAATCCTTAAAACCTCATGCACACCATCGATATTCAAATCACTTAATATTTGGCGTAGGAGTCTATTTCATCTTGAATTTCTCTTCGTATCGACTGGATTTCATCGAAATCGTCGGCTTTAACTACTGGCAATCTGTCGTATAAAAATTTTAGCTGCCCATTTTTATCTTTCTCTTTTATCAATGAAAACCATACATACTGGAGAGTGGCGAGTTCTTAGCTTCTAACCAAGCTACAGCACTTTTTATATTTCCTAAAGCTACCACAAGGGCATAATTCATTTCTCCCCGTTTTTTGATCAGCTACAACAGGCAC